>NZ_JTIZ01000131.1:0-280077 GCF_000801125.1 Rhodococcus sp. Chr-9
GGCAACGGGGTCGATCGGCACCAGCCCCTACCAAGTGCGAAGAGCCGCGTATCTCGACGGCCTGCTTCCCCTCTCCCGTGTGCAACACGATCTGATCTCCCGTGTGCAACACGATCTGATCGCCCATGCGATCAACGAACGCCTCGACGGGGTCGCCCCACCCCGTGCAGCCTATGCAGCCGAACTCCCCGCGTCCCTCCCGAAGTGGACGACGGCGACGACGATCCCGGCGAATCACGAGGAACGGGGCCGGATTCCGACCGCTGAAGTGATGACGCCCGCGCGCCGAACGACCTGCGGCGCGCCGAAACCCTGCCACCCGAGCAGGGGGAAATGGGCGACAGGGTTCGGCATCGCCCGAGTGGCCTACCTCTGATCCACCCGGCGCCGGCGATCGTCCGCGCAGGGGGTGACAGGCGATCACCGATGTCCTGAGCATACGCCGAAATGCCCTGACCGGGACCGATTGTGCGTACTCGAGGCACTGCCGACGGGGCAGGTCGACAGATCCGACCCCCTGCGGCGGAAGTCTCGCGCCCCGCCGACAGAGTCGACAGCGAACGCATCGTTCGCTTCCGGTGCAGTCTATTCGTTTTCTACAGGATCGGCAGTAGTTCGATCGGACCACAGCCTGCCCGACCGGGTCCCACGAGGCGCCCGGCCGTAGACGGACCGGTACTGCGTCGCGAATCGTCCGGGCGACGAGAAGCCCCACCGCGCAGCGATCGACGCGACCGTCTCATCGTTCGGGTCGGCGGCCTGCAGATCTTGGCCCGCGAGGCCCACATCTGCTCCTCGGTCGGAGCTGCAGCAGCGAGGTGGGTCTCCTCCGCCCACTCGTTCGCCCGTGTGTCCATCTCCCGATCCCACCATCCGAACGTCCCGTATGTCAGCACACCTGCACGTTGACCGCATGTCGACCGAAGATCCCGTAACCGATCTCGAATCGGACCCGTTGACCCCCGGTCAGGAAGCGGTAGCCGCTCCCGTCGATCTGTGAGTAGTGCACCAGGATCTCCGTACCGTCGTCGTCACGGATGAAGCCGTGACCCAGACCGGCGTCGAACCACAACACAACACCGTGTTCCATCTTGTTCCCCTGCCACCGTTCGCGAACTTCCCCGACGGAGCAAGCGACGCGGAAGCGTATCCCCTGCGCTCCCGACAGCCCCTCTGCACCTGTCATTGAAACGTGCTCGGCGGGTCCGGGGAAGCGTGCGCGCCGAATCGGCGACATTCGTACGATTTCTACCGATTTTCAGGCGCGCCAATGTGGTTCGTTCGATGGACAGACACCGACGAACACGGGTGCGTATGCGGGGCAGCATGTACCCACAGGATACATACAGCACGCACGGTGTGGACGAAGATCTCGCGGAGACATGGCATTCGGAGGATGTCGGATCAGACGGCCGGTGCTCCGTCGGCCGGATCCACTGCCCGTGCCCGTTCGGCGACGGTGATCGCGCAGGCCGCGCCGACGAGAGTGAGGTGACTGAATGCCTGGGGAAAGTTGCCGACCTGTCGTCCCGCCTGCACGTCGTATTCCTCGGCGAGCAGTCCGAGGTCGTTGGTGAGTCCGAGCAACCGCTCGAACAACGCGCGGGCCTCGTCGACCCGGCCGTTGAGCGCCAACGCGCTCACCAGCCAGAACGAGCAGGCCAGGAACTGTCCTTCGTCCCCGGGAAGCCCGTCGTCGGTATCCGTCGTCGAATACCTGGATACGAAGCCGTCGCGGCCGAGTTCGTTCCGGATCGCGTCGATCGTGGACGTGACCCGATCATCGGTCGGGGGCAGGAAGCCGACGAGCGGAATCAGCAGAACGCTGGCGTCGAGTTCCGTGGAGCCGTAGTACTGCGTGAACGTGCCACGGACCGGGTCGTATCCACGTTCGCAGATCTCGTCGTGGATCTCGTCGCGGGTCCGCCTCCACCGGTCGAGAGGTGCGTCGAGCCCGAATCCCTCGGCGAGCCGGACCGCGCGGTCGAAGACGACCCAGGCCATGACCTTGGACTGCGTGAAATGGCGCCGGGGGCCGCGTGTTTCCCAGATCCCGTCGTCGGGTTCCTGCCAGATTCCTTCGACGTATTCGATCACGGCCTGCCAGCGGGGCCACATGTGCGGCTCGATCCTACCGAGCGCTTCGGCTCCCTTGTACGCCACGCTGAGGACCTCGCCGTACACGTCGAGCTGGAACTGTTCGGCTGCGGCGTTTCCGACCCGGACGGGCGCCGACCCTTCGTAACCGGGCAGATGTTCCACCTCGAACTCGGTCAGTCGACGCTCTCCCCTGATCCCGTACATGATCTGCACATCGGCAGGATCACCCGTTCCCACCCGGAGCAGGAAGTCGCGGAAGGCCAGAGCCTCGCCGGTGTATCCCCCGGCGAGCAGCGCTTCGAGCGCCAACACCGAGTCGCGCAACCAGCAGTAGCGGTAGTCCCAATTGCGTACCCCGCCGAGCGCTTCGGGCAGGGAGGTGGTCGGGGCCGCCACGATCGCACCGGTCGTCTCGTCGGTCATCCCCTCGAGGACGATCAGAGAGCGGATCACCTCGTCGCGATATGCCCCTTTGTAGGTGCACCGGCCGGTCCACTCGCGCCACCACTCCACGGTGCGCGCGAGCGCGGATTCGGCATCCTCGACGACGGGGGCCGGTTCGAAGGATGGGTACCGGTCCAGAGCGAATCGGTATCGGCCGCTCTCCACGGCGACGAACTCGGATTCGACGGTCCCGGCACGGATCTCCAACGGCACCGTCGTGCACAGGTGGAAGGCGTCCGGGCCGGCCGTCGCGACAGCACCGTCGGTCACCGCCTCGACCCACGGTGTGACCGCCGCATAATCGGGGCGTATCGCCAAGTGCATTCGCATCGGCACACGGCCCCGCAACCCCTCGACGATACGGATCAGCCGAGGTGGACCCGATCCCCGACGAGGCATGAAGTCGATCAGACGGACGGCGCCCTCTGCAGTCTCGAAGTCGGTCTCGAGCACCAGGGTGTCGTCGACATAGCGACGGGTGACCGCCACGGGTTCCGCCGCAGGCGCGACGAGCCAGCGTCCGTGCTCCGGGCCGCCGAGCAGGGCCGCGAAACACGACCCGGAGTCGAACGCGGGCATACACAGCCAGTCGATCGAGCCGTTCCGGCCGACGAGCGCGGAGGTCTGCAGGTCACCGATGAAGCCGTAGTCCTCGAGAAGCATGACGTTACCTCGCGAGAAGAGGAGTCGAGTTCTTCGATCTTCCTCCGGTCTCGGATATCAGGTCAAGGTCACGGTTTCGACTCGTCGGCGCCACCGTCCACCACCGCGGTGGATCATGACGTTCAGAGTTTCGGCGACGTCCTTCGCGACGGGAAGTACGAGATGACCGAGAATCCGGTGGCGAAACCTTCCGCCCCTATTCGGCGAATGTTGCTCCCACTCGCCCTCGCTCAGTTCATCTGCAGTTTCGCAGGTTCGAACATGAACGTGATGATCAACGACATCAGCGTCGACCTGGACACCACGGTGCAGGGTGTGCAGACCGCGATCACCGTGTTCCTTCTGGTCATGGCAGCTTTTATGATTCCGGGTGGGAAACTGACGGACCGATGGGGTCGCAAGCGGTGTTTCGTCGCCGGACTCGTACTGTACGGCGTGGGCGCCCTCCTGAGTGCGGCAGCACCGGGTCTGGGAATCCTGATCCTGGGCAACTCGATCTTCGAAGGAATCGGCACCGCACTGCTCATCCCGCCCGTGTACATCCTCACGACGATGCTCTTCACCGATATGAAGTCCCGGGCACGGGCCTTCGGCGTGATCACCGGCATGGGTGGGATAGGCGCCGCAGCCGGGCCGCTGATAGGTGGATTGATCACTACTGCGATCGACTGGCGGGCCGCCTTCGTCTTCCAGGCACTGATCGTCGCCGCCATAGTCGTTCTGAGCAAAGGACTCGAGGATCCCCTGCCCCCGGATCCGACCACACCCTTCGACGGGATCGGTGCCGTCCTGTCCGCCGCAGGTCTCGTCTGTATCGTCATGGGGATTCTCCAGGCGGACAACGCACTCTCGGTATCCGCCGGCCTCATCGGTATCGGAATCCTGCTCGTCGTCGGGTTCTTCCTGCACGTACGACGCTTCGAACGGGCCGGCAGAGTGCCGCTCCTCTCGACCGACCTGTTCCGTAATCGCACATCGAATCTCGCGCTCGTCACCCAGAACATCCAGTGGCTGCTGCTGATGGGCGTCGCGTTCGTCGTCTCGGCATTCTTGCAGGTGGTCCGCGGCTACAACGCAATCGAGACGGGCATCATCTTCACCGCCGCCACCGCCGGCATTCTCGGTTCCTCATTGCTGGCGGAACGATTGGCCGCCCGGCATTCACAGCGTGCCCTCATCATGAGCGGCTTCGTCGTCACCCTCGGCGGCATCGTGGTGCTGCTCCTGATGGTCCGTGCATGGACCAGCGCATGGGCGTTCGCCCCGGGCCTGTTCCTCATCGGCGTCGGACTGGGTGCGATGCTCACTCCGTCCGTGAACGTCGTGCAGTCGGCGTTCCCAGAGGAACAGCAGGGTGAGATCTCGGGTCTGTCGCGCTGCGTGTCCAATCTGGGTTCGTCCCTGGGCACTGCCGTGGCAGGTACCGTCCTCGTCGTCGGCCTGGCCACGCCGGACCGGTCGTATGCGGCCGCGATGATCGTGCTGGCGTGCATCGGGCTCGTCGGACTCGTCGCGTCCGCGCTCCTTCCCGCGACCTCGAGTGCCACGCCTTCCGCCTCCGGAGCCCAGTGACGACCGTGTCGCGAGGAGAGGGCCCGAGACACACGGAATACGCTCTCTTTCAACAGATACAGTGCGTCACCGCTACGATCTCAGGTCGACGGCGGCCGACGGGCCGACCAGTATTCCGGCTCGACCTCCCCGACGTCGACGTCGTGCCCGAAGAGCTGACGGGCCAGCACACGAGCGCGGTCCTGCACCTCCGTCGGGGTGAGGTCGTCCGCCAGTACCAGCGACAGCCTCGCCACGTAGTCGGTCGGCTCGTCGATCCGGTGTACCGTACACCTCCAGTCGCCCATGAAGCTCGTTCCTCGACCCGTCGGCGGCGCGTGGGAGTGGTCGTGTCCGCTCGACGCAGAGGCCGGACTCGGGCTCAGGATGCGAGAATTCGCGCCTTCTCCCTCTCGAACTCGGCCTCGGTGAGCACACCCTGGGCCTTCAATTCGGCGAGGTCCTTCAGCGCGGTGATGCGATCCGTTCCACCCGGAGGCGGCGCGGGCATGGGTTCGGGTTCGGGTGCGTACTGGGCGGGACGCCCGTAGACGGCCTGGCCCTGCGATGCCCATCGTTCTCCCTGCCGGCGGGAGACGCGGTTGGAGACGGCCGTCGCCGTCCCGGCTACGACTGCGGTGCGAGCCACCCCGCGGAGTAGTCCTGGCATGTCGATCTCCTCGTGTATTTCGTTCGCTCGAGTCACATTTCGACGTCGAGCTTCTCCAGCGAAGCCAGGATGCTCTGGACCGGGATACGCCCGGACGCGACGAGTTCGGCGCCGTTGCGACGCAGTGCCCGCGCCAGCGGAGCAGCCCAGGTGTTCTCGTAGACGAGCACGGCCGCCGAGCAGCCGGGTTCGAGCGCAGCCCCCGCTTCGTCGAAATCGGTGTCGCCGAGCAGGCCCGACGACGCCTCCGCGAACAACGTCACGTCGACTTCTCCTTCGAGCCCGACCTCGGAGATGTCGATCCCGGCGACCGAACCGTCGGTGTCCTTGCGGACGAACGCGAGATCGAGCACCCGGATGATGCCTCGCTCGACAAGGTCGAGCAGCAGCGGTAGAGCAGAACCGTTCGGTGGTCGGTCGGCGGGGAATTCGATGACGAGATAGTCGACCGGGCCCATCTCGTCGATATCCGAATCGGTCACCTGAAGCCTCTTTTCGATGAAAGATCGTTGGCGGAAGCCGGGAGTGGACTTCCGTCGGTGTCGTCGACAACAGATCCCCTCCTGTCGAGTATGACCACTCGAAGTCCACTTCTGAAGGGAATAGGATCCAAATTCCAACCGGAGTTGTCGGCAACGGCGCATAATGGGTCCGGCCCCGAAAGGGGGCGATGCAGGGATGACCACAAACATCGGCACAGGCGGTGAAGGTCCCCGACCCGACCGACTGGACGACGACGAGCGCGCCGAACTCGATCGGTTGCGTGCGGAAGTCGCCACGCTTCGCGAACGAGCCACTGTCGGGGTGGAGCCCGTTCCCGAGCCGCGGCCTGCGAGACACGGCTGGCGCTGGGCTGCCCTTGCACTGCTCGCCGTGCTGGTCGCGGTCCTGGCCGTCCTCTCGGTCACCGCACGGTTCGTGCGCAGCGAGATCCTCGACACCGACCGGTACGTGACAACCGTCGCCCCGCTGGGCTCGAACCCCGCCATCCAGACGCAGATCGCGAATTCCGTCACCGACGAGATCTTCACACGCGTCGACGTCAAAGGTCTGACGACCGACGCTCTGGTCGCTCTCACCGACGCCGTTCCGGCCACAGAGAACGCGCCGCGCGTCGACCGCGCCGTCGAGGGACTGGCACCGGTGATCACCGGACAGGCGCGGAACTTCGTCAACGAGACGGTGTTGTCACTGGTGCAGAGCGAGCAGTTCGAGGATCTGTGGATCCAGGCCCACCGCGCCGCCCACAACGCATTGGTCGCGGTGGTGACCGGCAACGTCGGGCCGTCGTCGGTGACGGTCGACGATTCGGGCACGGTGAGCATCTCGCTCGGCACGGTGATCGACAACGTGAAGGGCCGTCTCCTCGACCGCGGTTTCACGTTCGCGGAGAAGATCCCGAGTGTCGACAAGCAGTTGGTCCTGTTCCGATCACCGGAACTGGTCCGGGCGCAGCGAGCCGTGAACACTCTCGACAACATTTCGGATGTGCTGCCCTGGATCACCCTCGCCGCTGCTGCCGGCGCAGTCGCCGTCGCGCCGCCGGGCCGTCGCCTACGCGCACTCGCCTTCGTCGGCCTCGCACTGGTCGTAGGAATGTTCGTTCTGGCGGTCGCGCTCATCATCGTCCGGTCGCTGTATCTCGACGATGTCCCGCCCGACGTCCTGTCGCCGGAGGCGGCAGCAGCCATCATCGATGCCGTGCTGATGCCGCTGCGGACCAGCCTTCGGGCGGTCGCGGTGCTCGGACTGGTGATCGCTCTCGGTGCCTACCTCACCGGTGGCTCGTCCTCCGCCCGGACCGTTCGGCGTGGGTTCGGCCGCAGCCTCGGTGCCGTCCAGCGGCTACGTCGGCCCCGCCCGCCGAATGCGTTCGAAGAAGCGGCCTTCCGTGCCCGCGTCGCGATCCGGGCGGTCGTCATCGGAGTGGCTGCACTGCTCGTGATGTTCTGGCGCTACCCGACCGGGCTCGTGGTCGCGCTCATCGTGCTGGGTGCGGTACTGGCGCTGCTGGTCCTGGAACTGGTGATCAGGCCCGCCCGTACCGTCGAGGACCGACCGACGATCGAGGATCAGCCGACGATCTGATCGTCGCTTCGACCGGTCCTGCCGATGAAGGCGTTCACCGCGTCCTCGACGGTCGGATGGAAGCGAGTCGGGTCGAACCTGTCCCCGACCCCGAATCTGATGAGCCGGTCCTTGATCGGCCCCTTCATCTCGGCGAACACGAGGCGGATGCCGTTGCCCTCCAGATAGGTGTCGAGGTCGACGAGCTCGTCGACGGCGGTCGTGTCCAGTCCCGTGATCGGTTCGGCCGCGATGACCACCCATTCGACCGGCGCTTCGGTTCGGGCCACCACCGACCGCACGTACTGATCGAAGATCTCCCCGTTGGCGAAGAACAGCGGGGCGTCGAACCGGACGATCACCAGACCCGGGATACGACTGCCCTCGGGATGACGTTCTACGTCGTGGAATCCCGGACGATCGGCGGTCCGCACGAGCTCGGTGCGATACGGCTGCCAGGCGCGCGCGACCACCGAGACGAAGGACAGACCGATCGCGACGACGATGCCCTGCAGCACGCCCACCAGAGCGACCCCGAGGAAGGCCGCGACGGCCAGCCCGAACTCCACCGAGCTCATCCTCCACATCCGGACCATGCCCCGGACGTCCACCAGGGCCGTGGCGGCGACGATCACTACAGCACCGAGAGTCGCATCGGGTAGATAGGTGGTCAACCCCGGAGCGACGAGAACGAAGACGAGAACGGCGACCGCTCCCACGACACACGCGAATTGGGTTCGCGCGCCGCTCTGCTCGGCGACCGGCGTCCGAGATCCGCTTGCGGAGATCGGGAACCCTCCGAAGAGTCCTCCGGCGATGTTGGCGACACCCACCGCTTTCATCTCCGTGCTCCCGTTCACGTTCTCACCCCGTCGCGCGGCGAAGGTGCGGGAGAGCACTCCGGTGTCGGCGAAAGCGATCAGCGCGATACCGGCTGCAGGTCCGACGAGACGGGCGACGTCCGACCACTCGACCCCGCCGAACGACGGGAGCGGGAGTCCCTCGGGCAGCGCGCCGACCATTCCGATGTCGTCGGTGAGATCCAGCGCAGCGGAGGCCACGATCGCTCCGACGACCGCGACCAGGACTCCCGGTATCCGCGACAACCACAATCGGAAACCCACGATGACCGCGAGCGAGGCGAGCCCGATACCGGCTGCGACCGGGTCGATCCCACCACCTACCACGGTTTCCCCGATCTCTCGGATCTCCCCCAGGAGGCCGGGCGCGTCGACCGAGAAGCCGAGCAGTTTCGGAAGTTGTCCGACGATCACGACGAGTGCGATGGCGTTCAGGTAACCCAGCCGGATCGGTTTGGACAGCAGTTCGGTGACGAAGCCGAGACGGAGGAATCCTCCGACGAGCAGGATCACGCCGACGAGCACACCGAGTACCCCGGCGAAGACCAAGGCGCTCTCCGGATCGTCTGCGACGGCGAGCGGAAGGACGGCCGCTGCGATGAGCGGAGCGAGCGACGAGTCCGGGCCCAGGACGAGGATCTTCGACGGGCCGACCACCGCATAGGCCAAGAGAGGAACGATGGTTGCATAGAGGCCGGCATAGGCAGGCAGACCCGCCGCTTCCGCGTAGCCCATTCCGGCAGGGATGAGCAGTGCGGTGAGGACGAGACCGGCAGTGATGTCCGGACGCAGCCACTCCCGGCGATAGGCACGAGCTGTTGCGATTCCGGGAAGCGCCCCCAAGCCCTGGATTCGTGACATGACCCGGCCTCAGTGAGCACGCGCAGGAGCAACCGCCACCGGCGCGGGGATCGACAGGTCCGGTGTGTGTCGGTGACGCCGGATCGCCTTCTCCGCTTCCACGACGACCGGAACGATCACCGACCAACCGATGCAGACCAGCCATTGAGCGCCCGTCAGCGACGTCGTCATGAGAAGGTCCTGCAGGAAGTCCGACTCGACGGCGAGCACGGTGACCACCACCGGAATCGACAGGATCCGGAGGGCGCCCACGATCGGCGCGGCGAATCCGGATTCGGGATCGCGCCGCATGGACAATCCGGCGAGAACGGAGCCGAACGACAGCACGACGAAGGCGGTCGTCATCGGCACCGACGGTTCGGTCGTGCTCATTTCGCCCGGGGCGAGGAGCAGGGCCGCGAGAGCCACGGCGAATTGAAGGGTTCCGTAGACCGTCCACTGCACGAAAGCGGCTCTGTTTGCGATGGGTGTATTCGGGTCACGAGGCGGCTTGCTCATGAGATCCGGTGAAGGCGGGTCGAGCATGATGACGGCGACCGGGAACAACGTGATGAAGAAGTGCTGGAACAACACCATCAACGGGGTCAGGGCGACGCCGTCGTTGATGTCGAAGATGCTCGCGACGAGGAAGAGCAGAACGAGCGACAACAGCTTCGACATCTGGTACCGGATGTACGACACGATCTTCTCGTAGATGTTTCGCCCCAGCCGGATCGCAGTGACCAGCGTTCCGAAGTTGTCGTCGGTCAGCACGATTCTCCCGGCCTGCTTCGTCACTTCGCTGCCCGATCCCATCGCAACTCCGATGTCGGCCTTCTTCAGCGCTGCGGCGTCGTTGACGGCGTCTCCGGTCATCGCGACGACCGCGCCCTCCTTCTGCATGAGATCGACGAGGCGGAGCTTGTCCTGGGGAGTGACACGGCCGAACACGTGCAGGTTCGGAAGCTCCGCCGCCAGAGCCTCGTCGGACATCGCTCGGAGGTCGGGTCCGCTGACGACCCCTGGGCCGAGACCGAGTTCGGCTCCGATCGCGGACGCTGTGATCGCATGATCACCGGTGATCATGCGGACATCGATACCTGCCGCGTGCGCGGTTCGTACCGCCTCGACCGCCTCGGGCCGGAGTGGGTCGATGATGCCGACCATCCCGACGAAGGTGAGATCGTCCACGAAGGACATCGGGTCTGCCCGGACCACCTCCTCCTGCCCGTCGACGATGCGGGCCGCGAACGCCAGCACCCGCAGCCCCTTCTCGGACAGAGTCCGGTTCGCGGCGACGAGTTCGTCACGAGCCTCGTCGAGTGGAACCGCGTGTCGCCCGGGGCGATAGGCGGTGCTGCACAGTGCCAGAATCACGTCCGGGGCACCTTTGACGAGTTCGACCAATCGCGTGGCTCCGTCGACCGGAAGGTGATGGAACGTCGCCATGAACTTGTACGCGGAGTCGAACGGCACTTCGGCGATGCGGGGGTACGACCGGCGGGTGAGCGGGGCGTCGATGCCGAGTTTGGCGGCCAGCACGACCAGAGCCGCCTCGGTGGGATCTCCGACAACCACTCCGCTGTCGGACACCGTGGCATCGCTGTCGAGGCACAATCCGTATGCGAGAAGAGTGAAGTCGGGCAGCTCGTCGCCGGCGGCACGCGTGATCCGCCCGGTCTTGCTGTATCCCTCACCGTCCACGGTGTACCACCGGGTGTGGAAATACAACGAGCGCACGGTCATCTGGTTCATCGTGAGCGTACCGGTCTTGTCCGAGTTGACCGCGTTCGTGGCACCGAGGGTCTCGACATCGGAAAGGTTCTTGACGACGGCCTTCGCTTCGGCGAGCTGCCGGGCACCGAAAGCGAGCATCGCCTGCACGAAGGTCGGCAGGCCGGTCGGGATCGCCGACACCCCCATGGCGATGCCCAGCAACAGCACCGTGGTCAGATCCTGCCCGCGGATCACGCCGATGACGACGATGACGGCAACCGCGGTCCACGCGATGACCCCGAGCAGCCGGGTCAGCGAGTCGAGTTCGCGTTGCAGCGGTGACTTGCTCGGAGCAACGGCCGAGAGCATCGACGCGATCCGGCCCATTTCTGTGTCCATGCCCGTTTCCGTCACCACCATCCTGGCGGTACCACGAGTGACGGATGTGTTCTGGAACAGCATGTCGGAGCGATCGCCCAAGGGCACGTCACCGACGGGAAGGGTCGCGGGGTCCTTCGGAACGGGTGCACTTTCTCCGGTGAGCGCTGCTTCCTGCGTCTCGAGCGTCGCCGACGTGATCACACGTCCGTCCGCGGGCACGAGGTCGCCGGCTTCGAGTTGCACGATGTCGCCGGGCACCAGGTCGGTGGCCCCGATCTCGCTCAACACTCCGTCGCGGATCGTTCGCGCCTGCGGAGTCTGCATTCTCGCGAGGGCGTCCACGCTCGCACGGGCCTTCACTTCCTGCCGCGTGCCCAGCACCACATTGAGTGCGACCAGGACGACGACGACGAGTGCGGTGGAGATCTCCCCGATCACGATGCTGACCGCCGTCACGGCGATCAACATCAGGTTCATCGGATCCCGTACCTGCCGCAGTGCGACCGTCCACGTGGACGGTGCGGGTTCGGACACGATCGTATTGGGTCCGAAGCGTCGGCGACGTTCGTCCGCCTCTGCCGTGGTGAGACCGGATCGTTCGTCGGAGGACAGCGCTGCGATCACGTCGGCGGCGTCTGTGGCATACCAGGACGGTTCTTCCCGACCGGGGACGAAATGCTTCGCTCGGTCCGGTCCGGATCTCGTAGTGGCCATCGCGGTTCGTCCTTCCCTACCGGAAGAGCCTCAGTAGAGCGTGGGTATCCAGTGAAGAGGCTGGGTTGGTGCCGTGTACCCATCGGCGTCCTGCCGCTGCGGCAGAACCAGATCGGGGCGCTCGAGCGGCTCGTAGGGGATCCGGTCGAGCAGATGGGCGATGACGTTGAGCCGACCACGTTTCTTGTCGTCGTTGTCGACGACATACCAGGGAGCCCAACCGGTATCCGTGAAGTGGAACATCTCGTCCCGTGCCCGGGAGTAGTCGTACCAGCGTGTGTACGACTCCAGATCCAGATCCGACAGCTTCCAGGTCTTACGAGGATCGTCGATGCGACTCTGCAAGCGCAGCGTCTGTTGCTCCGGGCTCACTTCCAGCCAGTACTTCAGAAGGATGATGCCGGAGTCCACGATCGCGCGTTCGACCGTCGGGATCATCTGGAGGAAATGCTGTGCCTCCTCCTCCGTGCAGAAGTCCATCACTCGTTCGACGCCGGCGCGGTTGTACCAACTGCGATCGAAGATCACGACCTCACCTCCGGCCGGCAGGTGGGGTACGTAGCGCTGGATGTACATCTGAGACCGTTCACGCTCCGTGGGTGCGGGCAGCGCGACGACGCGGAAGACCCTGGGACTCACTCGTTCCGTGATCGCCTTGATGACACCACCCTTACCTGCGGTGTCGCGGCCCTCGAACAGGATGCAGATACGAACTCCGGACGATCTCACCCAGTCCTGCACGGCGACGAGTTCGGCGTGCAGCGGACGGAGCAGGCGACGGTACTCCTTGTTCTTCATGGGTTCGCGGACCGGCGATGCGCCCTGCTGCGGTGGACCGGGGGGACGAAGGGCGCCGGAATCGGAACGCGCGGTGAGCGATTTCTCCGGCGATCTCTTCCGGTGCTTCTCGTGCCCCGTCTTGTGTCCCACGGTTCCCCCTCGGACGTTCACCCATTGTCCGCCTCCGATCCCGCGTTCGTGGGAGAACGATCGGTTCGGGGCGATGGACGCGGACCGGCCACCACGTACCAGAGGTGTTGCCGAATCGTGCCCGAAAGCGGTGCATCCGATACCGTTTCGAGCCTTGACGGATCTCGGGGCCGACGTCACGCTTGGCCGATGAGCGGTGACGACGAGTTCCGTCAGATACAACAGGTGATCGAACGTCTGGTCATTCGATATCCGCTTGTTCCTCCGGACGACATCGAACGTGCGGTGCACGGCGTCCACCTCCGATTCGCTACGAGCAGAGTTCGAGACTTCGTTCCGCTACTCGTCGAGAGGGCGGTGAAGCGCGAGCTCACCGGACACCCGATGCTCGATTCGACTCTTCCGCCTGCGGTTCCGAATCTCGGCAGGTAGAACGTGAGCAAGCACGAGAACAGCACCCTGTCCGTGAGCGCCGCAGCGTACGACCGGATCGAGGACGCTGTGGCCGACTTCGAGGGACTCGAGCGTCTCCACCGTGAGGTACGCCCCTCCCACGGCTTCGACGCATCCGTCATCGTCAAGGAGGAGAACGGGAAGATCCGTCTCGTCGAGAAGCACGAGCACCCCACTCGTCACGGGGCAGCGGTCGGTCTCGGCTGGGGTCTGGCCGTCGGGGTGGTGGCCGCCTTGTTCCCACCCGTGGGTATCGGTCTCGTCGGCGCCACCGCAGGTGGAACAGGCATCGGAGCCTTGCTCGGGCATGCGGGAGACCGGATGGACCGCAGAGACGTCCAAGAGCTCGGTGAGGCTCTCGAACAGGGGCAGGCCGGTGTCGTCGTGGTGTACGCAGCCGACCTCACCGACCGGATCGCCGCCGAGATGAAAACAGCCCGCCGGATCGTCTCCAAGACCACCGGTATCGCCGTCGACCTTCGCGACACCGAACGAAACCACTGACCGAACCGACCGAAATCTCCTGTCCCGAAGAGCTTTCGTTCTCCCTGGGCCCGGTCACCCACCTCTGATCGTCGCGTGGTGATCGGTCGTTGCTGTGGGCGGTCCCGCCGATCGATCCCGCCACCCGGCGAGCACCTCGTGCACGTTCTCGGCGCCCTTCAGCGGCTCCGGGGGTGGGGGCAGCGTGGCGGGATAGAGGAGGAACGGAGTGCTTTGCGGACCACCCATACCGCCGTGCGAGCCGACCTGCTCTTCGAACGCTGCAACCTCGTCGGTCTCTGGCCAGTATGCACCGCCGACCATGATGTCGGCGACGTTGTCGAAGGTGTCGGTGCGCCGGACCTTCGCCAGCGCATCGGGACCCATCACCTCGAGGGGATTCCGGCCGGTGACCTCACCGGTCGTCACGTCCACCCGGCCGTGAGGTCCGAGCACGACGGATCCGCCCGGGGCGGCGACGAGAAGGAAGCCGATTCCGGGATGCGCCCGGAGAGCGGTGAGCAGTCCTGGGTGCGCGGCTTCGATGGTGTCGATGTCGGCGCGGCCGGGCAGGTGCGGGAAGTACACCAGACCGAGGTTGCCCGAGCCGAGCACGATCGGTTCACCGGCGACGGTGTGCGCCTGCTCCTCGGCCGGTGCGGCGTGCATGCTGGCTGCGGCATAAGCGCGCCCCTCCCCTCCTGGCTGGGCAAAGGTATCCGCCCTCCGCTCGTGCCGGTGACGATCGGCCGACTCGCTCCGTGCAGCCAACCGGATCACCAGTTGTCCCAGGCTCTCTCCGTAGCGTTGCAGAAACGTCGCGCCCTGGCTCTGCCCGTGATCCGAGAGCACGACGACGTGATAGGACCGGTCGGACTGTTCCGTCACCGCGAGCAACATCGCGACGATGTCGTCGACTTTCGCGAGCACGGAGAGTGTCTCGGGCCGAGAGATCCCGGAGTGGTGCGACACCTCGTCGTAGCCGATCAGATCGAGATAGACGACGGCACGCCCCTTGATCAGATCACCGACCACTGCGGCAGCGGTGACGTCGGTGGCGAGTACGGTCGCGAAAGCGCGGACGAACGGATACATTCCGCCGCGCGGAACCCGTGGACGGACGTCCTTCCGCTTCTGCCGCAGCGACTGACGAAGTTCCCGTTGCAGTTCCGCGATCATCCTGATGAAGGTGCGCAGTGCGCTCGCAGGATCGGCGAAATAGGCACTGTAGCCGGCACCCCCACCGAGCCGGGCACCGCGCATACGACTGACGACCAGTACGTTGTCCTGCGCACCACCGGTGAACAGGTTGCCCCGGCTCGCACCGTCGTGGGCGAGCAGCCCGGGCCGGTCCGCCCGCTCGAGTTCGCGCTGTTCGTTGTCGGCCGGGTTGCTGAACACGGAGATACGCCCGGTGGTCTTGTCGTACCAGCGGAATGCGGGCACGTTGTGGTTGGAACCGTGCAGCACGCCCAGTTGGGTCGCTCCGGTCTGACTGCTCCAATCGGTGTACCACGGCACCAGCCGGTGGGTCTCACGCACCAGCGTCGCCAGGCGGGGCGTGACACCGTCGGCGATCGCCCGCCGCAGTACGTCGTACCCGAGCCCGTCGATCTGGATGCACAGCAACCCCGGAGGTGCACCCACGAGCGTCGCGTTGCGCCGCAATCGAAAC
Organism: Rhodococcus sp. Chr-9; assembly: GCF_000801125.1. Taxonomy (NCBI): domain Bacteria; kingdom Bacillati; phylum Actinomycetota; class Actinomycetes; order Mycobacteriales; family Nocardiaceae; genus Rhodococcus; species Rhodococcus sp. Chr-9. The sequence goes on from NZ_JTIZ01000131.1 coordinate 15,548, forward strand.
CGGTGCCGCCGCACCTGCATCAACCGGTAGGCGGTGTCGGAGCGGGAGGCGATCGCGCCCGAGATGACGGAAGTGACCAGCGAAACCAGCGCGGCGAGCACGATCGCATCGCCCGGACGGTCCACCGTGGCGACCGGTACCAGGTACAGCGTCAGCAGCATGATCGCACCGCCGGCCAGGAAAACTCCGACGAACAGCAATACCGGGCCGATCCACGACATCAACCGCATCATCACCGGCCACAGCGCTGCGTTCAGCAGACCGAACACCAGCGCCAGTACCAGCGCGGCCGGGAGCGTCGGTATCGGAGCGAAGCCGGACCGGTCGAGCGTGACGCCGTCGAGGACCCGGTCGAGCACGACGAGCGCGAGCGCCGACGATCCCCACAACACGAGGAACTCGACGAGTATCCGCAACAAGCCGCCCACCGTACGCATCGCGGGCCCCTTCCCACGTCTGGAATCGTAAGGTTCATGAGCACGCCACCGCGGGTGAATGCCCCGGTATCCGGTCTGCGCTGGCTCGGGCATGCCACCACGCTGATCGAGGACCGTGGGACGGTCGTCCTGACCGACCCGGTGCTCACCGACCGCGTCGCGCATCTGCACCGCCGCCGGGGACCCACCCCTACCGGACCCCACGTGCACGACCCGGATGCCGTCCTGCTCTCGCACCTGCACGCAGACCACACCCACCTGAGGTCGTTGCGGTTGCTCGATCCGGACGTTCCGATCGTGGTCCCCTGGGGAGCCACCGACGGATTTCCGGCACTGCGTCGGTTCGCCGACCGCCTCGTGCCGTTGCGTCCCGGCGAGGGAATACGGATCGGCACGGTCACCGTGCGCACCGTGCCCGCCCGGCACGATGGCCGCCGTTGGCGCCGTGGCCCGGAACTCGCGCCGGCGGTCGGGTACGTCGTCGAGGGAGCCCGCCGCACCTATTTCGCCGGCGACACGGATCTGTACCCGGGTCTCGCCGACCATGTCGGGCCCGTGGATCTGGCGTTGCTACCCGTCGGAGGTTGGGGGCCCACCCTCGGCGACGGCCACCTCGATCCCGGCCGGGCCGCTGTCGTCGCCCGTCTGGTGCAGGCGGGTCTGGCCGTACCGATCCACTACGGCACGCTGTGGCCGATCGGTCTCGACGCCGTCCGCCCCCGGTTGTTCTTCGGGCCCGGTGCCGAGTTCGTCCGTCGGGCCGAGCACGCAGGGATCGATACCGTGGAGCTGAACCCGGGCGACGCGCTCGGCGCATCGGGTACCGGTCCGGCCGACCCGTGAGATCGTGATCGACGCTGGGGAATCCGTGGCGATCAGGTCGATCGCACAGGCGAAACCGGCTCGAACGCCCGGAACTGCTCTTCCCTGCCCCGAATGATGCCCGCGCTCGACTCCGGCACCTCCAGCCAGGCCCCTTCGAGATCCCGGAGGGGTTCGGACACCACGAAACGGGTGTCGTCCCCCAGCCTGTACAACACCTCCACTTCGGGATGTTGCGCCCTTACCGCCGTGATGTCGGCCGAGTAGAACAGCGAACGCGTCTGTCGCTCCGTCGAATACCGGAAAATCCAGACCGAGATGCCGTCCGTGGTCGCAATCGTTCCCTGCATGGGATTCTCGACACCGCGACGGGCGCCGACGTCCTCCACGAAACCGACAGCCTTCGCCACAGCGGTGAACGGATCATCGGTGAGACCGAAGGTCAGCGCGAGGAAGAACAACATCTCGGAATCGGTCGAGCCTTCGATCCCGTCGTAGAGACTCGGATCCACGGCCATTGCCAGATCACGCTTCATCACGTGGAAGCCGTGCACCGCGCCGTTGTGCATCCACATCCAGTTCTCGTGCCGGAAGGGATGACAATTACTGCGTTGCACCGCAGTTCCTGTCGAGGCACGGATGTGCGCGAACAACAGCGGAGTCCGGATCTGGGAGGCGATCTCCCGAAGATTCCTCTCGTTCCAGGCAGGTTCGATGCATTTGAACACCGCTGGTTTCGGCCCCTCCCCATACCACCCGATCCCGAAGCCGTCCCCGTTCGTGGTCGTCGCGCCCATCCGGGAGTGCAGGCTCTGATCGATCAGCGAATGAACCGGACGGAAGAGCAGGTCCTCCACGAGGACCGGATCACCGGAATATGCCATCCATCTGCACATCCCTCCATTGAAAGCGTCGGACACGTGGAATGCGGGGATAGAAGAATTCAATTCGGCCACAATATTTCCCGTAACCGGGCGAAGTCCGGCCTCGGCGGCGGCAGCCGCACACCCGGACGGTCGCGGGGAACTCGAACCCGTAGCGCTCCGGTGGAGATCGTGCATCGAACGGGTGTCGACAACATCACCGACTCACCGTCGACTCCGACGGGAATCTCCGGCACGTCCGCATCGACGACCACCTCCGTCGCAGTGCGCTGCAACAGTCCTCGGTCGTGAGTGCGACGGAACAGGCCGACGGCCTGGCGGGCGTTCGAGACCGAGATCGCGACGACACCGAGCCGCCCACTGTCCAGACGGGCTCTTCGCCCGAGTCCCGCCAGGTCGTCGAATGTGTACGGGCCGTTGCTGACCAGGACTGCCTGCGGTCCCTCGACGGTCTCGGTATCGATTCGCGCCCGCAACCCCGGCCTACCCTGCTCACCGAGCAGATCCGGCAGCATCTGCAACACCGTCGCCGTCTTGTCTGCACGGTACTGCGGGCTCCGCACCACCTCCGCGTAGACGCCGAAGGACGCATTGTTGACGAACGGGCGACCGTTGATCCGGCCGAGATCGACGCGCAGTTCGACCCCGTCGCGGAGGGCGTCCAGACCCGCAGCCGGGTCGTCCCGGTCGAGCCCGAGGTCGAGGGCGAAATGGTTCCGGGTTCCGGCGCTGATCACCACGAACGGAAGACGGTGTTCCGCTGCGACCGCGGCGACCAGGGCCTGCGTTCCGTCGCCACCCGCGACGCCGAGCAGGTCCGCTCCTCGTTCGACTGCGTTCTCCGCCAGTTCGGTGACGTCGAGTTGCTGCGGTCCGCTCAGCAACACGACTTCGGCGCCGAGTTCCTCGGCTTTGCGCTGCAGGTCGAAGTGGACGACCTTGCCCCCGCCTGAGCGTGGATTCATGACGAAGAACGGGTGCTGCACGGGAACGGCCGGGAACTCCGGCTGCGGACTCACGCGATCGGCCCGCAGGGCGCGGCGCCCGCACGCGACCGCCACGGCGACGAGCAGCACCGACGCGATCGCAACCCACAGGTGACCCGACGCCGCGAAGACGACGATCACGACCACAGGCGCGAGGACGGTCACGGCCAGAGCCGCCCCGCGGATCACGCCCCGGTGGGTGAGGAACCAGTAAGCCGCGGCAACGGCCAGGGCTGCACCGGCCGCCGCGACCAGCAACAGCGCGACGACACCGCGCAGACCGGCTTCGGCGATCGGAAGCACGATGGCAACGATCAGCACCACCACGGCGGTCCACGCCCACCGGCGGGAATCGGCGGGCACCGGGTCCCGGTGCGATTCGTGTTCCTCGGCCATCGACTCGACCTCGCAATCGTTCCTGCGCGCCCGGGCAGCCGACCTCGCGGGCCGGACGGACTTCTCGGGTCGAGGACCGACCACCTCTTCCGAGCTTGGCACGATCGTGTGCGGGTGAGGAGTGTTTTGCCGTTGCAGAATTTTCTGCGACACCGAATGTTTCGCTGCGTCGGCGATGCCGACAGTATGGGTCGGGGTCAGCTCAGCACGAGGACACCGACGAGGGCGATCAGCACCACCCACAGCGTGGAGGCAGCAGCGAGCACGAACGGTCGCAGCCCGATCGAGCGCAGCAGTCCGACCCGGACCCCGAGACCCAACCCGAACATGGCCGTGGTCAACAGCGCTGATTGCACGAGCGCGGCGTGCTCGAGCACGACGTCGGGAAGCAGTCCGGAGGACCGCACCGCCACCGCTGCCAGGAATCCGATCACGAACACCGGCACCAGAGGCGGCTGCCGGCCGACCGTGTCCTCGTGGACGCCCGTCTCGCGACTGCGCCGTCGGCGGACCACGCCCAGATATGCCATCACCGGGGCCAGCATCAGGACCCGGGCAAGCTTGACCACGGTGGCGACCGCGAGAGTTCCACCGCCGATCATGCCTCCGGCAGCGACCACCTGCGCGACCTCGTGGATCGACCCACCGGCGAGGATGCCGGACTGCAGGTCGTCCATCCCCAGAACTCCCACCAGCAGCGGAATCCCCGGAATCATCAGTGTGCCGAAGACGACGACCAACGCGATCGAGGTGATCACCTCCTTGCGCTTCGCGTCGACGACTCCGTCTGCGGCAGCCACCGCCGCGGCGCCGCAGATCGAGAATCCGCACGAGATGAGGACCCGCTGAGTCCACGAAAGTCCGAGGACCCGCCCCAGGTACATCGTCCCGGTGATCCCGGCCGCGACGATGACCACGACGAGCGCGATGACACCCCACCCGAGGGTGAGGATGTCGTGGAAGACCAGTTGGAGGCCGAGCACGGCGATGCCGAGGCGCAGCAGCCGCTTGGTCGAGAAGTCCACGCCGGGGCCGATCCACGCCGGGACGGGAACCAGATTGGCCACCAGCGCTCCGAGCACGATCGCGATCAACATCGGGTTCACGGCGGGAAACAACCGACCGAGCACGATCGCGATCGCAGCGCCGGCCGCGCACACGCCGATACCTGCGACGAGGACAACCGCGCGGGAACGCGGACCCACCGGCGTCGCCTCCGGCCGGACGACGTCCTGCGGCGTCGATGTCACCTCGACCTCACCCGACATCCGGCGAACCCTGACCCGTAGATGTCGTGCTCGCCGATACCACGCCTGCCGATACCGTGCTCGTCCGTACCGTGGCGACGAGTTCGCGTTTGAGAATCTTGCCCGTCGCGGTCGTCGGAAGCGTCGTGACGATCTCGATCGAGCGCGGATACTTGTATCCCGCCATTCGGTCGCGGCACCAGGAGATCAATTCCTCTTCCGTGATCTGCGCCCCTGCCTCAAGGATGACGAAGGCGCCGACCTCCTCGCCGTACACCTCGTGGGGAACGCTGACGACCGCCGCGAGTGACACCGCTTCGTGGGTGATCAGCACTTCCTCGATCTCTCGGGGGTAGACATTGAAGCCTCCGCGCACGATCAGATCCTTCGCGCGATCGACGATGTAGTAGAAACCGTCCGCATCCCTGCGAGCGAGGTCGCCGGTACGCAGCCAACCGTCCCGCATCACTTCGGCGGTGGCATCCGGCCGGCCGTGATATCCGGACATGACATTGTGTCCGCGCAGGGCGAGTTCCCCGATCGTGTCGGTAGCTGTGACGGTGTTCCAGTCGGCGTCGACGAGGCGGGCCTCGACTCCCCACACCGGGACTCCGATCGATCCGGGACGTGGGTCACGTTCCGGATCGCTGAACAACGCGAGCGGAGACGTCTCGGACAGCCCGTAGCCCTCGAGGATCCGGACACCGAAGCGCTCGGAGAACCGGGTGAGGATGTCGACGGGCAGGGCGGCGCCACCGGAGATCGCCCGGCGCATCGTCGCGGCGATCGGTTGCACGTCGACCGTCTCGTCCACCGCATCGAGCAGAGCCCAGTACATCGTCGGGACCCCGGCGAAAACGGTGACGTCCTCCTCGATCATCAGTGTCAGTGCGGTGCGGGCATCGAAACGCGGCAGGAGAACCAGCGTGGCCCCGACCGACAGTCCCGCATTCATGGTCACGGTCTGACCGAAGGAGTGGAACAGCGGCAAGGTCACCAGGTACGTGTCGGTACACATCGGACTGCTGTCGAACAGACGGTTCGCGGTGAGCGCGTTCGTCACCATGTTCGAGTGGGAAAGGCAGGCTCCCTTCGGTTTTCCTGTGGTTCCGCTGGTGTAGAGGATCACCGCCGTGTCCTGCGGATCACGTACCACCGACGAACGGACATCCGATACTTCCCCCAGCGCAGTATCGAGACTGTCCGCACCATCGAGTCCGCCGACGACGAACATGTCGCGACACTTCGGTGCTGCGGCGAAACCGGCACGACCGTATTCACCGATAGGCAGGTCAGGTCCACCTTCGGAGCAGAAGAACGCCCGGGCGCCGGAATCCTGCAGATGGTAGGCGATTTCATGTCCCTTGAGCATGATGTTCAACGGCACCACGACGGCGCCGGCCTTGAGGATGCCGTAGTAGACGATCACGAACTCCGGCACGTTGGGGATCGACATCGCCACGGTGTCGCCCGGCGCGATTCCACGCGCGATCAACAGGTTGGCCACCCGGTTCGCTCGGGCGTCGAGTTCGCCGTAGCCGATCCGGGTGTTCCCCAGCACCAAGGCGTCCCGGTCGGGATACCGGCGGGCGGAATCTTCCAGGAGAACGGACAGATTGAGCATCGTGCTCGCTTTCAGAGTTCGGACGGTACAGAGGTAATCTCGGACTGTGCTGCCGCAGGACGCCCGAGTAGCTCCCGCAGGAGGACGTCGGCGGCAGGCCAGTCGCCGAAGCCGGAGGCAGGATTCAGATGTCCCACCGCACCGAGGTCGACGAACCGGCTGCCCCACGCCTCTGCCAATCCCGCGACCCGACGCCGGTCGGCGAGCGGATCGTTGCTGCTCGCCGCGAGGATGCTGGGAAAGGGCAGGCGGCGACGCGGTATCGGAAGCCAGCCGCCCCTGTCGAGATCGTCGATCGTGGGATACCCCTCGGGTAGCGGCTTCTCGACGTCGGCCGGTGTNGCACCGAGGACCGGCCTGTTCGATGTGTGGGCCCAGTGCGCGGTGATCAGGACACCGGCGCTGTGCGCGACCAGCACGATCGGACCGTCGACGTCGCTGACGACCGCGTCGAGCGCGGCGATTCGCGCATCCAGGCTCAGCCGGTCGTGGTCGAGCGGAGGTACGGTGCGTACCCGGTCGAGTCGATCTGCGAGCAGTGTCTGCCAGTGGTCGGCGACGTGGTCGCGCAGGCCGGGCACGATGATGACGGTCGGTTCGGTGTCGTCGTTCATCTCTCCGAAACTTCCCTTCGTACGGAGCATTCCCATGCAGGTGCGAGCCGCCGGGTGTCAGCCGTGGTGGGTGAAGCCGACCTGACCCGGGCGGCGGTTGGGGGCGTAGCCGAGCTTCGCGAGCGTCTCGTCGGCGTCACGGTAGGTCTCGCCGATCCGGTAGATCTCGCGGGCTTCCTTGCCTGTGGCGACCTCACGGCCGAGTTCGTCTGCGAGACGGACCAGTTGCCGGATCTGTTCGACCGAGGTCATCTTCTCGCCCTTGCGTCCCCAGAGGGTGTCCTCGTTGCCGCATCGGGTGTGCAGACCCATAGCGATGGCCATGGTGTTGACCGGCAGCACCGAACGCATGAGGGTTTCGAGTGTCAGGCAGGCACCGTCCGGGACACGCTGGATGAAGTTCATGATGTTGTACGGGTTCGGTCCGTCGAAACCGCCGCCGATCCCCACCCAGGTCAGGTTCAGCGGACCGGTGTAGATGCCGCGTCGAATCAGGCGTTCGACGGTCTCGAGCTGCGGGATCGACGACAGCTGGAAGTGCGGCTGGATGCCGGCGGCCTGCAGGCGTCGCAGGTGCTCCTCGACCCATTCCGGCCCGGCGGGCACGGTCATCTCCCGGTAGGTCACCGCGAGTTCCGGACGCTCCATCGAGGTGCCGGCGATGTCGTCCGCGGTCATGAGCTCCATGATGTTCATCTGGCTGGTGTTGATGGCGATGGTCACCTGGTCCGGCTTGGGATCCAGTTCGGCGAGCATGTGCCGAACATCGTCCGAGAGCCACTTCGCCTCGGCACCTTCACCTTCCGGCGCGAAGGAGATCGATCCTCCGACCTGCAGGATCATGTCCGGCACCGCTTCGCGCAGGCGGGAGAGCAGTTCGTTGAACTTCGACAGGCGCTTGCTGCCCTTGCCGTCGAGTTCGCGAACGTGGATGTGCAGCACGGTGGCTCCGGCCTCGTAGCAGTCCACCGCCTGCTGGACGTGCTCGTCCATCGTCAGCGGCAGGTCTTCCGGGAAATCCTCCGGCTCCCATTCGGGTCCGTACGGGGCCGCGGTGATGACCAGCTTCTCCTGGCATTCGGGGAACAAGGCATCGTCGTGGAAGTGCATCGTGGTCTCCTGTGGATCGGGTCGTGCGTGATGAGGGAAGGAAGTTCTCGAAGGTCAGAAGGGACGATCGCCGGCGATTCCGGCGCGCTCCATCCTCCGGACGGCAGGCCAGTAGTCCTGGACCGCGTAGTGCTGGGTGGACCGGTTGTCCCAGATCGCCACGCTGTTCGGCGTCCATCGCCACCGGACCTGGTACTCGGGGATCGTCGCCCGGCTCTGCAGGTACCGGAGCAGCTCGCCCGCCCCGGGGGCGTAGTCGATACCGCAGCGGACGTTTTGTGCCGTATGGAAATTCGTGAAGTGTGTGGTGAAGCTGTTGACGAAGAGGACCTTCTCCCCCGTTTCGGGATGGGTGCGGACGACGGGGTGCTCCGCGTCCGGGAACCGGTCCTTCAGAGCGAGTCGCTTGTCGATCGGCAGTCGCCCACCGAAAGATGCCTCGATGCTGTGACGCGCGCACAGCCCGGCGATCTGTTCCTTCACGTGCCCCGGGAGTTGCTCGTAGGCGAGTGCCATGTTCACCCAGATCGTGTCGCCACCGACGGCGGGACCTTCGACGCATCGGAGCACCGATCCCATGGGTGGGTTCTCCCGCCAGGTGGCATCGCAATGGTAGGAGTTCTCGAACGCCTCGGGTGGGCTGTCGAGGTCCTTGTAGATGCGAACCAGGCCGGGATGTTCCGGATCGCTGCCGAGTACCGGATGGTCCTCGAGCGAGCCGAAACGCTCGGCGAGCGCGACGTGCTCGGCCCTGCTCATCTCCTGGTTCCGGAAGAACAACACCTTGTGTTCGAGCAGCAGCGCCTTCAGTTCTGTGAACCGTTCGTCGTCACGGGCCACCTCGGCGAGGTCTACGCCGTGCAGTTCTGCGCCGATGCTGCCGGTCAGCGGTCGTACGTCCATCGAGAATCGGCGACATGTCTCGTCCCGGACGTGGGCGTGGTCGAAGGTGGTCATGACGGTCTCCTGAGCGTGAGGGGGTGGATCGGGCCGAAGGTCAGATCGAGAACACCGACGAGCCGACGCTGATGCCGGCTTCGAGGTCGCGGTGCGCTCGTTCGGCGTCGGCGAGTGCGTATCGCTGGTTGATCTCGATCTCGATATCTCCGGCCGCGACCTGCGCGAACAGCTCGTTCGCCAGTTCGGCTCGCTCGACCGGATCGGCGATGTAGTCCGCGAGCGCGGGCCGGGTGACGAACAGCGAGCCCTTGACCGCGAGGTCCATGGCGCTGATCGGTGGGATCGGGCCGGAGGCCGTTCCGAACGCGACGAGCAGGCCTCGGCGGGCGAGGGAATCGAGCGAGGAACGATGGGTCGAGGCCCCGACGCTGTCGAACACGACGGGCACGCCGGCTCCGTCGGTCAGCTCGCGCACTCGTTCTGCGATGTCCTCACGGGTGTGGACGATGACCTCGGCACAACCGTAGGACCGAGCGACCTCCGCCTTCTCGTCAGTGGACGTCGTTCCGATGACGTTGATTCCCAACCGTTTCGCCCATTGGCAGAAGATCAGGCCGACGCCCCCGGCTGCGGCGTGCAGCAGGACCGTGTCGCCGGCTTCGAGCGGGTGGATGCGGCGCAGGAGGTACGCCGCGGTCAGGCCGCGCATGGTCATCGCGGCCGCGGTGTCGAAGGGAATTGCGTCCGGCAGTGCGATGAGGTGTGCCGCGTCCATCACTCGTTCGGTGCTGTATGCACCGAGCGGGCTTCCCGTGTAGGTGACGCGGTCGCCTTCGTGGAAATCGGTGACGCCGGGGCCGACCGCCTCGATCACACCGGCGGCCTCGACGCCCATTCCCGCCGGCAACGGCGCCGGGTACAGCCCGGTACGGAAGTAGGTGTCTGCGAAGTTCAGGCCGACGGCTTCGTGCCGGATCCGCACTTCGCCGGGGCCGGGGTCGCCGACCTCGACGGCTTCCCATTCGAGGACGTCGGGGCCGCCCGTCTCGTGGAAGCGGATCGCGTGTGCCATCTGTGTTCTCCTTGGATGTCGAGCGTTCTGCTAGCGCAGAGTGGGTGTGACGCCGATAACACGAGACTAACGAGCACAGATCCGGAATACTTATCCCTGCGGGACATATTCGTTGTCATTCGGGGACAGTCCTTCAGGTCGCCGGGAGATCGAGGAGATGCGCGATGACGCTGCCGAAGCCGTTGGCGCGCTACGCAAGACTGACGGGTTTCGTCGAACTGGCCCGCTCGCTCTCGGTCGATCCGATCGAGCTGTTGCGCAGCGTCGAGCTGGATCCGTCCGGACTCGACCTGCAGGACCGGTGGGTACCGGCGGCGTCGATCGTCCGCTTGCTGGAACTGTCCGCTGCCGTCACCGCCCATCAGGATTTCGCGCTGAGACTCGCCGAACGGCGACGCCTCTCGGCCCTCGGCCCCTTGAGCGTGGCCATCCGCGACGAACCGAACGCCCGTAGCGCCCTGCGCATGTTGATCCGTTTCCAGCACACGTACAACGAGGCGCTGTTCATCGACGTCACCGAGCGTGACGGGCTGTCGACGATCGTGCTTCGCGTCGAACCGGGCGAACCCATGCCCGTGCGCCAGGCCACGGAACTTGCGGTCGCCGTCATCCACCAACTTCTGCAGTATCTGCTCGGCGACCGCTGGCGGCCCGTGTCGGTGTGTTTCGAACACGGCCGGCCCGGCGACGACAGCACGCACCGTCGCGTCTTCGACGCGCCCCTCGTTTTCGACGGCAAATATTCCGGAATCGTCGTATACACCGGCGATCTGGATCTACCCAATCGCCTCTCCGATCCTGTCCTCCGCAGTTATTCGCAACAGGTCCTCGACGACCTCTCGGCATCCGAGACCCCCGCGCTCGAGCGGCGGGTCCGGGAGCTCGTCGAACTGTTGTTACCGACCGGGCGCTGTTCGGTCGACCAGGTGGCAGCGAGTCTCGGTGTGGATCGCCGCACCGTTCACCGGCACCTGGCCGGATCGGGACAGACCTTCACCCGGGTCGTCGACGACACCCGGGCCGAACTCGCCCAGCGGCTGGTGACGAGCGGGCGCCACACCTTCGCCGAAATCTCGGAAATGTTGTCGTTCTCGGCCCCGAGCGGGTTCTCGCGTTGGTTCACGCGCCGATTCGGCATGACTCCCCGGGAGTGGCGCACGCGCTCCGAAGCCTGAGTGTCCCGAAATGGACAGAGCTGTGTCCCCTCGAGATAAGTGAGTACGACGCATCCCGACTACTGTGATGTGCACCACGGCAATTGCGGACCGGCGCAGGCCCCGCCGTCCTCCCCCATCCCCGCGCGAGACCCGTGGAACTGCTCGGGTTCCGACCCGCCCCTTTTCTATCGAGGAGCTCCTATGGGAATTCTCCCCACCCCGATCGGCACCTCTGCCGAACTCACCCTCGAATCTCCGGACGAGGTAACGAATTCCGGTGGTTCGACACCCGAGAAGAACCGACGCCGGCGCGTCGCATACCCCTGGTTGGTCTTCGCGCTGACGTTCGCACTGCTGCTCTCGGACTATATGTCGCGTCAGGTGCTCAGCGCGGTCTTCCCGTTCCTGAGAGCGGATTGGGCACTGACGGATTCGCAACTCGCATCGCTCACCAGCATCGTCGCACTGATGGTGGGCCTGTTGACCTTTCCGCTGTCCCTCCTCGCCGATCGGTGGGGCCGGGTACGGAGCCTCACCCTGATGGCGGTGATCTGGAGTATCGCGACACTGTTCTGTGCCGTGGCGGCCAACTACGAACAGCTCCTCATCGCCCGCTTCCTGGTCGGAGTCGGCGAAGCCGCCTACGGCAGTGTCGGAATCGCCGTGATCCTGAGCGTTTTCGTCCCGCGCGTCCATTCCGCACTCAGCGGTGCCTTCATGGCCGGCGGCTCGTTCGGTTCGGTCATCGGCGTCGCGCTCGGTGGCGTCATCGCGGTGCACCTGAGCTGGCGGTGGTCGTTCGCAGCCATGGCGGTGCTGGGCCTGATCCTCGTCGCCCTGTTCCGCGCCCTGGTCACCGAAGACAGGTTGTCAGCGCACAAGGTCGGTCAGGACTCAGCGCCGTCCGAACCATCCGTTCGTCCCGATGGACCGAACGTCCGGGTACCGATCTCGACGCTGTTCACCAGCCCCGCCGTGTGGTGCGCTTACCTCGGTGGCGGCCTGCAGATGTTCACCGCCGCCGTGTTGCTGGCCTGGACGCCCAGCTTCTTCAATCGCGAGTACGGCCTCGCCCCCGACAAGGCGGGGATGGTCGCGTCGATCTTCGTCCTGCTGATCGGCACAGGCATGGTGATGTGCGGGATGATCACCGACCGGGTCAGCCGCACGAACCCGTCGGCGAAGTGGACCAGCGCTATTGCGTTCTGCGTCGTCTCGCTCGCGTCACTCGGCATCGGATTCCAGCTGGCACCCGGCCCGGCGCAATTGATCCTCATCGGGATCGGCGCATTCTTCGCCGCCGGCTCCTCGGGTCCCACTGCAGCCATGGTGGCACGACTGACGCACGAGTCGGTGCGCGCTTCCGCGCTCGGTACCCTCACGGTCGCCAACAACGTCCTGGGGCTGGCGACCGGACCGTTCGTCGTCGGGATCCTCGCCGACCGTCTGGGTCTACTCGCCGCGCTGCAACTGACCCCGCTGGTGTACGCACTCGCGATCGTGGCGCTGATCTTCGGTAAGCGTTGGTACGCAAGCGGCGTGGAGCGGCTGCACCGTCGGAGCGCAGCCGCATCGGATCATCATGTCCCGACTCGATGAGATCGGGTGGGGCCACCACGAAGCCGTCCGTGGTTCACGCTGCGCCAGAGGCGTCAGTTCCCGCCGTAGCGGCGTGCGAAGGTGTCGAGCGACGACTGCAGGTCGCCGTGCAGGACGCGCGCAACCCCCGATCCGATCGGACCGAACAGGGGCGCACCGCCGAGGTCGATCTTCATCGACAGCGTCGAACCGTCCCCGCGAGCTGCAACGGCGAGTCGCATGGAGAACTTCGTACCTCCCTTGCCGGTCCCCTTCAGCACCACGTGGTGCGGCGCGTCCAGTTCGACGATGGTCCACGTGACGCGGTTGCGCATGCCCTTGACGGATACCACCGACTGCAGGGTGGTGCCCTCGGCGAGGGTGTCCGGCAGGTCGCTGCGCCACCTGTCGTGGATGCTCAGCCACTCCCCGAACGACTCGAGGCGGGAGGCGTGCTCCCACGCTGCGTGTGGGTCGAGCGGAAGGTCGGTGGACACTTCGAGTTTCGCCATGGTCCGCAACAGTAGACGGTCCGTTCCGCCGGCGGGGCGCCCCGACACGACGGTGGCCCGCCCCCGGCTCGNGCCACGCGGCGCAGAGGATCAGTGGGAGACGGCCTTCTCCACACCGACGCCGGTGAGCGAGCGGACCTCCATCTCCGCCTGCTTGTACCGGTCCTCCTGCTTGCGGCGTCCGACGAAGGTGCCGACGATGCCGAGGACGAACGCGAGCGGGATGGACACGATGCCCGGGTTCGACAGAGGGAACCAGGAGAAGTCCACGTTCGGGAACATCGCCGAGGGTGCACCGGACACCGCCGGGGAAAACACGATGAGCACGAGGCAGCTGATCAGACCGCCGTAGATGCTGAACAGGGCGCCGGTCGTGTTGAACTTCCGCCAGAACAGCGAGTACAGCAGGGTGGGCAGGTTCGCCGAGGCGGCGACCGCGAAGGCCAGGGCCACCAGGAAGGCGATGTTCTGTCCCATGGCGAGGATACCGAGGACGATCGCCACCAGACCGATCACGACGACCGTGATCCGCGAGACCCGCACCTGCTCGTCCTCGGTGGCGTTGCCACGCTTGATGACACTGGCGTAGATGTCGTGGGCGAAGGATGCCGAGGCGGTGATGGCCAGGCCGGCGACGACCGCAAGGATCGTGGCGAAGGCGACGGCCGAGATGATCGCCAGGAACAGAGTGCCGCCGAGTTCGAAGGCCAGCAACGGAGCCGCAGAGTTCTCCTTGCCGGGAGCGCCGAGGATCGCGTCGGGGCCGACCATCTTCGCGGCACCGTAACCGAGCACCAGGGTGAACAGGTAGAAGGCGCCGATGAGGGCGATGGCCCAGGTGACCGAACGACGTGCTTCCTTGGCGGTCGGCACGGTGTAGAAGCGCATCAGCACGTGCGGCAGGCCCGCGGTGCCGAGGACCAGCGCGAGACCGAGCGAGAGGAAGTCGATCTGCGTCATGTTGCTGATGCCGTACTTGGCACCGGGAGCGAGCACGTCACGCTGCGCGACGGCCTCGTTCGACGAGCTCGACACCATCGCCTGAGCGTCGGCGAGCAGCTGCGAGAAGTTGCCCCGCACCGCGAACAGGACGAGCACGAACATCAGGCCCGCCCCGGCGACGAGCAGCACGGCCTTGACCATCTGCACGTAGGTCGTGCCCTTCATGCCGCCGATGAGCACGTACACGATCATGAGCACACCGACGACCGCGACGACGATCGCCTGGCCGGCCTTGCCCTCGATGTCGAGCAGCAGCGCGACGAGTCCGCCGGCGCCGGCCATCTGTGCGAGCAGATAGAACAGCGACACCGCGAGGGTCGAGAGCGCCGCCGCCATGCGGACGGGGCGTTCCTTGAGCCGGAAGCTCAGCACGTCGGCCATCGTGAACCGGCCGGTGTTGCGGAGCAGTTCGGCGACGAGCAGTAGGGCGACGAGCCATGCGACGAGGAAGCCGATCGAGTACAGGAAGCCGTCGTATCCGTAGACGGCGATCGCACCGGCGATACCGAGGAACGACGCGGCCGACAGGTAATCGCCGGCGATGGCGAAGCCGTTCTGCGGCCCGGAGAACTGGCCACCGCCGGTGTAGAAGTCGGAGGCCTTCTTCGTCGTGCGGCTGGCCTTGATGACCAGGCCCATCGTCACGACGACGAACGCGACGAAGATGGCGATGTTGAGGATCGGGTTACCGACGTCGGCCCCACTCTGCGCGAGAACGGTCACTGCTGCGGTCCTTCCAGTTCCTCGCGGATCGCGGCGGAACGCGGATCCAGCTCACGGCCGGCGAACTTCACGTAGACGGCGGTGATCACGAAGGTCGTGACGAACTGGCCGAGACCCAGGATCAGCCCGACGTTGATGTTGCCGATGACCTTCGTCGCCATGAACTCGTCCGCGTAGGTGGCGAGCAGGACGTACAGGGCGTACCAGGCCAGGAAGAACGCCGTCACCGGGAACACGAAACGGCGCAGACGGCTGCGCAGTTCCTGGAACTCCGGGCTCTCCTGCATCGTGACGAACTCCTGCGGCGTCGGTATCCGTCGCTGCTGGGGTACGCCACTCTCGCTGAGTGGTGCTGTGGTCACTACCGACTCCTTGGTCGTCGTGTGAGGTGAGGATGATCACAACGCTAATGAGACGGCTGTCACACGAACAGAGGAGGCAAGAGATGGAACGACGAGGGGTGTCCTCGTGCGACGAACGGTCACGTCACCGCGACGAACGGCGCCTCTCCCCGGGTCCCCGCCCCCGGTCGCCGAACGCTCCGAGTTCGCGGTCGCGGCCCATGCCGAGCCGCTCGGGCACGTGCATGCGAGAGAAGGTCCTGCCGACGTCGCGCGGGATCCGGCGACGCGTCAGCACGCTCACCGCGATCATCGTGACGAACGCCAGCGGCACGCTCAACGCCGCAGGATAGGCAGAGAGCACCGTCGGCCACCCTGCGGCCACCGACGGATCGATCGGCAGCAGTACGGTGGCCAGGGCGGCGCCCCCCGCAACGAGACCACCGACGACCATCCCTGCCGCGGCACCGATCGCGGTGAGGCCACGCCACCAGATCCCCAGGACCAGCAGCGGACACAGCGTCGACGCAGCGATCGCGAAGACCTGTCCCACCGAACGCGACAGGTCGAGCGAGGTCACCGACAGCGCCAGCACGAGCGGCACCACGCCCGCGAGCACCGCGGCGATCCGGAAGTCGCGCACCCGTCCGCGCAGCACGTCCGTGGACAGCACGCCCGCGACACTGACCAGCAACCCGGAGGAGGTCGACAGGAAGGCCGCGATCGCGCCCGAGGCTACGAGGGCCGCGAGCAACTGCCCTCCCCAGCCGGACAGCACCGATCCCGGCAGCAAGAGCACCGCGGCGTCCGACCGTCCCGTGATGAGCAACTGTGGGACGTACAGGCGCGCGAACACTCCGAGCAGCGTCGGGAACAGATAGAACAGCCCGAGCAGCCCGATCACGGCAAAGGACGTCATGCGCGCCGCGCGACCGTCCGGGTTCGTGTAGAAGCGCACCAGCACGTGCGGCAGACCCATGGTTCCGAGGAAGGTCGCAAGCATCAGCGAGTAGACCTGGAACAACGGATGTTCGCTGCTCGCCCCCAATCCGGCCCCCGGCGACGCCCAGCTGTCGTTGTCGGTCGGCGCACCGGCCACCACCGGCACCGGAGAACCGGCATCGAGGACGAGTTCGGTGCCTGCCCCGAGGACGTGCTCTCCCGGCTCGAGTTCGAAGTCACCTGCGACCGATCGGCCGTCGATCTCCCCGGTCACCACGACCGGCAACGGCTCGGCGACCTGCACGACCACGTCGATCGTCACGTCGACGGTCGTGATCTCCGCGACGGTGGGCGGCACGGGTTCGTCGACGACCCGGTGGTCGCCGACGAAGTGCAACGTGAGGACCAGTGCGGGCAGGGCGACCGCGGTGAGCTTGAGCCAGTACTGGAAGGCCTGCACGAACGTGATCGAGCGCATCCCACCGCCGACCACGTTGGCCACGACGATCACCCCGACCACGGCGACGCCCACCCAGTCGGGCACTCCCAGAAGGATGTTGAGCGTGAGTCCCGCGCCCTGGAACTGCGGCACCAGATACAGGATGCAGATGATCGCCACGACCATCATCGACAGCGTGCGCAGCCACTTCTCCCCCAGCCGGAACTCCGCGAAGTCCGGGACGGTGTAGGCACCCGAACGTCGCAGCGGCGCAGCGACGAACAGCAGCAGACCCAGATAGCCGGCCGTGAAACCGACGGGATACCACAGGGCATCGGCACCGAACTTCGCGACGAGCCCGGCCACCCCGAGAAAGGATGCCGCCGAGAGGTATTCACCGGAGATGGCTGCGGCGTTCCAGCGTGGCCCGACGCTGCGGGAGGCGACGAGGAAGTCCGAGGTGGTGCGCGCCATCCGCACGCCGTACACACCGATCGCGACGGTGGCGATCGCCGCGGCGACGAGACCGACGACGGTGACGACGGGAATCGATCCGCTCACGGGGTCGTCAATCGTCGGTGAGGTCGGTGAAATCCTGCTCGTTGCGTTCGGCGAGGCGCAGATACACCCACGCGATACCGAGCAGGATCGGATAACCGACCACACCGAGCAACACCCACGGCAGGCGGATCCCGAGGACCGTCACCACGGCGAGACCGGGAGCGACATGGAACAGCACCGGAATGCTGCCCAGCAGGCACACGGTGAACAGCGCGACCCGCAGGGCGAGCCCGAGCTGTGCCCGGACCAGCCCGCGGACCATCGCGTCGCCCACCTCGGTCTGTTGCTGCACCTCGACCCGGGTGCGGACCATGCGCGCCCCGCGCCGTTCGGCGAGGACAACACGCTGCCGCTGCGGGGGCGATCCGCCGGTGGTGCTCATCGCGACGTCCACGACTGCATCGGACCGCGGATGAGCCGGTCCTTGAGTTCCCGCGTGTGCCGGCGGCTGACCGGCAGTTCGACGGGCGGGGAGTTGCTGTCGCTGCGCAGGCACACGACGAGACCCGAACCCACACTGCGGATACCGGTGACGAGCGGCAGCGCCACGAGAAAGGAGCGGTGCACGCGCAGGAAGCCGGCATCGGCCCAGCGGCTCTCGAGCGTCGATATCGGGATCCGCACCAGGTGCGAACCGGTCGCGGTGTGCAGTCGCGCGTAGTCGCCCTCGGCTTCGACCCAGTGGACCGACGAGCGCGGCACGAGCGTGGTGACACCGCCGAGCTCGACCGGGATCACGTCGTCGCTCTGGCCGGTGTCGGATGCGGCCTGCGCCGCGGGTCGGCTACGTTCGGCGATCCGCCGGACCGCTTCGGCGAGTCGTTCCTCCCGCAGCGGCTTGAGGACGTAATCGACGGCGCCGAGGTCGAACGCCGAGACCGCGCGATCGTCGTGCGCGGTCACGAACACCACGGCCGGGGACACCGCGAAATTGCGCAGGATGCCTGCGAGTTCCAGCCCGTCGAGTCCGGGCATGTTGATGTCGAGGAAAACCGCGTCGATGCCTCCGTCGCGCAGCACGCGCAGAGCGGTCGTCGCGTCTCCCGCGGTGTGGACGACGCCGATCTCCTCCTGCGCGCGCAGCAGGTAGGCCAGCTCGTCGAGGGCGGGCGGTTCGTCGTCGACCGCCAGCACGGTCAGGTTGTCTGTGATCTCGTTCACGGCGAATCCATCGTGCCATGCCCGGTGTTCCTCACGGCCGGATACCCGCCCTGAACTTCGGCACGCGCATGCTCACCCGGGTGCCGGCCCCCGGCGCGGTCTCGACGACGAGGCCGTAGTCGTTACCGAAGGCCGCACGCAGCCGGTCGTCGACGTTGGCGAGACCCACGTGCGCGGACTCGCGGACACCGCTGCCGTGCTCGCTCTCGGCGATCGCGTCGAGCGTGCCCGATCGCAGCAGGTCCGGGTCCATGCCGATCCCGTCGTCCTCGACGCTGATGACGCAGTCGGTGCCCTCGTCCGCCGCGGTGATGGTGATCGTGCCCGTGCGAGTTTCCTTGCCCGCGATCCCGTGCCGCACGGCGTTCTCGACGAGCGGCTGCAGAGCGAGGAAGGGCAGCGTCACGTTGAGCACCTCGGGCGCGATCTGCAGGCGCACCTCGAGGGCGTTGCCGAAGCGGGCACGTTCGAGCGTCAGGTACCGGTCGATGTTGCGCAGTTCGTCGGCGAGCAGGGTGTACTCACCGGCCGCGCGGAACGAGTAGCGGGTGAAGTCGGCGAAATCCAGCAGCAGTTCGCGGGCCCGGTCCGGGTCGGTCCGGACGAACGACGCCACCGTGTTGAGCGCGTTGTAGATGAAGTGCGGACTGATCTGGGCGCGCAGCGCGCGGACCTCCGCGCGGTCGAGCCGGGCGCGGGAGGCATCGAGTTCGGCCAGCTCGATCTGACTGCACGCGTACCGCGCCACCTCGGTGATCGCGCCGAGCAGCGCCGGGCCGGGTTCGACGGTCGTCACGACGCCGAGCACCCCCGCCACACCCATCTCCTCCACGACGAGCGGCTGGGCGATCAGTGCGCGGGCCGCGAGGTCGCCGTGGTCTCGTCGCAGGTCGTGGTGCCCGACGAGCACGCGACGCTTGTCGGCGACGGCACGGCCCGCGGCGGTGATCATCGCGTCCGTCAGTTCCTCGAACGGGCCGTCCCAGGCGAGCAGGGCGCCGTTCTCGTCCAGCAGCGCCACCGCGCGCGCTTCGGCCAGCAGCATCCGCAGGTGCGGAGCGGCCTCCTTCGCGGACGACGCGTCGAGCCCGGCGCGCAGGGGGCGCGCCGCGAGGGACGCCGTGTGCAGGGTCGCGTGGACCGCGCGTTCGGCGGGTGTGGTGACCACCCGCCGGGTCCACAGCACCACCGAGACCACGACCAGCACCAGGAGCAGTACCACCGCGGCGAGCTCGATCGCGATCATGCGCTCACGTTACGTCGAATCGATCGCCGTCGAGTTGCGCCTCGACAACGGCAGTCTGCTCCCGGGATGCGCAGTCAGTTCTCCCCACCGAGTCGGCCGGACAACCGGCGGAGGCGTTCTAGGCTCGCGCCGTCCAGTCCGACGATGGTGACCGTCTTGCCTTTGGCCGCGTACTTCTGCTGGATCGCATCGAAGGTCGCGACGGTGGACGCGTCCCAGATGTCGGCGGCGGTGAGGTCGACGACGACGTTCTCCGGGTCGCCGATGTAGTCGAACTGGAAGACGAGATCGTTGCTCGACGCCCAGAACAGTTCCCCCGTGACCCGGTAGGTGCACGTGTCGTCGCTCGTGAGGGTCCTCTCGACCGTGGTCATGTGCGCGACCCGGCGGGCGAACAGCACCATCGCGGTGAGCACTCCGAGCGACACCCCGATCGCGAGGTTGCCGGTGCTCACCGTGGCCACGACGGTGACGACCATGACGACGGTCTCACTGAGCGGCATCAACCGCAGCGTCCGCGGGTGCACGCTGTGCCAGTCGACCGTCGCGATCGACACCATGATCATCACGGCGACGAGGGCGGCCATCGGAACCAGACCGACGATGTCGCCGAGCGCGACCACGAGGATCAGCAGGAACACGCCGGCCGCCAGGGTGGACAGACGGGTCCGTGCCCCGGAGACCTTGACGTTCATCATGGTTTGGCCGACGACGGCGCAGCCGCCCATGCCACCGAAGAACCCGGTCACGATGTTGGCGACGCCCTGGCCCCAGCCCTCGCGGGTCTTGTCCGACCGGGTGTCGGTGATGTCGTCGACGAGCTTGGCCGTCATCAGCGATTCCATGAGGCCGACGAAGGCCATCGCGAGCGCATACGGCGCGAGGATCCGGAGGGTCTCGAAGGTCAGCGGCACGTCCGGGAAGAAGAGGGTGGGCAGGCTCTCGGGAAGTTCACCCTGGTCCGCGACGTCCGGCACGTTCAGCGAGAAGGCCACGGTCACGACGGTGAGGAGCACGATCGTGACGAGCGGAGCCGGCACGGCCTCGGTGATCTTCGGGAGGAACACCAGCACCAGCAGACCTGCCGCCACCAGCGGGTAGACCATCCACGGCACGTCCACGAGGTGCGGGATCTGGGCGACGAAGACGAGGATCGCGAGCGAGTTGACGAAGCCGACCATGACGCTGCGCGGCACGAACCGCATGAGCTTGGCGACGCCGAGGAAGCTGAGCAGCACCTGGAAGACGCCGCCGAGGATCACCGTCGCGATGAGATGGTCCACCCCGTACTGCTCGGACACCGGGGCGATCACGAGTGCCACGGCCGCGGTCGCCGCCGAGATCATCGCGGGCCGTCCCCCGACGATCGCGATGGTGATGGCCATGGTCACCGAGGCGAACAGCCCGACCCGGGGGTCGACGCCGGCGATCACGGAGAAGGCGATGGCTTCCGGGATCAGGGCGAGCGCCACGACCAGGCCGGCCAGGAGTTCGGTCTTCAGACGAGCAGGTGACCGGAGAGCGAACCGAACGGAGACGTCGGTGCGGGGATCGTGCGGCACCTGTTCCGGGCCGTGCGGGGTGTTCACTTGCGGAAAGTCTACCGTTGCGCCCGGTTGTCCCACCGTTGTGCACTGTCGTCCTACCGTTGTGCACTGTCTCGTCCTACCGTTGTGCACTGTCGTCCCAACGACGGCGGCGGATGCGCTCCTCCACCGCCGCTTCGTCGATGTCCAGGCTCTCGAGCACGTCGCGGAGGATCTCGTCGTCGAGTTCACCCCGATCGCGAGCGTCGATGAGGGCCTGGCGTCGCGCCTGCAGGGATGCCCGCCGGATGTCGTCGAACAACGCGGCCAGTCGTGTTCCGGCGTCCTCCGCGGTGTCCTCGACGGTCTCCGCCTCCTGCCGCGACCGCAGCGACGTGCGTGCTTTGGCCAGCAGCCTGTCGTAGATCTCCGGATCCACACCGTCGGGCGGCTGCGCGGCGAGTTCGGTGAGCACACGGTCGCTGGACTCCGCCGAGATCCTGCGGGCCACCGCCATCTGTTCCTCGGTCCGCAGCCGCTCGTAGGGGTCGGTGACGTCGAGTCTGCGGATGAGCCACGGCATGGTCGCTCCCTGGATGAGCAGTGTGCCGATGGCGACGACCAGCGCGGAGATCTGGATCATCTCGCGACCGGGGAAGTCGGCACCCGACGCGATCACCACGGGCACCCCGCCGGCGGCCGCGAGAGTGACAACTCCCCGCATGCCCGCCCAGGACACCACGACGTGTTCCCGGAAATTCAGCTGGTCGCGGCCGAGACGTTCGGATCCGGCGCGGCGCACGAGTGCGCGCCGGCCCCAGTGCAGCAGACCCCACGCGGGTCGCACGAGCATGACGACGAGCAGGATCACGACCGCGCCCAGCAACGCGACATGCAGGTCGGTACCGCTGTCGCGGACGTCGTCGAGGACGAACCGGAATTGCAGACCCATATAGGCGAAGACGAAGGTCTCGAGCACCACGTCGACGCTCTTCCACACCGCGCGTTCCTGCAGCCGCGTGCTCACCGAGACCTCGGTGGCGCGGTGCCCGAGGAACAGTCCGGCGGCGACGACGGCGAGCACTCCCGAGGCGTGGACCTCCTCGGCGGCGAGATAGGCCGCGAACGGCAGCACCAGCCCCAGCACGGTCTCGAGCGGCGAGTCGTACATCCGGGCGCGGATCAGGTGGACGGCGTACGCGAGCACCAGGCCGACGGCGATCCCGCCCGCGACCTCGTAGAGGAAGAACAGGAACGGGGAGTCGGCGAGGATGTGTGTGCCGGTGACGGCCGAGATCGCCACGGTGAACAGGGTCAGGGCGGTGGCGTCGTTGACCAGACCTTCCCCGGTCAGCACCGCGATGACCCGTTTCGGCAGTCCGAGTCGCTGTCCCACGGCGACGGCACTGACCGCGTCGGTCGGTGCGACGACCGCGCCGAGAGCGAGTGCCGCACCGAAGGTCAGCGTCGCCATCATCGCGGACGCCGTCCACGCCACGACGAACGCCGTGACGAGCACGGTGTAGATGCCGAGCCGCAGGATCGACGGCAGGTACTGCCGGAAGGTGGGAACCGAGAACCGCAGGGCCGACGAATACAGCAGCGGCGGCAGGACGACCCCGAGGATGATGTCCGGGTCCAGTTCGAGCCGCGGCAGACCCGGTGCGAACGACACCAGTGCTCCGACGGTGACGAGCACGAGCGGGGCCTGCAGGTCGCGTCGCGACGCGACGGCCGTCACCGCGATTCCGGCGATGACGACCAGCAGGATCCACGCGCCGTTCATCGCGACGGCACCGTGCCAGGTGTCCGGTTCACGGTGTGATGGTGACACAGCCGGCGGCCGGCCGAAGCGAACCCGCAGTCGGGTGCCGGATCCGTGATCACCCTTGTGCGGCCACCCCGGTGATGACGGCACGCGTCGTGGCGATCAGCCGAGTGAGTCCGGGCTCCTCGATCGGCCAGTGCCCGCAGTTCTCGAGCAGGACGGCCTGCGTCGGCGCGGAGATGCGGTCGAGGAACCGCAGGCTGGGCTCCGGTGGGGTCCAGCGGTCGGCGGCCGGGTGCACGAGCGTGACCGGGGCTGCGGTGAAGTCCTCGGGCGCGGCATGCGGGTAGGTGAACCAGTCGGCCAGAAATCCCAGCGGGATCCGGACTCCTCCCCCGAGCGGGTCCGACTCGCACATGCGCGTGAGGTCGGGGTCGTTGCTCATCCGGTTCATCCGCACGAGCCATCTGATCGGCAGTCGGAGATCACCTGCCACCCGGGCCACGGGCGGCAGAAGCGACGGTGCCACCTTTCCGGCGAAGCCCCATCGGGCTGCGGCTACCCGCCCCTGGGGGTCGCCGGGGTCGAGGAGGCAGGTCGCGACCACCGCGGCCACCTGTCCGGTGCGGGCCGCGACCTCGTAGGCCATCATCCCGCCCATACTCGCGCCGAAGAGGACCAGCGGCCGGGGATCGTCGGCGCGTTCGGCTGCGACGAGGTCGCAGAGCAGGTCGATCCAATCGCAGTACCGGACCTGCGAGGGACGGGGTTCGACGGTCCGTCCGTAGACGGGCATGTCGGGGAAGAGGATGTCCACGTCGTCGTCCGCGGCCAGCGAGGCGAACGACCAGAGCGCCGCGGAATGGCCGCCCGCGCCGTGGATTCCCATCACGCGCACCGGAGCATCGGGGCGAGGGTTGCGGGCGATGTGGACGCGGCGACCGCGCCAGTCCCACCAGGTGGACTCCGGTTCTCGACAGGCCGATCGGTAGTTCTCGGGCAGGAACTCGGCATAGGCCGCTGCGGTCATCGTCCGATCCCTTCGTCGTCGCACGACGGGTGATGTCTGCACCACGTATACGGCGCACGATAGCTGCACGCCCTTACCTGCACAATGTCGAGAAGATGTGAAAAATTCGCTGTGGCACAACGAATCCCGGATACACGGCGGCCACGTCTTCTTCTTCGGCCACCCTGCCGGATGCCGTTCGCCCCGCCCCTCCTGCTTCCACGACGCGCCCGCACACCCGATCTCGCAGCGAGACCGGCAGGTCGTTTGCCCCGACGCAGCCGGGGTATGCAACCGATCGACCGCCGTGTACCCGGCCCCAGCGAGGAGTGCGTGTGATCCCAGCCCGCGACGACGACGGCTATGCGGACCTGCGCACCTATGCCGCGCTGGGTGACGGTGACACCGTCGCCCTCGTCGCCGAGGACGGTTCGGTGGACTGGTATCCGGTTCCGCTCCTCGATTCGCACCCGGTCTTCGCACGACTGCTCGATGCACCGGCGGGCGGTTCCGTCGAGTTGCAGCCTGTCGCCGAGTTCACCGTAGAACGCGCATACGTGACGGGTACGAACGTGCTGAGCACCGTCTTCACCACCGCGCAGGACCGGGTCCGCGTGACCGATTCGATCGACACGGGCGTCGCCGGGCGGTTGCCGTGGGGTGAGCTCGCCCGCCGCTCGATCGGCGGCGGCTTCGTCCGTTCCGGAAATCCCGGACGGCGAGAAGAACTGGGACTACCGTTTCGCCTGGGTGCGCGACGCCGCCTACACCCTGCACGCGTTGATCCGTCTCGGCGATCGCGAGGAGGTGCACGCCGCGATGAGCTGGTTGCTCCGCGTGGTGCGCGATCGGGGCGCCGACGCGAAGGTGTTCGCCCGGGCCTGTACTCGGAGATGATTGCCGAGGACGGCACCTTCCTCGGCAATCTCCCCCCAGGGACTGAGCCAATCTCGCACTCATGACGGCTGCACTGACCCTCATCGAAGAAGTACTGATCGCCGATCGACCGGAGGAGCGGACAGGTATGACGCTGATAGGTTTTCACGCCTCACACGAACAGGCGTCCCCATCCCGCCTGCTCGAGGACGTCCGGCTCGCGGAAGCGGCCGGTTTCGGGGCGGCCATGTGCTCGGACCACATCGAACCGTGGTCGCGTCGCCAGGGGCACTCGGGGTTCGCGTGGTCGTGGCTCGGAGCGGCCCTGGCCACCACGGACCTACGTTTCGGTGTCGTCACCGCGACCGGCTTCCGCTACCACCCGGTCGTCACCGCCCAGGCCACCGCCACTCTGGCATCGATGTTCCCGCAGCGCTTCTGGTTCGCACTCGGCAGCGGCGAGCACTGCAACGAACGCATGTCCGGAGTCGCCTGGCCATCCAAGGAGGAACGGCAGCAACTCCTCGGTGAGAACCTCGACATCGTGCGACGCCTGCACGCAGGCGAAGTCGTCGACCACGACGGCGCGGTGAAGGTCGACCGCGGACGGGTCTGGGACCGGCCGGAGACTCCTCCCGACATTCTGCTTCCCGCACTGACTCCCGAGACGGCCGGTCGTTTCGCCGACCGGGTCGACGGTCTCGTCACCGTGAACGCCCCGCTCGAGGACCTGCGGCGGATCCTCGGCGCCTACCGCGACGGGGGCGGACGCGGACGGACCGTGCTGCAGGTCCATCTGAGTTGGGCGCCCACGCGGGAACGCGCTCGGGAGATCGCGCGGGAACAGTGGGCGACGAACGCCCTACCGCCGGAACTCATGGCAGAACTCGCCACGCCCGAGGAATTCGAGGCCCACGCCGCCGAACTCGACGACGGCGCTCTCGAGGGCGCGGTGATCGTGTCCGACGATCCCGCCGAACACGTCGACCGCTTGTGCGGATTCGCCGAACTCGGTTTCGACGAGATCTATCTGCACCATGTGGGGCCGGATCAGCGCCCGTTCATCGACACCTTCGGCGACGCCGTACTGCCATACCTGCCGTGAACGGGGCTGCCGCCCCTGCCTCGATCAGGGCTGACGCGGACCCGGTTGCGCTTCGGGTCCGGGACCACCCTCCGGACCGGGCTCCCCGCCGGGTCCGGGCTGCGCGCCCGGTTCGGGATTGTCGGTGGTACCCAGATGCTGACGGGCGGCGTCCTGCGCCTTGTCGACGTGCTGGGTGTACTTCCCGCCGGTACGTCCGTCCACCTGGTCTCCGACCTTCTCGATGAACTGATCGGCCTTGTCGGGGTTCTTCGAGGCGTAGTCCTTGCCCTTGTTCACAAGGCCCTTCACCGAATCCATGAAACCCATCGTTCGGTCCTTCCCTCGTCGGATCGCTGTGAGGTTCGGGCGCACCGATCCGTGCGCTGCGGGTCAGTGTACGCCCGGGAGCAGATCGCCGGAGGCGGCGAACAGGCGGCGATGCTCCCCGTGGAGACGTCCCGACACCCACCACAGGGCCTCGACGAGGACGACTCCGATCAGCCCACACGTCACCGCGATCGTCGAGTACGCGACGTTCGACGGATCGAGCGCGAAGAACTCCCGGGTGAACGGCACGGAGAACAGGATCACGTAACCGAGCACCGAACCGGCGAGCAGCACGATCTTCCACCACTGGTACGGGCGGGCGACCACGGCGAGCACCCACAGCGCGATGATCAGCAGGGTGATCAGGGCCGAGGTGCCGGCCTGGATCTTCTGCTGCTCGGTCTGCTCCGGGCCGCCGTAGACGAGCACGTAACAGACGAAGGTCGCCACACCGACGACCACGCCCGAGGGGATCGCCAGTCGCATCACGCGGGAGACGAAGCCCGAGCGTGCCCGCTCGTTGTTCGGTGCCAGCGACAGCAGGAAGGCGGGGATGCCGATGGTGAACCACGCCGCGATCGTCACGTGCCGGGGCAGGAACGGATAGGGCAACGGCTCGAAGTCGAACACCTGCGACAGCACACCCGACACGCCCACCAGGAAGGCGAGCAGCACCGAGTACACCGTCTTGGTGAGGAACAGGTTGGAGACGCGTTCGATGTTGCCGATGACCCGGCGACCCTCGGCCACCACGTAGGGCAGCGTCGCGAACTTGTTGTCGAGAAGGACGATCTGTGCGACCGCGCGGGTCGCGGGACTGCCCGACCCCATCGCGACTCCGATGTCGGCGTCCTTGAGGGCGAGCACGTCGTTGACGCCGTCGCCGGTCATCGCGACGGTGTGACCGCGCGACTGCAGCGCGCCGACCATCGAGCGCTTCTGATCGGGACGGACCCGGCCGAAGGTCGTCGAGCCTTCGACGACGTCGGCGAGTTCGTTCTCGCCCTCCGGCAGGGAACGCGCGTCGATGGGAGACGCGCTACCCGGCAGGCCGAGCGACGAGGCGACCGCACCGACGGCGATCGCGTTGTCGCCGGAGATGACCTTGACGTCGACCTGCTGGCCGGCGAAGTACTCGAGGGTCGGCTTCGCGTCCGGGCGCACCCGCTGTTCGAGGACGACGAGCGCGACGGGCGTGACCGTGCCGGGGGCGAGTTCGTCGTCGACCGGGCGGTCGCTGCATGCGAGGAGCAGCACCCGCAGCCCGCTCGAGCCGAGTTCCTCGGCGCGTCGCGCCGCCTCGGTGCCGGGGTCGAGCAGCACGTCGGGTGCGCCGAGCAGCCAGTTGCCGTGGGTGCCGTACGACTGGCCGCTCCACTTCTTCGCCGACGAGAACGGCGCGACCGCCGTCGGCTCGCCCCAGCCGGGGGCGGTGGGGAACGCCTCGGCGATCGCGAGGACGCTGGCGTTCGGACGCGGGTCGTCGGCCGCGAGCGCGGCCAGGGCGGCGCGGGCCTCGTCGAGGCCGCTGCCGTCGAGGGACTCGAGATCGGACAGGCGCATGCCGTTCTCGGTGAGCGTGCCGGTCTTGTCGGCACACACCACGTCGACGCGCGCGAGGCCTTCGATCGCCGGCAGCTCCTGCACGAGGCACTGACGACGTCCGAGGCGGACGACTCCGACCGCGAACGCGATGGACGTCATGAGCACGAGACCCTCGGGCACCATCGGCACGAGGGCGGCGACCATGCCGCTCAGCGCGGGGCCGAGCGACTCGCCGCTGGAGAAGAGCTGGTTGTAGATGATGAGCAGACCTGCGGGGATCATCAGGTAGGTGATGAAACGCAGGATCTTGTTGATGCCCGCGTTCAGCTCCGACTTCACGAGCGTGAACTTGCTCGCCTCTTCCGCGAGTCGCGCCGCGTAGGCGTCGCGGCCGACCTTCGTCGCACGGTAGGAGCCGGAGCCGGAGGCGACGAAGCTGCCCGACATCACCGTCGAGCCGGGCACCTTGTGCACGGCATCCGACTCACCCGTCAGCAGCGACTCGTCGAGTTCGAGACCCTGGGCCTCGACCACCTCGCCGTCGACGACCAGCTGGTCGCCGGGGCCGAGCTCGATGATGTCGTCGAGCACCACCTCGCGCGGAGCGATCGGTGCGGCGATGCCGTCCCGGCGCACGACGGGTTTCGTCTGGCTGACGATGGCCAGCTTGTCGAGGGTGCGCTTGGCACGCACCTCCTGGATGATGCCGATGCCGCTGTTCGCGATGATCAGCAGACCGAACATGCCGTCGATGATCGAGCCGGTGGCCAGCACGATCAGCAGCAGCACCCCGAGGATCGCGTTGATCCGGGTGAACACGTTGGCCCGGACGATGTCCTTGACCGATCGGGACGCGCGGTCGGGGACATCGTTGGTGAGGCCACGTGCCACACGCTCGGCGACCTGCTCGGTGGACAGCCCCGTGGCTGCATGGTCGGATGCGAGGACCGGTGCCTCGCCCGTTCCCACCACCGTCGTGGGCTCTTCTACTGCCATGACGAACCAGATTAGGGCACGAAAGCGAACAACCGGTGCCGTGGCAGGGGGATCAGCTCGACGTGAGCCACCACGGATCGACCGCGACGGACTTCGACGCATCGGACTTCGACACGTCGATCCGCTGACCCGGCATCGGCACCGCGGTGGTCACCTCCGACTCCCGCGCGGCGGGCAGCAGCCGGGTGATGGGCTCCGACCAGGCGTGGAAGGCGAGGTCGAAGGTTCCCCAATGCACGGGGACCAACAGACTGTCGTGACGGTCGACGCCACCGAGGTCGAGATGCGTGCGCACCGCCTCCTCGGGGTTCATGTGCACGTCGGGCCATCGCTTGTCGTAGGCGCCCACGGGCAGCAATGTCAGGTCGAACGGGCCGTAGGCCTCGCCGACGTCGGCGAACCGCGGGGTGTACCCGCTGTCGCCGCCGAAGAACACCCGGCGCGTCGGCCCGGTGAACACCCACGACGACCACAACGTGATGTTGCGCTGCAGGCCGCGCCCGGAGAAGTGCCGGGCCTCGGTGCACGTGATGCGCAGGCCGTCCACCTCGACGTGTTCGTCCCAGTCGAGTTCGACGATGCGTTCCTCGGCGATCCGCCAGCGGCGCAGGTGCGCGCCCACCCCGAGCGGCACGACGAACCGGACGGTCGGCTGCAGCACGGCGAGGCTCTCGACCGTGAATCGGTCGAGATGGTCGTAGTGGTCGTGCGAGATCACCACCGTGTCGAGGCGCGGCAGGGTCTGCAGTTCGACCGGCGCCGGATGCAGACGTGCCGGGCCGACAGTCGGTGAGGGTGACACGCGCTCGCTCCACACCGGGTCGCACAGCACCCGGTAGCCGTCGACCTCGACGAGGGCGGTCGAGTGCCCGAACCACGTCACGGCGAGTTCCGCCGCGTCGACCGGCGCGAGATAGGTCGACAACGGCACCTCGGTGCGAGGTCTCCCCCGCGACCCGCGGGTGAGCAGGTCTTTCGCGAAACCGCCCGCCGCCTCGGCGCCGAGCACGGACGCAGGGTCGGTGTTGTGGAAACGACCGTCGCGGTAGCGGGGCGACGCGGCGGCGTAGGGACGGATGTCGGAGACCGAGGCGCCGATGGAACCGGGCAGGCCGTTCACGGCGCGCGCGACCCACAGCGTGCCTGCTCCGGCGAGCGCTGCCGAGACGGCGGACCGGATGTTCATCGTCCGCGGAAGGTCGGGTCGCGGCGCTCGGCACGAGCGAGCCTGGCCTCCTGGGCGTCCTCGCTGAGCCACGCCGCGGCGAGTGCGGCGGTCTGCTCGGGCGTGGCCTCGTCGCGGGTGCCGTCGTCGTTGAGGAACAACTTCATCGCGTTCAGCGACAGCGGCGCGAGCTTCGCGATCTCGTGCGCCCATGCCTGCGCGTCGGCGAGGTCGCCGATGCGATTGGCGAGTCCACGCGCGAGGGCTTCCTCGGCGTGGACGGGTTCGGCGGCGAGGAAGACTGCGCGTGCCGGCCCGCCGCCGATGAGCGAGGCGAGTCGCCGGACCGTCCATCGATCCACCGAGATACCCAGGCGCGCAGCAGGAACCGAGAATCGTGCAGTGGGCGCCACGACCCTCAGATCCGCCGCGAGCGTCAGTTGGGTGCCGGCACCGATGGCCGGGCCGTTGACGGCCGCGATCACCGGGATCGGAGCCTCGACGATGGTGCGCAGCATCTCGGCGAGGCTGTCGGTGAACCCTTCGGCGTAGACGTCGCCGGAGAGATCGGCCCCGGCGCAGAAGCTCGTGCCCCGCCCGGTGATCACCACGACACGCGCGTCGTCCGCCACGGCCTTGTCCACCGCTTCGCGGATCTCCACGCACAGCTGCGTGTTGAGCGCGTTACGACGCTCTTCGCGTTGCAGTTCCACGGTCACGACGTCGCCGTCGCGGCTGATCCCGATCATGTGTCGCCCCATCCCTTCGTCACCGAACACCCCGCATCATTCCACCCTCCCCGCGAGTGTGGGCGAGGCGCCGGATCGACCAACGACCACGGCGCGAAGATGCTCGCCAGAGCGGCCGACCCGACACCCGAAAGAAGAGGCCGAAGGCCGATGGACGCCGCGACGACACCTCACCCGAACAGCGGATCGCCGACACGGTGCTCCTGCTGCTGCGCACGAAGGGGCCGAAGGCCGTCACGATCGAAGCGGTCGCGAACGTCGCCGGCATGGCCCGGACGACGATCTACCGCCGGTACCGGGATCGCAGCGAGATGCTGAGGCGGTGATGGAACCCCTCACCCGATCGGCACCCCCGGAACCGGAGGCCACGGTCGAAGAGCTCCTGCGGTGGGTGGTGGAGCAGTCCCGTCTCTCCGTCGACGAGGGCATCGGGCTCGGTGGGCTCGCGGCGCTCGTCACCGAACAGGAACTGTGGTTCACCGAGCTGATGCGATCTCTGTTGATGCGCCACCGGCAGATGCTCGCCGAGGCCATCCGACGCCACTGCGACGACGGAACCGTCTGCGCCGATCTCGATGTGGAGACCTTCCCGGACTGCGTGGTCGGAGCCTACTTCGCCGAGCAGGCGCTTCGCGGCGAGGTGGACGAGGACTGGCCCGCTCGCATCACGCGAACCCTGCTACCGACCTTCGCCGCCTGATCCGATTTCGGTGGATCCGACCCCGCAGAGCGGGGGTGGAACCACCGAAACAGTGGAATCGAGATCAGTGGAACCAGTCGAGAATTCGGCCTCGCGACCAGCAGCGCGCCACCGCGTCCACCCGATGCTCGGCGCCCTCGTACAACGCGATGCCGACGATGCTGTGGCCGGAGGCCGGACGATCACCGAGCGTCGGGACCGACGGCGCGACACCTACACCCTCGGCCGACACCCACGCGACCGTTCGTCCCGTGGCCGCGTCACGAAGGCGGTCGACGAACGACGGGCGCCGCGGGATCGGCAGACGTGACAGAGCCCTGGTAGTCGTCACGACGACCAGGGCATCCTCGGGTACCGCCGCGATCGCCTCGGACAGCAGTTCCACGACGTCGCCGTAGAACCGGACGGGTGGGTCCTCGGCGAGCAGGGCGTCCTCGACGTCGGGGCGGTGCCGTGTCACGGCGACGCGCCTGACCACCGGAGGCATCGTCCGGTCGGGAACCGCCCCGCCGTGGACGATCGAACAACTCTCCTGCACAGGAGAATCCGGGTCGCCCAGGAACACCCCGTCGCTGTAGGTGATGCCCACGCGGTCGACGCACAGGTTCAGCGCAGCGGGGCGTCCCACGTCGATCAGACCGATCGCGGTCGCGCCTACGCGGTGGGCCGCCTCGGCGAGCGCGGGATAGAGCACCGCGTAGCGACCCGTCTCGTCGGTGGTGCCTCCCCGTCGTGCCGTGCCGGCCATGTCTGCTCACTCCTCGTCGTGGGCATCGGCACGCGGACGGCCCGGTCCGCGTATGCGCCCCACCTCGCGCGGCATCCGGCCGGCCTCGGTGAGGGCCCGCCGGAGCAGGAACTCGATCTGGGCGTTGGTGCTGCGCAACTCGTCGGCAGCCCACCGCGCGAGCGCGTCGTGGACTGCCGGGTCGAGGCGCAGCAGCACCTTCTTACGTTCGACCATGCCGCATGATCCCTACTGGTACAGCGATCCCGTGTTGAGGACGGGCTGAGCACTCTGGTCTCCACACAACACGACGAGGAGATTCGAGACCATCGCGGCCTTGCGTTCCTCATCGAGTTCGACCGTGTGTTCGGCCTCGAGGCGGGCCAGGGCGGTGCCGACCATCGAGACGGCACCTTTGACGATCTGTTCGCGGGCGGCGATGACAGCGCCGGCCTGCTGACGTCGTAGCATCGCCTGGGCGATCTCGGGTGCGTAGGCGAGCTGGTTGATGCGGGTCTCGATGACGCGGATACCGGCGGACTGCACGCGGTCGTGGACCTCGGCCGAGAGCTTGGTGGTGATCTCGTCGGCATTCTGACGCAGCGACATCACTTCCGGCGCAGCGTCGTATGGGTACGAACCGGCGATGTGGCGGACCGCGGCCTCGGTTTGCACGGCGACGAACTCCTCGAAGTCGTCGACGTCGAAGACGGCGCGCGCGGTGTCCTCGACCTGCCACACGATGACCGCCGAGATCTCGATGGGGTTGCCGTCGGCATCGTTGACCTTGGCTCTGCCCGTCTCGTGGTTGCGGATGCGGGTGGAGATCTTGCGGCGGGTGTTGAGCGGGTTCATCCAGCGCAGACCGGGTTCGCGCAGGGTGCCGGTGTACGAGCTGCCGAGGAGTTGGAGGACACGGGCCTCGTTCGGTTCGACGAGGACGAGTCCGGCGAGCGGCACGAGGGCGAGCACCACGATGACGGCGCCGACGACGATCAGCGGAACGGTGACATCCACTAATCCCCAGCCGATCAGACCGGCGCCGACGGCGATTGCGACCAGAGCGACGATCAGTACCGACCAGCCGTTGGACGAGGCACCCGGCCGCTCGACGGTCACGGGCGACTGCACGACATCCATGTTCCTACCTCCCAGGATCAAAGCGATATTAAAGTGATATCACATTTCTACGGCTGCGAACAGCGTTCCCTCCGCGCACCGGCCGCGATCGCGGCATGATGAAGGACAACGATCCGAGAGGGAGGCTCGCGATGCTCGCCGACGAGGCACTCGATGCGGCCGAGGTACAGACCGCCGATGCGGCGCCGGTCGACATCGTCGTGATCGGCGCCGGGCAGGCCGGCCTGTCGACCGCCTACTTCCTCACCCGCTTCGGAGTCGCACCCGAAACAGGATTCGTCGTCCTCGACCGCTCGTTCGGCCCCGGCGGGGCATGGCAGGACCGCTGGCCATCACTGACACTGAGCACCGTCAACGGCGTCCACGACCTGCCCGGCCTCGCGTTCGCGGACGTCGTCGACACCTCCGCGGGCGAGGTTCCGGCAGCCTCTGCGGTACCGCAGTACTACGCCGCCTACGAGAAGGAGTTCGACCTTCCCGTCCACCGCCCCACCACCGTGCGGGTCGTGTGCGACCGCGGCGAGCGACTGCGGGTCGAGACCGAATCGGCCGTCTACGCGGCACGCGGCATCATCAACGCGACCGGCACCTGGGAGCGCCCCTTCGTCCCGTGGTATCCCGGCGCCGCGCGATTCACCGGACGGCAACTGCACACCAAGGACTACCGAACGGCCGAGGAGTTCACCGGGCAGCACGTGCTCGTCGTCGGTGGCGGCATCTCCGCGGTCCAGCTCCTCGACGAGATCTCCCGCATCACCGAGACCACCTGGGTGACGCGACGCGAACCTGCTTGGAGCGAGGAACCTTTCACGGCCGAGCGTGGCCACGCCGCCGTCGCGCTCGTGGAGGATCGGGTACGACGCGGACTGCCACCCGGATCGGTCGTCTCCGTCACCGGGCTTCCGCTCACCCCGGCGCTGCGGGCCGCGCGCGAACGCGGCGCGCTGGAGCGGTCCCCGATGTTCTCCGAGATCACCGAGACCGGCGTCCGCTGGAGCGACGGCCGGACACTCGACGTCGATGTCATCCTGTGGTGCACCGGATTCCGGAGTTCCCTCGACCATCTCGCACCGCTGTCGTTGCGCAACGCCGGTGGCGGCATCACGATGGACGGCCGGCTCGCGACCCGCGTCGCGAAGGATCCGCGCATCCATCTCGTCGGCTACGGCCCGTCGGCGTCCACGATCGGAGCGAACCGCGCCGGTCGCGCCGCGGCCCGGGAACTGGTCGACCATCTCACCGGCGAGGTGCCGCAGCAGTGAGCGGGCGGGGCGGATCGGTGCTGCTGGTCGCGCTCGCGACCACCGCCAGTCTCGTCGCATCGGCACCGGCCCTGGTCGACGTCGCACTCCCTCCCCCACCGCCGGCGCCGGTCGCTCCTTCCCCGACACCGCTGACCGCCGACGAACTCACCGCGCGCACCCTGCCGGTCGTCGTGACGATCGACGCGAGCGCGGGATGGACGGGCATGACAGGCACCGGGATCGTGATCACCCCCGACGGCACGGTCGTCACGAACCATCATGTGGTGAGCGGAGCCACCGATATCAGCGCGGTGAGCGGCGCGGACGGTCTGATCTACGACGCGGAGGTCCTCGGCTACGACCGCGAGCGCGATCTCGCCGTCCTGCGGCTCGGCACCGCGAGCGATCTTCCGGCCGCCGCGATCGCCGAGGACCTGCCGCCGGTGGGCAGCCGGGTCACGGCCTTCGGCAATTCCCAGGGCGGTGGGGTCGTCGTGGCGACCCCCGGCACCATCGTCGAGTTCGACCGCAATGTGGTGGTGCGCGACGCCACGGACGGTTCACGTCACCGCCTCACCGGGATGATCCGCACCGATGCCCCGATCCGGCCGGGTGATTCCGGCGGGCCGCTCGTCGACGAGTACGGAACGGTCGTGGGGATCAACACCGCGGGTGCGGTGCAGCGGAACATCGACACCTCGCCCGATACGACCCCCGAGGCGTACGCCGTGCCCATCACCGAGGCGATCACCGTCGTCGAGCAGGTGCGGACGGGAGTGAGCGAAGGGTCGGTGCACGTGGGCCCGACGCCCCGGCTGGGCGCGAGCGTCACCACCGCCCGCAAGGACGGGCAGGATCTCGGGGCCGAGGTGCTGTGGGTGTCCTACGACAGTCCCGCCTATCACGCCGGTCTCGACGCCGGCGACGTCGTGGTGTCGTTCGACGGGGAGCGCGTCTCGTCGACCGGAGAACTCGAGGAACGTCTGCTCCGTCACCGTCCCGGCGACGTCGTGTCGATCGAGTGGACCACCGAGAACGACGAAAGACGTTCCGCAGAAATCGTTCTCGAAGTCGGACCCGCACGCTGACGGCGACGCTCACGGAAAAATCGGTTGATCGGTCACCCGGGGGTGTGGGGAACGCTGCTGCAACGGCGGGTGCCCGCGCACCTGCTCGGTCGGGTCTCGAGTCTCGACTTCTTCGTCTCGATCGTGTTCATGCCGCTGTCCATGGCCGTGGCCGGGCCGCTGGCCCTCACGGTCGGGCTCGCGCCGACCTTCGCGATCGCCGGGTTGGTGCCGGCCGTCGCCGCGGTGATCGTGATCGTCGCGGCCCGGACGCGGCGCGACGAGATCGACAATCCACTCGACGCCGTCCCGGTGGGCGACGATGGGATCGTGCCCGCGGAGTGCGGTGGCTGAGGGGCCGCTCGTGGCCGGTACCGACCCGCGCCGGACCTCGGATTCGTCGCGCCCGGGATACTCGGAGCGTGAGCGCAACACTTCGTATCAACGGCCTGTCGGCTTCCCGCGGGGAACGTGTCCTGTTCGACGGACTCGATCTCACCGTCGCACCCGGCGATGTGATCGGCCTCGTGGGGGCCAACGGCGCCGGGAAATCGACGCTGCTCACGACCCTCGCGGGGATCGGTGACGCCGATGTCACCGGCTCGGTGGTCCTCAGCCCGCCCGACGCCACCATCGGCTATCTCGCCCAGGAACCCGAACGGGTGCCGGGCGAGACGATCCTCGGTTTCCTCGCACGTCGCACGGGTGTCGCGGCGGCAGAACACGTCATGAACGCCGCTGCCGAGCGACTCGGCGACTCCGACGAGGACGAGTACACCCCGGCGCTCGAACGGTGGCTGGCGCTCGGCGGGGCCGACCTCGCCGAGCGCGCCGAGAAGGTGATCGACGACCTCGGCCTGGAAGCGGGCCTCGACGCTCCGATGACGGCGCTCTCCGGTGGCCAGGCCGCCCGCGCCGGGCTGGCGGCACTGCTGCTGTCGCGCTACGACGTGCTCCTGCTCGACGAACCGACGAACGACCTGGATCTGGCCGGCCTCGAACGACTCGAACGCTTCGTGGACGAGACACGCACGGCATTGGTGGTCGTCAGCCACGACCGCGAATTTCTCGCGCGCACGGTGACGGGCATCGTCGAACTCGATCCCGTGCAGCAGCAGATCTCGGTCTACGAGGGCGGGTACGAGGCGTATCTCGTCGAGCGCGAGGTGGCGCGCCGACACGCGCGCGAACAGTACGAGGAGTTCGCCGACACCAAGTCGCAGCTCGAGGAACGCGCCCGGATGCAACGCAACTGGCTCGAACACGGCGTCCGCAACGCGCGCCGCAAGTCCAAGGACAACGACAAGATCGGACGCAAGCACCGCGCGGAGGCCACCGAGAAGCAGGCGGCGAAGGCGCGTCAGACGCAGCGGCGCATCGAGCGGCTCGACGTCGTCGAGGAGCCGCGCAAGGAATGGGAACTGCGCATGTGCATCGCCGCCGCCCCGCGCAGCGGCACGGTGGTCGCGACCCTCGGCGAGGCCGTCGTCCAGCGGGGCGACTTCGTCCTCGGGCCGATCACCACGCAGGTCGAGTGGGGCGACCGCATCGTCGTCACCGGCCCGAACGGCGCCGGGAAGTCTACGCTGCTCCGGTTGCTGCTCGGCACGATCGAACCGGATACCGGTCGCGCGTCGCTGGGGTCGGGTGTTCTCGTCGGCGAGATCGATCAGGCCCGCAGCCTGTTCGAGGGGGACGAACCGCTGGTCGAGGCGTTCGGGCGCAACGTGCCCGACTGGCCGGACGCCGACGTGCGGACCCTGCTGGCGAAGTTCGCCCTCAAAGGGCACCACGTCCTGCGGACGGCGTCGTCGCTGTCGCCGGGCGAACGCACCCGCGCGGGACTCGCACTGCTGCAGGCACGCGGCGTCAATCTGCTGGTGCTCGACGAACCCACCAACCACCTGGATCTGCCGGCGATCGAGCAACTCGAGCAGGCCGTCGACAGTTTCGAGGGAACCCTACTGCTGATCACGCACGATCGCCGCATGCTGGAGACCACACGGACGACACGTCGATGGATGCTCGACGACGGGAAGCTGAGCGAGGAGTTGATGTAGATGGGTGGAAGCGTGCGCGTGGACAGCTGGACGTGGTCGGTCCGGCTGTTCAAGACCCGGTCCGCCGCGGCGAGCGCGTGCCGCGCCGGGCACGTCCGCGTCGACGGTGTGACGGCCAAGCCGTCGACGCCGGTGACGATCGGAGCCGAGGTCCGCGTACGCGCGCACGGAACGGAGAAGATCGTCGAGGTCACCCAGCTCGTGAACAAGCGCGTGGGTGCACCGATCGCCGCGACCGCCTACATCGATCACAGTCCCCCGCCTCCACCGAAGGAGATCCTCGCGGCGCTCCCCCGCCGCGACCGCGGGGCGGGCCGTCCGACGAAGAAGGAACGCCGCGAACTCGACCGTCTCCGCGGTTTCGCCGACGACGACTGACAACACTACGACATATCGATCCATCCTCTCCTATTGACAAAGCGTTGGGTTTTCACAACACTTTGTTCCATGAGTCCGGTACGTCGTGGGGAAGCTCTCCCCATCTACAACCGCATCCGCGTCCTGCGCGCGGAGCGTGGCATGAGCCGCGCACAACTGGCCGCGCTCATCGATGTGAACCCGCAGACCGTCGGAGCACTCGAACGCGGCGACCACTATCCGAGCCTCGATCTCGCCTTCCGCATCTGCGATGTCTTCGGACTACCGGTCGAAGCCGTCTTCTCCCGTACCGAGTTCACGCCGTTGTCGACCGAGCTGTACAAGCCCCGGAAGGAGGCCTGAGATGACCACAGAATCCCTGCTCGATCGCTACGAGGAGTACCGCACCCGCAGGTTCCTGAAGAACGAGGAGATCACCGGGGGGTGGATGCCGAACTGGCGTACCCGCCGTCGCCGCCGCATCCTCGCCGTCGCCGTCATGGTGCTGATCGCGCTGATGTTCGTCGCGTCGATCGCGTCGTACTTCACGATGGCGGCGGCGATCGCCTGGCTGCCGGTGACGCTGGTGTTCCTGCCCACTTGGACGTGTCTGCAGATCGTGTCGGGAAGGCAGTCCGATGCACCCCGTCGCGCCCTCGATGAACGCGAGATCGCCGAGCGCAACAGCGCCCGCTCGATCGGCCTGTCCGTGGCGCAGGGCCTGTTGATGATCCCGATCTTCGCGTTGCTGTGGAGCCCGGCGATCGACTCGATCGACCATCGGGCACTCGCCTATTCCGCAGGCGGATTCGCTCTCGCCTCGATCCTGTTCAGCGGTTGCCTGCCCGCCGTTCTGCTCGCCTGGACCCGCCCCGACGACGATCCGGAGGACCTGCTGTGACACTGACGATCGACAATCTCTCGAAGCGCTACGGCGACACGGTCGCCCTCGACGGCGTGAGTTTCGAAGTCCGCCCCGGCGAATTGTTCGGTTTCGTCGGCAGCAACGGCGCCGGCAAGACCACCACCATGCGGATCACCCTCGGCGTCCTGGCCGCCGACTCCGGCGAGGTCCGCATCGACGGGAAGCCGGTCGACCTCGAGATGCGCCGCAACATCGGGTACATGCCCGAGGAACGCGGCCTGTATCCGAAGATGAAGGTCGGCAAGCAACTGTCCTATCTCGCTCGGCTGCACGGCCTTTCGAAGTCGGAGGCGTCGGAGGCGGTGCAACGGTGGACCGAACGGCTCGGCATCGCCGAACGTCTCGGCGACACCGTCGACGCCCTGTCGCTCGGCAACCAGCAGCGCGTGCAGCTCGCCGCGGCTCTCGTGCACGACCCGAAGGTCCTCGTCCTCGACGAGCCGTTCTCCGGCCTCGACCCGGTAGCCGTCGACGTCATGAGCGACGTCCTGCTCGAGAAGGCGAAAGATGGCGTGCCGGTGGTGTTCTCGAGCCACCAGCTCGACCTCGTCCAGCGCCTGTGCGACCGCGTGGGCATCATCGGCGCAGGTCGGATGCGCGCCGTGGGCACCGTCGACGACCTGCGGTCCAAGGGCGACGCGCTCCTCGTCGTCCACGCGCCGCAGGCACCCCGAGGCTGGGCGCACGGTCTGCCGGGCGTCACGCACGCCGAGTACGAGGACGAGGACGAGCGCACCGTGCTCACCGTCACCCCCGGCGCCGACGACCAGCTGATCCTCAAGGCGGCCCTGGCCACCGGCCCGGTCCACGAGTTCTCGCTCCGACGCCCATCCCTGACCGAGCTGTTCCGAGAGGTGGTTTCCGCATGAGCGCCCCGTTGAGCAACGCCCGCGCGGTCGGTCTCGTCGCGTCGCGCGAGTTCGTCACGCAGGTTCAGAAGAAGAGCTTCCTGATCAGCAACGCGATCATCCTCGTCGCGATCGTCGTCGGTATCGTCGCCACCTCGATCCTGTCCGGCGGCGACGACGACCGCCCCACCGTCGGAGTCGTGGGGGCGCCCGCGCTGCAGACGACGATCGAGTCGCTCGGCGAGACCGTCGGCACTCCGCTCGAGGTCTCCGACGTTCCCGACGCCGCCACCGCCCGTGAGCAGGTGTCCTCCGGCGATCTCGACGTCGCGCTCGTCCCCGGCGACGGCGCATCCGTCACAGCGATCACCGAATCGGAACTCGACACCGACGTCCGCGCGGTCGTCGAGGCCGCTGTCGTGCAGCAGGCCCAGGTCGCCGCGCTGACCGACCGCGGCGTCGATCCCGCCGCGGTCGCGGCCGACGTCTCGGCGGCGACCGTGACCGTCGACGCCCTCGACCCGCCGGACCCCGAACAGGGACAACGCATCATCCTCTCGATCATCGCGGTGATCCTGCTGTACATGCAGATCCTGATGTTCGGC
The DNA here is from genome assembly GCF_000801125.1 of Rhodococcus sp. Chr-9. Lineage (NCBI taxonomy): Bacteria > Bacillati > Actinomycetota > Actinomycetes > Mycobacteriales > Nocardiaceae > Rhodococcus > Rhodococcus sp. Chr-9. The sequence continues at coordinate 56,023 of NZ_JTIZ01000131.1, forward strand.
ATGTACGTCGCGATGGGTGTCGTCGAGGAGAAGTCCTCGCGTGTCGTCGAACTGCTGCTGTCCACGCTGCGTCCCCTGCAATTGCTGTGGGGCAAGATCCTCGGCATCGGCGCGGTCGGGCTCCTGCAACTCACCGCCTACGGCGCGGTCGGTGTCGGCACGGCGCTCGCCACCGACACCCTCACGATCACCGGCACCGCCCTCGGCGTGCTCGCCGGCACCCTCGGCTGGTTCGTCCTCGGCTTCGCGTTCTTCGCCGTCCTCTACGCGGCGGCGGGGTCGATGGTGTCGCGGCAGGAGGACGTCAATTCCACCTCGGGTCCGCTGGTGATGCTGATTCTCGCGATGTTCTTCGCGGCGTTCTCGTCGGTCGACGACCCCGAGGCCGGATGGAGCACCACGCTGAGCTGGATCCCGCCGTTCTCGGCGATCCTCATGCCGCTGCGCATCGCGGCGGGCGTGGCCACGCCGGTGCAGATCGTCGGCACCATCGTGCTGATGGTCGCCGCGATCGCGATGCTCAGTGTGATCGCCGCGCGCATCTACCAGCGGTCGATCCTGCGCATCGGCCGGACGGTCACGTGGAAGGAAGCGCTCGGCCGATAGCCGATCCCACAACGAGGGGGAGGATATATGCGGTGTGTCGCAAGAACACGCACATGTCCTCCCCCTCGTTCGCGCCGGTATAGGTTGACCGCGACGGACGAGGACAGGTGGAGGCGACGTGGCCGGTAGCAGGATCTCGGCGCAGGAGTTCATCGACAAGGTGCTCGACCCGGGAAGCTTCGTCTCCTGGGACGTTCCGCCGATCGATGTCGGGGCCGGCGAGAAGTACCTCGCCGATCTGGACAGGGCCGCCGAGAAGTCCGGGGTCGACGAATCCGTGCTCACCGGTTCGGGCACCGTCCACGGCCGCCGGGTCGCTCTGATCGTGTGCGAATTCTCTTTCCTCGCAGGCTCGATCGGTGTCGCCGCCGCCGAACGCATCGTCACCGCCGTCGAACGCGCGACCGCCGAGGGACTGCCCCTGCTCGCGTCGCCCACCTCGGGTGGCACCCGCATGCAGGAGGGCACCCTCGCCTTCGTGCAGATGGTGAAGATCGCCGCCGCCGTCGCTGCGCACAAGGCCGCACATCTCGGTTATCTCGTGTACCTGCGCAATCCGACGACGGGCGGGGTGTTCGCGTCGTGGGGGTCGCTCGGGCACGTCACTGCCGCCGAACCGGGCGCGCTCGTCGGGTTCCTCGGTCCGCGCGTCTACAAGGCGCTCTACCAGGAGAACTTCCCCGAGGACGTCCAGACCGCGGAGAACCTGTACCGCAAGGGCGTGATCGACGGGGTCGTGCCCCTCGGCGGTGTGCGTCAGGTCGTGCACCGGCTGCTGCGCGTACTCGTCGAGGGCAACCGGCCCGAGGTGACGTCGAGTCCGGCGATCACCACCGTCGACGACGTGCCCGACATCCCGGCCTGGCATTCGGTAATGCTCAGCCGACGGCCCGAACGGCCCGGTATCCGGCAGTTGCTGCGTCACGCCGCCTCCGCGCAGGTCCCCCTGTCCGGGACCGGTGAGGGCGAATCCGATCGCACCGTCCTGCTCTCCCTCGCCCGGTTCCGCGGCGTGTCGTGTGTGATGTTCGGCCAGGACCGTGCGGGACAGTCACCCGAACGCACGATGGGGCCGGGAGCACTGCGCGAGGCCCGCCGCGCGATGCGTCTCGCCGACGAACTGCGCCTGCCGCTCGTGCTCGTCATCGACACCCTCGGCGCGTCGCTGTCGAAGGAGGCAGAGGAACGCGGACTCGCACCCGAGATCGCCCGCTGCCTCGCCGATCTCGTCACTCTGCCCACCCCGACGGTGTCGGTGCTGCTCGGTCAGGGAACCGGAGGCGGCGCGCTCGCCCTGCTGCCCGCCGACCGCGTGTTGTGCGCGCAGCACGGCTGGCTCGCCCCGCTCCCGCCCGAAGGCGCGAGTGCGATCGTGCACCGCGACACCACCCACGCACCGGCCATGGCGCAGGATCAGGGGATCCGCTCCCGCGACCTGCTGCGCAACGGTGTCGTCGACGCGATCGTCCCCGAGCACCCCGATGCCACCGAGGAACCCGTCTCGTTCGTCAAGCGGGTCGGTGCTGCGGTCGCCCGCGAACTCGCGATCCTCACCGACGAGCCCGCGGAGGGCCGCTACCGGCGACGGATCGAGCGGTACCGCAAGCTCGGCGTGCACTCCTGACCCGGCGCTATCCGGATCAGCTCGAACCCGCCACCGCCCCGCCGGCCGCGACGGCGGCCATCATGGCCGCGTTGACGGATGCGACGGCGTCGCGCACCGCCTCGGCCGCCCACTCGCCCTGCGCGATCTCCTTCGCTCGTTTCTTCACTGCCCGCTTGTCGGCGTCCGGGAACACCTTCGGCGCCGCATCCGCCGCCGACAGCAGCGCGATCAGCGCCGTGGTGCGCGGCTCCGGGGTCAGGCCGTCGATCAACGCCGCGCGGATCAGGTCGCGGACGCGCTGCTCGTGGGTGGAATCGATCGCGGGCCACTTCTTCGTCGGGAACACGCCGAGGATCCTCCCGCGCTCCTCCGAGACCCAGCCCTGCTCGACGACCCGCGCGAGAAGCTTCTCCTGCAGGTCCTTCTGCAGTTTCTCGATGGCCGACGTCGGCTTCAGCGGCCTGCCCGAGCCGAGACGCTCGACTGCCTCGGCAAGGATCGGATCGGCGGGTCGTGCCTCGGTGCGTATCGCGATCCGCCCCTTCTTCACCTGCTCCCCCTCGGTGTCGACCGCCACCACGTCGTCGAGGGCGAGTTCGAGGAGCACCGCACCCGCGAGAACGCGGGGCAGTTTCACTCCGTCGACGAGAGGCTTTCCCGATTCGTCGTCCAGAAGCAGGAGCAGCAGGTCTTCCGCGATCGAGGTCATGCGGCTCAGGGTAGGCACTTCGTCCGTTCGTCGCCTGGTCGTGTCCGTCCGACGCAGACCTGCAGCCACCCCCTTGCAGGTCACATAGAGTGGTTCGGGCCACAACCGCCGTCGAGGAAGGACACGAACGATGGGCTCGTACGAGGAGGCGTTCCGTCGGAGCACCGAGGATCCGGAGGGATTCTGGCTCGAGGCCGCCCGCGCGGTCGAGTGGGAGAGCGCGCCGACGCGAGCTCTCGACGACTCGGCGGCACCGTCGTACAAGTGGTTCCCGGACGGCACTCTGAACACCAGCGTCAACGCACTCGACCGGCACGTGGACGCCGGCAACGGCGACCGCCCGGCCCTGATCTGGGATTCGGCGATGGTTCCGGCCAAGCGCACCTACACCTACGCCGAACTGCTCGACGAGGTCGCGAAGTTCGCCGGTGTGCTGCGCGACCAGGGTGTCGCCGCCGGCGACCGCGTCATCGTCTACATGCCGATGATCCCCGAGGCCGCCATCGCGATGCTCGCCTGCGCCCGCATCGGGGCGGTGCACTCGGTGGTGTTCGGCGGGTTCGCCGCGAAGGAACTCGCGACCCGCATCGACGACGCCACGCCGGTCGTGCTCGTCACCGCCTCCGGTGGTCTCGAACCCGGCCGCACCGTCGAGTACCTGCCGATCGTCGAGCAGGCGATCGGCCTGTCGCCGACCCCGCCGCACACCGTGATCGTGAAGAACCGCGAGCAGATCCCCGGATCGACGGCCGACTACCAGACGTCCTCGGCGGCGTGGTTCGACTGGGACGAGCTGTGCGCCGACGCGTCCCCTGCGGAGCCCGTGCCGGTCGCGGCGACCGACCCGCTCTACATCCTCTACACCTCCGGCACCACCGGGAAGCCCAAGGGCGTGGTCCGCGACAACGGTGGGCACGCCGTGGCCCTGACGTGGTCGATGCGCAACATCTACGACATCGATCCGGGCGACGTGTGGTGGACCGCGTCCGATGTGGGCTGGGTGGTCGGCCACTCCTACATCGTCTACGGCCCGCTGCTGGTCGGAGCAACGACGGTGATGTACGAGGGAAAGCCCGTCGGCACCCCCGATGCGGGTGCGTTCTGGCGGATCATCGCCGAGAACGGCGTCAAGGCACTGTTCACCGCTCCCACGGCGATTCGCGCTGTGCGCAAGGCGGATCCGAACGCCGAGGAACTGAAGAAGTACCCCATCGACTCGCTGCAGACGCTCTTCGCCGCCGGTGAGCGCCTCGACCCCGACACCTACCACTGGGCGACGAAGGTGCTCGACCGCCCGGTGGTCGACCACTGGTGGCAGACCGAGACGGGCTGGGCGATCGCGGCGAATCTGCGCGGGCTCGAGGCGATGCCGCTCAAGGCCGGCTCCCCCACCGTCCCCGTGCCGGGCTACCGGGTCGAGATCGTCGACGGAGAGGGCAAGCCCGTCGATCCGAACACCGAGGGCAACATCGTCATCCGCCTGCCGTTGCCGCCGGGCACACTGGCCGGCCTGTGGCAGGACGACGACCGGTACCGCCGGTCGTACCTCGACACCTTCCCCGGTTACTACCTCACCGGCGACTCGGGCTATGTCGACGAGGACGGCTACGTCTTCGTCCTCGGCCGGTCCGACGACGTGATCAACGTTGCCGGGCACCGGCTCTCGACCGGAAGCATGGAGGCCGTGGTGGCCTCGCATCCCGCTGTCGCCGAATGCGCCGTGGTGGGCATCCGCGACGAATTGAAGGGCCAGCGCCCCTCGGGTTACGTGGTGCTCAAGGCCGGCGTGGAGATCGAGCCCGAGACCCTGCGTCAGGAACTCGTCACGATGGTCCGCGACCAGATCGGTGCGGTCGCGACCTTCCGCGACGTGACCGTGGTCCAGGCCCTGCCGAAGACGCGCTCCGGCAAGATCCTGCGCAAGACCATGCGGCAGATTGCCGACCACGAGGAGTACACCGTGCCGTCGACGATCGAGGACCCGGCCGTGCTCGACGCGCTGAAGGAACAGCTCGGCGGCTGACGGGACGCCCCGCTGAGCCTGCACACAGCAGCGGACGGATACTCGGTGCAGAACACGAGTATCCGTCCGCTCGAGTACGCCTACGTCACTTCTTCCGTCTGCGCCTCACAAGCACCAGCACGAGCACGGCCGCGATGACCCCGCCGGCCACCGCGATCAGATCGGGCCGGTTGCGGACTTCCTGGGCCCGTTCGGCCGCGGACTGCTTGACCCGGGTGGGCACGTCGAGTCTGTCGGTGAGTTCGCCGACGGTCGCGGCGAGTTCGGCCCGTTGACGTTCGATGTCGGCCACCTCGTCCGGACGACCACCGTTGTCGGATGCGGTCACTTCGTTGCTCCCTTCGCGGCGTCGATGTCGGCGCGGACACTGGCGACCGTGCGTTCCGGCACGGGCGGTGCGGCGTTCTTCGCCTTCGAGGCACCGACCGCGGCGAGGATGCCACCGACCGCGAGCACCACGAGCGCGACGATGAGGGCCGCGAGCCACGGTTCGACGGCGGTGGCGAGGCCGAGTACGGCCGTCGCGATCAGGGTCGCCAGACCGAGGAACAACAGGATCGCTCCCGCACCCGAGATCCCCACGCCCACACCGATGCGGGTGCCTTTGGACTTGACTTCCTCGAGCGCGTGCGAGACCTCGGTCCGCACGAGGGTCGAGACCTGTTCGGTGAGCCGCTCGGTGAGTTCGACAGTGGACAGGTTCTTCGGTTGCTCGGCTACGGGGCGCGCATTGCCGGGTGTCGTCATCGCGGATTCCTTTCCGTCGTGGGCCCGGTAGGGCCCACGGGGTCCATCGGCTCAGCTGCAATCGATCCGGATCGTTGTTTTCGTGCAGTGCNCTCTCCGGAGGAGCCGTCGGCGCTGTGGGCTTCGCGCAGCTTCCGCCCGTGCTCGACGAGTTCTTCCAGCTTGGCGGCGTTCTTCTCGCTCGCGCGCGAATCACGTTCGGGCAGTTGCAGTGTCTTCTCGGCAGGCATACCGGCCTGCAGCTGGCGGCCACGTTCCATCTCGGCGTCGAACTCGGCACCGAACAACAGGGCCAGATTGGTGATCCACAACCACAACAGGAAGATCACCGCACCGGCGAGTGAGCCGTAGGTCTTGTTGTAACTGCCGAAATTCGAGACGTAGAAGGCGAATGCCACTGAGGCCACGATCCACACGACGATCGCGATGAGCGATCCGAGGCTGACCCAGCGGAACTTCGGCTGGGACACGTTGGGCGTCGCGTAGTACAGCACCGCGACGATCATGACCACCAGCGCAAGCATCACGGGCCACTTGACGATGTTCCACACCGTCACGGCGGTGTCGCCGAGTCCGATGACGTCGCCGATCGTGCGTGCGACCGGACCGCTGATCACAAGCATAAGGGCGGTCGTCCCGGCGGCCACTAGGGCCACAGCGGTGATCAGCAGCATCAGCGGACGCAGCTTCCAGACGGGCCGGCCCTCTTCGATCTCGTAGATCCGGTTCATGGCGCGGCCGAAGGCGCCGACATATCCCGAGGCCGACCACAGCGCGCCGAGAATACCGACGATCAGGGCGAATCCGGCTGTCGGTGCGGACACGAGCTGTTCGATCGGTCCTCGCAGAGTGTCGACGGCGGAGGACGGGCCGAGGTCCTCGACCATGCCGAGCACGGTGTCGACCGTCGTCTGTCCCTGGCCGAACACGCCGAGCAACGAGACCACGACGAGCAGCGCAGGGAACAGCGACAGGACGGCGTAGTACGTCAGTGCGGCTGCGAGATCGGTGCACTGGTCCCGACTGAACTCCCGAATCGTCCTGCGCAGCACATATTTCCACGACGGCGTGGACAGATCGGTCGGTGAGTCGGGTTTGCGCGGGTCATCGGGGGCGAGGGTGGCACCCGACGATCCATCACCTCTGTGCTCGGCGTCCATACTGCGGCGGGTACCCCACCTCGCACACCGACCAAACTCACATCCGCACCGCGGCCGAACCACCGCCGCATCGGTGTGACGGCCGTACGATTCCGCTCATGGCCGGCACCCCACTCGAAGGATCCGCCGACGGTTTCGCGGGCATCGCCTCGCTGCTCGACTACCCGATGTTCATCGTCACCGCTTTCGACGGCGAGGAACGCAGCGGTTGCCTGATCGGTTTCGCGACCCAGTCCGCGATCGATCCGGCCCGCTTCCTGGTGGCGCTGTCGAACAAGAACCGGACCTACCGGGTGGCGTCGAAGGCGAAGCACCTCGCCGTGCACGTCCTGACCCCGGCAGACCGCGAACTGGCAGCGCTGTTCGGCGAGCACACCGGCGACGACATCGACAAGTTCGACCGCTGCTCGTGGCACGAGGGACCCCACGCACTACCCGTGCTGGACGGCCCGCGCGCGTGGTTCGTCGGCCGGATCCTCGAGACCTTCACGACCGGCGACCACGGCGGTTTCCTCCTCGAACCCGAACGCGGTGAGCTCCGTGGCGACCTGGACCGCCTCATGACCTTCAAGTCCGTGGGTGACCTCGACGCCGGGCACGGCGCGTGACGTGCATCCGGCGGGCGGGAGTGGTCTGATCGGCGTCATGCGACGACTCGACGGCACCGATGCGACGCAGCACGTGGACGACACGGCGCTGCGCGCTCTCTACGCCTATCCCGACGACCTGTCCCGGCCGTGGATGCGGATCAACTTCGTGTCCTCCCTCGACGGAGCCGTGGCGGTCGAGGGACGATCGGGCGCCCTCGGCTCGCCCGCCGACAAGAAGGTCTTCGGGCTGCTGCGCGAACTCGCCGATGTGATCCTCGTGGGCGCAGGCACCGTGCGGGCCGAGAACTACGGCGGCGCGAGGACCAGCGAGGCCCTGCGCGTGCGCCGCGAGGAGGCCGGACTCGCTCCGATACCGCCGGTCGCGGTGGTGACCGCCTCGTGCGACCTGCCGCCCGACCTGCGTCTGTTCACCGACACGACGATCCCGCCCGTGGTCTTCACGACCGCACGGGCCCCCGAGACCGCCCGGCGCGCGGTGGAGGCCGCCGGAGGCGACGTCCGCGTCATCGCCGACGCAGTGATCGACGGCCCCTCCCTGCTCGCGGCGATCGGCGAGGCGGGATGGCTCCGGGTGCTGTGCGAGGGCGGACCGAATCTGTTCGGCCGCATGATCGAGGACGGCGTCGTCGACGAGCTGTGCCTGACCTGGGCTCCGGTCCTGGCCGCCGGCAGCGCCGCGCGTATCGCGCATTCGCCGACGGCCGCTCTGACACCCCTGCAACGTGCGCACCTGGTGTGCGACGACGACGGCACCCTGCTCACCCGCTGGGTGCGACCCGATGCTCTGGAAGGAGATACGCATGGCCGATGACGACGTGGTGGAGGGGACGGACACCTCCGACGAGTTGATCGAGCAGCTGGCACAGCTCGCCTCCGACAAGGAGCTGACGCTCGGCTGCGCGGAGTCGCTCACCGCGGGCACGCTCGCAGCCCGCCTGGGTGCCGCGAAGGGCAGCTCCGACTGGTTCCGCGGCGGCATCGTCGCGTACTCGCGCGAGGTCAAGTACGGCCTGCTCGAGGTTCCGGAGGGCCCCGTCGTGTCCGAGAGCGCGGCCCGCACGATGGCGGAGAGCACCTCCCGCCTCCTGGGCGCGGACATCGTCGTCGCCGTGAGCGGAGCCGGTGGGCCCGACCCGCAGGACGGCCGCCCGCCGGGCACGGTGTGCTTCGCGACGACCGGTCCGGACGGCACCCGCAGCGAGGAGCAGCGCTTCGACGGTGATCCCCAGGACGTGCTCGCGAGGACGGTGCGTCACGCCCTGTCGTTGCTCGTCGAGCGCACATCCGCCTGAAAATCGGATGCGATCTTCCACCCGCGGGGCCTAACGTGACGAACATGCGCGTCGTCTTCACGAAGGGTCCCGGGATCGGGTACGAGATCGCGGTGCACCGCGACATCGGTCCGGAGCTCGCTCCGCGCAACGGCCCGGGCGGTCACCCCTATCTCCCCCACGACCTCGTGCACCTGCTGGTCGAGAACGAGGCGGGTATCGAACTCGGTGTCTTCGGGCAGCTGGCCGCGGGCGACAACGGCATGTTCTGGCCCGTCGACAATGCGGAGCGGACCAGAGCGGGTCGGCGTCGGCGCTCGAAGAAGCATGCGATGCCGCCGCGCGCGGAGGCCGACATGATCAGGTCGGAGACACTGGCGCGCATCGCCGTTCCCGTCTGGGAGGCGCGACGCGGCCTGGCGTCGGGCCTTCCGGCATATGTGTCCGCGCACGATGTCACCCCGGTGGTCGACCGGATCGTCGACACCTTCGACGACTACGCCGACCGGTGGCATGCGCTACCGGTCGGCGGGTNACCTGGAAGGTGTCGTTACAGAACCGACGGTGACACGTCGAGGGTCGTGCGGTCGAGGCTTGCGAGCAGATCGAACTGCGGACCGGTCTTGGGCAGTTCGAAACGGAAGAAATACCGTGCGGCGGCGCGCTTCCCGTCGAAGAAGTCGCCCTCGCGGTCGCCCACCGCGAGAAGCTGCTCGAGCCACATCCACGCCACCACCACGTGCCCGACGGCTTCGAGGTAGACCGACGAGTTGGCCAGGGCCACAGCGGGATCGCCGGTGGACCACAGCGTCGCGGTCGTCTCCGCGACGCGCGCCACGGCCGCGCCCAACTGCTGGGCGTAGGCGGCGGCGTCGCCCCCGGCCTGCGTCGCCCGCGCGATCGTCTCGCCCACCGCTTCGCCGAGCAGCGCGAGAGCGGCACCGCCCTGCATGATCACCTTGCGGCCGAGTAGGTCGAGGCCCTGGATGCCGTGCGTGCCTTCGTGAATGGGGTTGAGTCGGTTGTCGCGGTAGAACTGCTCGACGTCGAACTCGCGAGTGTAGCCGTAGCCGCCGAGCACCTGGATCGCGAGGCTGTTGGCTTCGAGGCACCACTGCGACGGCCAGGACTTCGCGATGGGCGTGAGCAGGTCCAGCAGCAGACCGGCGCGGGTGCGCTCGTCGTCGCTCTCGGCGGTGCGCTGCACGTCGACGAGCTTCGAGCAGTACAACCCCAGCGCGAGAGCTCCTTCGACATAGGACTTCTGCGCCAACAACATTCGTCGCACATCGGCGTGTTCGACGAGCGGCACCTGCGGCGAGGCCGGATCCTTGGCGCCGAGCGGCCGGCCCTGCGTGCGGGTACGGGCGTAGTCGAGCGACTGCAGGTACCCGGCGTAGCCGAGGGAGGTGGCGAGGAAGCCGACGCCGATCCGGGCCTCGTTCATCATGTGGAACATGTACGACAGGCCCTCGTGCGGCTCACCGAGCAGGTAGCCGACCGCACCGGCCTCGCCGCCGGGGGTGTGGACGCCCTCGCCGAAGTTGAGCAGGGTGTTGGTGGTGCCGCGGTTGCCCATCTTGTGGTTGAGGCCGACGAGCGCGACGTCGTTGCGTTCGCCGAGCGTGCCGTCGGCCTCGACGAGGAATTTCGGGACGATGAACAGCGAGATGCCCTTCACCCCGTCCGGCCCGCCGGGGATCTTGGCGAGGACGAGGTGGACGATGTTCTCGGTGAGTTCGTGGTCGCCGCCGGAGATCCACATCTTGGTGCCGGTCAGCCGGTAGGTGCCGTCGGCGGCGGGCACGGCCCTGGTGGTGATGTCGGCGAGCGACGAACCGGCCTGCGGTTCGGACAGGCACATGGTGCCGAAGAAGCGGCCCTCGAGCATCGGCGGCACGAACGTCTCGATCTGCTCGTCGCTGCCGTGGGTGACCAGCAGGTTCGCGTTGGCTGCGGTGAGGAAGGGATACGCCGAGGTGCCGGCGTTCGCGGCCTGGAACCACGCCATCGAGGCACGTTGCACGGCGACCGGCAGTTGCATGCCGCCGTGCTCCTCGTCGAACCCGCCGGCGAGTAGTCCCGCCTTGCAGAACAGGTCGAGCGCGTCCTTGACCTCGGGGATGATCTCGACGCGACCGTCCTCGCCGATGCGAGGCTCCTGAGCGTCGCCCTTCTTGTTGTGGGTAGCGAAGTGCTTGGTGGCGATGTCGGCGCTCAGGTCGAGTACGGCGTCGAAGGTCTCCCGTGAATGCTCGGCGAAGCGGTCGCGAGCGGTGAGGGACTCGATGTCGAGCCAGTCGTACAGGAGGAAGTCCAGGTCGCGGCGGGACAGGACTGGAGAAGGCATCGAGGATCCTTTCGGGCGACTCGGATATCGGCCGTAGCAGGAACGAACTCAGCAGGAACGAACTAAGCGCTCACTCAGTAGACCAACGACGGTGCATGATGTCAACGACGCCTTCTCCGCGACCCGCAGGACGGACCCCGTGACCGACACACCCGAGCAGACCCCCGACGCCTCTCTTGTCGCAGCGCTCCCGAGCGGTGGATCCGAGGTCGCGCGCCGGCTGGTCGCCTCCGCGGTGGAGTCCTTCGCACGCCGCGGCTACCACGCGACCACCACCCGAGACATCTCCGTCGGCGCAGGATTGAGCCCCGCAGCGCTCTATGTGCACTTCCCGTCCAAGGAGGCCGTGCTCTTCGAGGCCGGCCGCAACGGGCACCTCCACGTCCTCGAGGAGGTCGAGAGCGCCGCCACGAGTTCCACCGACCCGATCGAGCGGATCCGCGCCATCGTCGACCGTTTCGTGCGGATCCACGCCGTGCACCACACCACCTGCCGGGTCGCGCAGTACGAACTGCATGCGCTGTCGGAGGAGCACTACCGCGAGATCGCGGAGATCCGCAGGCGCACCGACGCGGTGGTCCGTGAGGTCATCTCCTCGGGGGTCGACATCGGCGCGTTCCGGGTCGGCGACGTGCCCACCGCAGCACTGGCGATCCTGTCGCTGGGGATCGACGTCGCCCGCTGGTACCGGCCCGGCCGCGTGGACGTCGACGATCTGGCCCGCAACTACGTCGGCCTCGCATTGTCGATGCTCGGGGCGCCCCGTAACTGAACGAAGACGAGGCCCGCAACCCCGGTGGTCTCACCGGTGTTGCGGGCCTCGGATGTCGTTGCAGGTCCGGCTATCCGACGCCGAGCAGATCGATTACGAAGACCAGCGTCTTGCCTCCGAGCGGATGCCCGGAACCGGCCGGTCCGTACGCGAGCTGCGGGGGCACCGTGAGCTTGCGGCGTCCACCGACGCGCATGCCCGGAATGCCTTCCTGCCAGCCCGGGATCAGTCGTCCGAGCGGGAAGCGGACGGAGTCGCCGCGAGCGAACGACGAGTCGAACACATCGTTGGTGTCGTACTCCACGCCGTGGTAGTGCACGTCGACCACGCCGCCGGGCTGCGCTTCGTCGCCGTCACCGATGGTGATGTCCTCGATGACGAGATCGGCGGGCGCCGGGCCGGTCGCCGGCTCGACCGTCGGAACCTCCGGCGGCACCTGCACGGCGAGCAGGTCGATGATGAACACGAGCGTCTTGCCCGACAGGCGGTGGCCCGACCCGGCGGGACCGTAGGCGAGCTCCGGCGGGATGGTCAGCTGGCGACGGCCGCCGACCTTCATACCCGGGATGCCCTCCTGCCAGCCGGCGATCAGACCGGACAGCGGAAAGGTGATGGACTCACCACGGCTCCACGACGAGTCGAACTCTTCACCGGTATCGAACTCGACCCCGACGTAGTGGACTTCGACCTTCGATCCGGGCTCCGCTTCGGCACCTTCGCCGACCACCAGGTCCTTGATGACCAACTGGGTGGGGGCGGGACCCTCCTGGAACTCGATTTCAGGCTTTNTCGGTCGATCTTTCCGGTCGCTCCGAGGGTTCAGCGCTCCTCGAGGGACGTGTACGGGCGCTCGGTGTAACCGGTGTAGATCTGACGCGGACGGCCGATCTTCAGGGTCGGGTCCGAGTGCATCTCACGCCAGTGCGCGATCCAGCCGGGCAGGCGACCCAGGGCGAACAGCACGGTGAACATGCGGTCCGGGAAGCCCATCGCACGGTAGATCAGGCCCGTGTAGAAGTCGACGTTCGGGTACAGCTTGCGCTCGATGAAGTAGTCGTCCGTGAGGGCGGCCTCTTCGAGCTTCATGGCGATCTCGAGCAGTTCGTCGCCCGCACCGAGCTTCTTGAGGATGCGGTCGGCGGTCTTCTTGACGATCGCGGCCCGCGGGTCGTAGTTGCGGTAGACGCGGTGCCCGAAGCCCATGAGCTTCACGCCGTCTTCCTTGTTCTTGACCTTGCGGACGAAGTCCTTGACGTCGCCGTCGGACTTGTGGATGCCGTCGAGCATCTCGAGCACGGCCTGGTTGGCGCCGCCGTGCAGCGGGCCCCACAGTGCGTTGATGCCGCCCGAGATGGACGTGAAGAGATTGGCGTCCGAGGAACCGACGAGGCGCACCGTCGACGTCGAGCAGTTCTGCTCGTGATCGGCGTGCAGGATGAGCAGCATGTCGAGCGCCTGAGCGATCTCGGGATCGATCTCGTAGGGCTCGGCCGGGAAGCCGAAGGTCATGCGCAGGAAGTTCTCGACCAGCGACAGCGAGTTGTCGGGGTAGAGGAAGGGCTGACCGACCGACTTCTTGTAGGCGTACGCCGCGATGGTCGGCAGCTTGGCGAGCAGACGGATCGTCGACAGCTCGACCTGCTCGGAGTCGTCCGGATCGAGGGAGTCGGGGTAGTACGCCGACAGGGCGTTGACCGCGCTCGACACGACGGGCATCGGGTGCGCGTTGCGCGGGAAGCCGTCGAAGAACCGCTTGAGATCCTCGTGCAGGAGGGTGTGGCGGCGGATCTTGTCGGTGAAGACCTCGAGCTGCTCCGCAGTCGGCAGCTCACCGTAGATCAGCAGGTAGCTGACCTCGATGAACGTCGACTTCTCGGCGAGCTGCTCGATCGGGTATCCGCGGTACCGCAGAATGCCCTTCTCGCCGTCGATGTACGTGATCGCCGACTTCGTGGAGGCGGTGTTGACGAAACCCGGGTCGAGGGTGGTGTACCCGGTCGCCGCGAGGAGCTTGCCCAGCTCGATACCGTCATTGCCTTCCGTCGCCTTGGCGATCGACATCGTGTGTTCGCCACCGGGGTAGCTGAGGGTGGGGTTGGTGTCATTCTCAGCGGGCACGAAGGATCCCTCTCAAGCTCAGACCTACGAGAAACTTCCGGACATTCACGTAGAACCTAGCCGTAGCGCAGGGTATGCGCTGCGGCAGGGTCCGCCGAAGGTCCCCGATCGGTATGTCGTCCATGTGGGTTCCGAACGCTCGCCCGCACCCTCCGCGACTGCGCCGCAAGGCCGGCACACGCCGATAACCTGCGGCAATACTACCCGGGTCTCACCAAGGTCGTTACGCGGGGATCTGCGCGTATCCGGCGCCCCACGCCGGCCACTGTACTCACGGCACAGCGAAGAGTGCGTCGACCAGCACGGCGGTGGTCTCCGCGACGGGCGCGCCCTCGAGGGGTGCGTCGGGGTCGCCGGTGGTCGAGTCCGACAGGATCGCCAGCAGCAGCGGTTGCCCGTCCGGCGACCACACCACCCCGGCGTCGTTCACCGTCCCGTGATTGCCCCCGCCCGTCTTGTCCGCCGACGTCCATCCCGGCGGCAATCCCCCGCGGATCCGGGTGTCCGAGGTGGTGGTGGCGCGCATCCAGCCGAGCAGTGTCCGCTGTTGCGGCGCGGGCAACCCCGCGCCGAGGAGCACCTCCCGGAAGCCGCGAGCGAGTCCGGCAGCGGTGGTGGTGTCGCGCTCGTCGCCCCGTGCCGCCTCGTTGAGTTCGGGTTCCCAGCGGTCGAGCCGGGTGGTCTCGTCCCCGACGGAACGGGCGAAGGCGGTGACGGCCCCGGGTCCGCCGATCCGTTGGAGCATCAGGTTTCCGGCAGTGTTGTCGCTGCGGGTGAGCGCGGCCTCGCACAGCCGGTCGATCGGCAGTACGCGCCCCTGATGTTCCGAGGTCACCGGCGAATTGACGACGATGTCCTCCGGGTCGATCGGGAGGGTCTCGTCGAGACGGAGGGATCCTTCCGCCTCGAGTCGCAGGATCGCGGCGGCGGCGTAAACCTTGAACGGAGAACAGATCGCGAACCGTTCGTTGGCCCGATAGGTGTGGACGCGCCCGGTCACCGGCGACTGCGCGACCACACCGAGCCGCACGGCGTAGCGGTCCTCGATCTCCCGGAGACGCTCGTCGACACCGGCGGCGAGCAGATGTGTGCCGGGTACCGAATCGGCCGTCGTCGACGGCCCCCTGGCGATCGGACCGTCCGGCGACCCGCAGGCCGCCGCCGCGGCGACGGAGGACAGGGCGAGCGCGGAATGGAGAAAACCCCTGCGCGACAATCCTTTCCGGAGCAGTGAATCGGTGGAAGCCATGCCGACAGGACACCACCGACGGGAGTCGCCCCGCCAATACCCACCCGCCGTCCGCACGAGTCGGAAGAACTATCGCCGCTGTTGGAGGCGGGGACGACGGACGGGATCCGGCCGCGCGACACGCCGGGTCGGTGAATCGTCCGCCCGTGCTGATTGAATCCCCTGCCATGGACCTGATCCGCCACCTCCGGTTCTTCGTCACCGTCGCGGAGGAAGGACACTTCGGCCGGGCCGCGGCGGTGCTCGACATGACGCAACCTCCTCTGTCACAAGGACTTCGGAAACTCGAGCAGCATCTCGGTTCCGAACTCGTGCATCGCACCAGGCAGGGAGCGGTCCTCACGCCCGCCGGAGCGGAGCTGCTCCCCCGCGCTCGTCTCCTCATCGACGACGCCGATCGTTTCCTCGCCGAGGCCGGGCGCGTCGCCCGCGCCCGGGGTCTTCTGCACTGGGGTGCCACCCGCGTACTACCCGATCGCCTGGTCACCCTGTGCGTCACCGTTCTGAGCAGACGCGGTGAGGCGACGGTGGCGACGCGTTCCGCGAGCACGGTCGAACTCGTCGACGCCGTCCGCTCGGGCATGTGCGATCTCGCCGTCGTCGAGCATCCGGCTCTGACCGAAGGACTCGAGGCCGGCCCGGTGGTCAAACTCCGGCGATGGCTGGTCGTGCCGGCCGACCACCGCAGCGCCCGCTCCGACCGGCCCCGTCTGCCGATGCTCTCCGACCTGACGTTCGCCGCGCCGCCGCGGACGGGGAACCCGGCGGCCTTCGACGCGGCGCAGGATCTGCTGCGCGAACGCGGACTCGATGTCGAGACCACCCCGGCGGCGGACGACCGCGCGGTGCTCGCCGCCGTGGCCGCCGGTACCCACTTCGGGATGTCGACCTCACCGCCCGGCTCGGTGCCCGGCGTGGCCTGGCTGGACTGGGCTCCGTCCGCGCTGGCCCTGCGGGTGCGCATCGTGCGACGTGCCGACGCCGACGTCGGTGCGCACGTCGACGCCCTCGACCGCGTGCTGTTCAAGGAACGCGTCCGGTGAAAGGCGGAGAACGGCGAGACACGGCGGTCGACCGGATCCGCGCGGTGTTCGCGGATGCCGGGTGCACGGGATGGCTGCACGCCCGTCGGTGTTCGGATCCACGTGCGGCGACGCTGTCGGTGCGCGGGGACGAACGCGTGGTCCTCGCGTCGGTGTACAAGCTTCCGCTGTTCCTCGCGTTCTGCGCGGAGGTGGACGCCGGCCGACTCGACGCATCCGGGCAGCTGCGGATCGTGCCGTCGGACTGCACCCCCGGCCCGACCGGGATCGCGAGCTTCCGGGATCCGGTGACGATGAGCCGACGCGACGTGGCCGCATCGATGATGACGGTGTCCGACAACGCGGCGGCCGATGTGCTGCTCGGCGAGATCGGCACGACCACCGTCGAGGAACTCCTCGCGCGCCTCGGACTCACGCGGACCCGGATCATCGGTGGCACGGCGGACGTCTATCAGCGCCTCGTCGAGGAGACGGACACCCGCACCACCGTCGAGGCGTTCCGGGCGCTCACCGACATCGACGCGGCCTGGACGGTCTCGGCGTACGACCCGGCCTACACGAGCGCGACCATCCCGGAGGAGATGACCCGGCTGCTCGAGGCCGTGTGGTCGGGCTCGGTGCTCTCGCCCGAGAGCACCGCCTTCGCGCAGCAGGTGATGCGCGCCCAGGTCTGGCCGCACCGCATCGCGTCGGGCTTCCCGCATCGCGGGGTCGCGATCGCCGGCAAGACCGGCACGATCGGCATCATCCGCAACGAGGTGGCGGTCGTCGAGTTCCCCGGCGAGTATCCGATCGCCGTCGCGGTGTTCACCCGCGCCGCCCGCGCGGATCCCGTACTGCCGGTCGTCGATGCAGCGATCGGTGAGGCCGCGCGCATCGCCGTCACGGAGTTGCGTGCTCCCTTGCCGTGCGACTCCGCAGGCGCGTCATCCGAGAGTGCGTGAGACCCGGTAGCGTACGAAGGCAGGGAAGGCGACGACGCACACGAGCGTGCCGACGATGACGAGGACGCCGCCACCGGCAGCCGCGACGGCCGTGCCTGCAGCCGCTGCGGCGGCGCCGTGGAGCACGTCGCCGATGCGCGGTCCGCCCGCGACGACGACGATGAACACGCCCTGCAAGCGGCCACGCATCTCGTCGGTGGCGACGGTCTGCAGCATCGTCGAGCGGAAGGCCGCGGACACCATGTCGACCGCCCCGCCGAACGCCAGGAAGAACAGGGCGACCCACAGCAGCAGACCGCTGCCGTCGGGCTCGGCCCACCACACCGCGACACCGAAGCCGACCATCGCCACGCCCCACAGGACGATGCACACGATCACGGCGAGACCCTGGCGTTGCACCCGCGGCAGCCATCCGGAGAAGACGCCGCCGATCACCGCGCCGACCGACATGGCCGCGAACAGCAGACCGAGGGCGAAGCCGCCCTGCGCCGGATCGCCGAACGACTCGTGGGCGATCTGCGGGAACAGGGCGCGCGGCATCCCGAACACCATGGCGACGATGTCGACGACGAACGACGCCAGCAGGATCTTCTGGCCCGACAGGTACCGGAAACCGTCGAAGACCGCGCGCAATCCGGCCTTGGTGACCTCACCGAGCGGCGGGATCGCCGGGAGTCGGACCACCGCCCACAGCGTGGCGAGCAGGAAGATCGCGTCCAGCAGATAGAGGGTGGACAGACCCACGACGGGAATGAGAGCGCCGGCGAACAACGGACCGGCGATCGCCCCGAACTGCACGACCGTCATGTTCAGCGAGGTGGCCGCCGCGATCTGCCCGACCGGCAGCAACCGCGGGATCACCGCCGCGCGGGTGGGTTGGTTGACGGCGAAGAACGCCTGCTGCACCGAGAAGAGACAGAGCAGTACCCACACGTTGTTCAGACCGATCGCGGCCTGCGCCCACAACAACAGCGACGTGACACCGAGACCGGTGGAGGTGACGATGAGCAGTTTCCGGCGGTCCATCGCATCGGCGAGCGCTCCACCCCACAGGCCGAACACCACGAGCGGCACGAGCCCGAACACGCCGGTCAACCCCACATAAGCGGAGTTCCGGGTGATCTCGTAGATCTGCTGGGGTACGGCGACGACCGCCATCTGCGCACCGATGACGGTGACGATCCCGGCCCACCACAGCCGGGCGTAGTCCTTGTTGCGCAGCGGTGTGGTGTCGGCGAGCAGGCGCCTCACGGTTGCAGACGCTCGGCGATCCAGCGACCGTCCACCAGGCGGGTCCGGATCCGGTTGTGCAACCGGTTGGGCCGGCCCTGCCAGAACTCGACAGACTCGGGCACGATGCGGAATCCACCCCAGAACGGCGGCACCGGGATGTCGTCGTCGACCTCGTAGCGCTCGGCGGCCTCGACGAGGGCGTGCTCGAGATCGGCGCGTTCGGCCACGGGACGCGACTGCTGCGACGCCCATGCGCCCAGGCGGGATCCACGCGGCCGCGTCTGCCAGTACGCGAGGGTCTCCTCGTCTGGCACGCGCACGACCGGTCCGCGGACGGTCACCTGCCGGTAGACCGGTAGCCAGAGGAAGGTCGCCGACGCGTAGGGGTGCCCGGCCAGATGGCGGCCCTTGTCGGACTCGAAGTTGGTGAAGAAGGTCAGGCCGTCGGCGTCGATCTTCTTGCACAGCACGGTGCGGGTCGCCGGGTGGCCGCGCTCGTCGACGGTCGCGAGCACCATCGCGTTCGGCTCGGGCACCGCGGTGGCGACCGCGTTCGCAAACCACGTACGCACCAGCGGAAGCCAGCCCTCGGCGACATCGCCGGGGGTGAGATCGCGGTCGGCCGAGGACTCGTCGGTCGGCCCGGACGGGCTGTAGTCGACACGCATACGCGCGAGGTCGTCACCCTCGGGGCGCGGCAACGGGAAGTCGGACGGCACGAACGACGACGGTACTCCCGGCATCCGGGCAGCGACGCTCGGACCACGGGCGCTACAGTTTTCCCGACGACCCGAGTGGGGCGCCGATCACACCTGACGGTGACCTCATTCCACCGGCAGCGCGGCTCGGACCGGGCCGTGCTCGAACGAGGAGAGCCCAACCGTCATGGCAGCGCGCGCGTCAGTTCCCGAGGATTTCGTCGCAGGACTCGAAGGCGTGGTCGCCTTCACGAGCGACATCGCCGAGCCCGACAAGGACGGTGGCGCATTGCGCTATCGCGGCGTCGACATCGAAGAGCTCGTCGAGAAGGGAGTGACCTTCGGCGACGTGTGGGCCCTGCTCGTCGACGGCGAGTTCGGTCGCGGCCTGTACCCGGCCGAGCCGTTCCCCCTGCCGATCCACACCGGCGACGTGCGTGTCGACGTCCAGGCCGGTCTGGCGATGCTCGCACCCATCTGGGGCTTCCGTCCGCTGCTCGACATCGACGACGCCACGGCCCGCGACAATCTCGCCCGCGCCGCGGTGATGGCCCTGTCCTATGTGGCGCAGTCCGCCCGCGGCATCTACCAGCCCGCCGTGCCGCAGCAGCGCATCGACGAGGCGAGCACCGTCACCGAGCGCTTCATGGTGCGGTGGAAGGGCGACCCGGATCCCAAGCACGTCGAGGCGATCGACGCCTACTGGGTCTCGGCGGCCGAGCACGGCATGAACGCCTCGACGTTCACTGCCCGGGTCATCGCCTCGACCGGCGCGGACGCGGCCGCCTCGCTTTCCGGCGCGGTCGGCGCGATGTCCGGCCCGCTGCACGGCGGTGCGCCGGCCCGCGTGCTGCCGATGATCGAGGAGACCGAACGCACCGGCGATCCGCGCGGTCTGGTCAAGGGCATCCTCGACCGCAAGGAGAAGCTCATGGGCTTCGGTCACCGCGTCTACCGCGCCGAGGACCCCCGCGCCCGGGTGCTGCGCAGCACCGCCCAGCGGCTCGACGCTCCGCGCTTCGAGGCGGCGGCCGCGCTCGAGCAGGCCGCCCTCACCGAGCTGCGCGAGCGTCGTCCCGACCGGGCGATCGAGACCAACGTCGAGTTCTGGGCTGCGGTGATCCTCGATTTCGCCGAGGTCCCCGCCGCGATGATGCCCGCGATGTTCACCTGCGGACGGACCGCCGGCTGGTGCGCCCACATCCTCGAGCAGAAGCGTCTGGGCAAGCTCGTGCGTCCCGCGGCGATCTACACCGGCCCCGATCCACGCCCTGCCTCCGAGGTCACGGGCTGGGATTCGATCACGCATCGCTGATGCCTCTTCCTCGGCCGGGCCGACCAGCGCCCGGCGGAGGCTCCGAGGGGGCGGTCTAGACTGCCTGTGCACCATGTCCCTCGACTCTTAGGACACGCATTCCGATGGCAGACGCGTCACCGATCATTCCCGCCGACCTCAAGCCCGCAGACGGCCGCTTCGGCTGCGGCCCGTCCAAGGTTCGTCCCGAGCAGCTGCAGTCGCTGGTCGATGTCGGCGCTTCGGTGTTCGGCACCAGCCACCGGCAGAAGCCGGTCAAGGACGTCGTCGCCCGTGTCCGCTCGGGTCTGCGCGACCTGTTCTCCCTGCCCGAGGGCTACGAGGTCGTCCTCGGCAACGGCGGCACCACCGCCTTCTGGGACGCTGCGGCCTTCGGTCTGATCCGGGAGCGCTCGCAGCACTTCACCTACGGCGAGTTCTCGTCGAAGTTCGCGACGGTCGCGAAGAAGAACCCGTTCATCGGCGATCCGATCGTCGTGGGTTCGGAGCCGGGCTCGGCTCCGGAGATCGTCGCCGACGCATCGGCCGACCTCATCGGCTGGGCGCACAACGAGACCTCCACGGGTGTCGCGGTTCCGGTACAGCGTCCCGCCGATTCCGACAACACCCTGATCGCGATCGACGCGACCTCGGGTGCCGGCGGCCTGCCGGTGAACATCTCCGACACCGACGTGTACTACTTCGCCCCGCAGAAGTGCTTCGCCGCCGACGGTGGCCTGTGGATCGCGCTGATGAGCCCGGCAGCGCTCGAGCGTGTCGCCGAGATCAAGGAATCGGGTCGCTTCACCCCCGAGTTCCTGTCGCTGCCGATCGCCGTCGACAACAGCAGCAAGGACCAGACCTACAACACCCCGGCACTGGCCACCCTGCTGATGTTCGCGAACCAGATCGAGTGGCTCAACGGCAACGGCGGTCTCGACTGGGCCGTGGCGCGCACGAAGGATTCGTCCTCGCGCCTGTACGAGTGGGCCGAGGCCTCCGAGTACGCGACGCCGTTCGTCGCCGATCCGTCGCTGCGTTCGCAGGTCGTCGGCACCGTCGACTTCGCCGACTCCGTCGACGCGGCGAAAGTCGCGAAGATTCTGCGGGCCAACGGCATCGTCGACACCGAGCCGTACCGCAAGCTCGGCCGCAACCAGCTGCGCATCGGTATGTTCCCGGCCATCGATCCCGAGGACGTCACGCAGCTGACCAAGTGCATCGACTGGGTCGTCTCCCAGCTCTGAGTACGCCGCACAGCGGGGCCGGGTCCGATGTCGGATCCGGCCCCGTTGTTGTCATAGTCTCGACCCCGCATCGAGACATTTCGGCGAACCCTGGACGATAACGCGCCGCGTCGGATTTCTTGCGATGTCGCTCGGCGTGGCGCGGCGTGTCCGGCCACGAAAAATATCCAGGTCGGTTACAGTCGGGCGGGTCAATCGCGATCGGCGCGAGGAGGTCAAGGTGCGAGAGCTTCGAGTGGTCGGTCTCGAGCCCGATGCTAAGCATGTGGTGCTCGCCGATCCCACGACGGGGGACAAGTTCCGCATTCCCGTCGACGACACCCTGCGCGCGGCCGCTCGCGGAGATCTGGCCCGTCTCGGCCAGATCCAGATCGAGACGACCAGCCAGCTCCGCCCTCGCGAGATCCAGGCCCGCATCCGCGGCGGCGCCTCGGTCGAACAGGTGGCCGACGAGGCCGGCGTCCCGGTCGCCAAGGTCGAACGGTTCGCCTATCCCGTCCTGCTCGAGCGGTCCCGGGCCGCCGACATGGCCAAGAAAGGCCATCCCGTCCGCCCCGACGGTCCCGCCGTCGAGACCCTCCACGAGATCGTCACGCAGGCCTTCCGCGCTCGCGGGCACAGCCTCGACGAAGCCGAGTGGGACGCCTGGCGCGACGACGAGGGCTTCTGGGTCGCGCAGTTGCGGTGGCACGCCGGTCGTTCCACGAACCGCGCGCACTGGCGCTACCAGCCCGACGCTCACGGCGGCACGATCACCGCGCTCGACGACATTGCCGCCGATCTCGTCGATCCCGATTGCGGCCGTCCCCTGCGCTACCTGACCCCGGTCTACTCGGCGCGCGACGTCGACGATTCCACTGAGGTGGAGAACGCCGACCATCACGCCCCGATCGCGCTGGAGGCTCCCGCTTCCGACGAACCGGCTCCGGAGCCGGTCGCCGACGAGGAGACCACCGTCGCCGTCACGGTGCCCGACGACGCCGATGCATCGCGCGCGTCGCAGGCTCCCGCGAAGGACAAGCGCGGCAAGCCCGCGCTCCCCTCGTGGGACGACGTGCTGCTCGGTGTGCGCAGTAACGGACGCGTCTGAGGAAGTCGTCGACGATGTCGGCGACAGTGTCGACGCTCTGGTACGTCGACGCACCCGATCCCGTAGCGGTGCTGCGCGAGTTCTCTCCGGACCGCGATGCGGCGCGAGCACTTCTGTCGCGTCTGTTCCCGGAGTTCCAGGTCGATCCCGGCGCGCGGGTACCGCTCGCCGACGCCGGGGGCACCGGCGAGGACGATGGCGCCGAACAGTTCCGGGTCGGTAGCTATCCCGGTGTGACGGTGGTGTCGAGCCCCCGATTCGCACTACGCCACCCCTCGGAGCTGCCCACGATGTGGTTGCGCACGCCCGCCGCCGAACGCACGTGCCTGCTGGCATCCGATCCGGCCGGTGCGTGGGGATCGTTCGCCGTGTGGGAGTGCGGCCGGCTGCGCCGCGGCTTCGGAGCGAACACCGTCGAGTTCTTCGAGGACCAGGGAATCCCGTTCGTATGGGAGCGGCCGTTCTGGGCGGGCGAGCATCCGCTCCGCTGGCCGCCGAACGTACCCCCTCCCCCGGAGTCCCTGCCCTTCCACCCTCGCAAGCTCGTCGAGGAGGCCCACGGCGCGTGGCTCGGGTTCCGCTATGTCGGGCGCCGCGACGACGAACTCGACCCGCGGAACATCGACACCTGGAGTTTCACGCTGCGCACCCCGGTCCCGCAGATCTCCGTCCCCGCACCGAAGACCTCCTGGTGGCGGCGACGCGCGGCGCACTGACGTGCCGTCGAGCGACGCTCCCGGTCGGACTCGTCACTCCTCTGCTCCGACAATGAATTTCACCTCGTCGATGTCGTCGGGTGTGATCTCCGGGGATTGCAGGACGAGAGCCCAGGCGTCGACGTACTCGGTGCTGTACTTGTGGCCGTGCCCGGCCGGGACACCCGTGGAGAAGGGCAGATCGGCCGTGACCTGCCAGAAGGTCACGAACGGGATCCACACCATGTCCTCGAGCACGTCGCGGCCGGGGGCTTCGCCGATCCAGTCCGGCTCACTCGTGATCAGGTGCGGACTCCACCAGACGATCGGGTCCGACGGGTGCATCAGATACAGCACCCGACTCCCCTCCCACGGCTCGTCCGTCGGCGGGATCTCCGCCTGTGGGTCGTTCGTGAACCGCACCGTGCGGCCGTCCCGGAAGACCGGTTCGATCTCGGGGCTGCCGGCCTCCCGGCGATCGCTGAACTCCCGGAAGAGGACGTTGAAGTTCGGAGGTCCGGCGAAGACCGTGCCCGACGTGCGATTGCGCAGGTCGTACTCGCCGCTGAAGGCGGTCTCCCCGCCGAACGAACCGAGGCTCTCCCCAGCCACGAGCAGTCGGGGGCGGGCGTCCTGGGGAAGCTTCGACCAGACGTCGTAGACCGCGTCGAACAGGTCGCGTCCGGATTCCCGCGCCTTCGACTGATCGACGAGATAGGAGATCCACGAGGGCAGATAGGAGTACTGGATCGCGACCGTCGCGACGTCGCCGCCGGTCAGGTACTCGACGGAGTCCACCAGGGCCGGGTCCACCCAGCCGCTCCCCGTCGTCGTCACGACGACCAGGTTGCTCCGCTCGAATCCTCCTGCCCGGGTGAGGTCCTCGACAGCGAGGGACGCACGATCCTCGGTGTCGTCCGCCGATGCCAGGCCGGCGTAGATCCGGATCGGTTCGAGGGCAGGACCTTCGGTGAACTCACCGAGTTGTTCGGTGGTCGGCCCCTGCCCGACGAAGATCCGCCCCTGCCACCCGAGAGAATCCCACGGAACGACCGAATCCGGTCCACCGGAGCGGAGTGCGGTCGTCGGTTGCTGCACACCTTCCTCGGTTCTCGTGTCCCGCGCCGAGAACGCCGCATTGGCGGCGTCGATGAAGCCGGCGAGGAGCACTCCGGAGACGATCGCGTACACGAGTCCCGCGACGAGAACCCACCCCACGACGTTCGCGGCCCGCTGCCCGATCCACCGGTCGAGTGTCCGTGCCGCCCAGTGGTACAGGGCGCGGATACCACGTCCGATCGCCAGCAGCACAGCGAACATCACGACCGCGACGAGCGGGGAGAGAACCGCAAGTGCCAGGTTGTACTCGGAAACCCCCATCAGAGTACGGATCTCGTGCTGCCAGTACTGGCCGAGCCCGAAGAAGACCGCGAAGAGGACCGCCCCGCAGGCGCCGAAGATCCACCACGACGCAGCCTTGGGAGACCGAGGAGGCCGGTCGGCGAAGGCGCGCCACACGAACGCGAGGAGCACGCCGAGGCCGTATCCGATCGCGGCAGTGATCCCGCAGATCATCCCCTGCAGGATCCCGCCGCGCGGAAGCAACGACGGGGTGAACGACAGGCACGCGAAAAGCACTGCACCCCAACACCCGGGAAGTGTGAGGTGCAGTGCCCACCGCCGTGCCCGCGATCGGGGAACATCGGTCGCGACGTTCGCACCCGGATCACCCCGGACGCTGCGGCCGTTTTCTTGCACGGTCGCGTCAGTAGTAGTCGGCGCGTGGCTGCCAGGTCGAGATCGCCCAGATCACGACCGCGTCCAACGCGATGATCAGGATCGACCACCACGGGTAGTACGGCAACCACAGGAAGTTCGCGATGATCGACAACGCAGCGAGGACGATCGCCGTGACACGGGCCCAGGTGGCGCCGCTCATCAACGCGAGACCGGCGACCAGCATCACGACACCGAGGACGATGTGGATCCATCCCCACGTGGTGAAGTCGAACTTGAACGTGTATTCCACGCCCCGCACGAAGACTTCGTCCTCGGCCACCGCGGCGATGCCCTGGAAGAGCTGGACGACGCCGACCGTTGCCAGGATGATCGCGGCCCCGATCGAGGTGCCTGCGGCGATGCCCTGTTTCACACTCATTCCGTCCCTGTCGGGACGTACGTCATGAGACATGACGATCCTCTCGTGTACGAAGGAGACATCGGTCGTGCGCCGGCCCTCGCGAGGAGCGGTCACGATCCGATTCGGAGGAGCAAGGACGCTACGGGTTACGCTGACGCCCTTATACTTTCAACCGTCGGCTACCCCGACGCGATACAACGATCGCACGAGCCGACCACGGAAGGGCACCCGTCCGGGATGCCCTTCCCGCACCGATGGTTCACGCGATGGGCACGCCGTCGCGTCCGGTCGTGACGTTGCCGAGCGCCTGCGCTTTGAGGTGTTCGTACTCCGTGGGTGTGATCGCACCCGAATCGAGCAGGGCCTTGGCGTCGGCGATCTGCTGGGCCGGGGATTTCCCGACTGCCACGGTCCGGATGTACTCGTCGGTGGCCTGCTTCGCCTCCGCTTGGGCCTGCTGCGCCCGCAGTGCCATCCCGCGGCCTCGAGCGATCAGGTAGACCAGCGCCGTGAGGTACGGAAGGATCACCAGTCCGATGACCCACATCGCTTTGACCCAGCCGGACACGGAGTGATCACGAAAGAGGTCGACGATGATTTGGAACAGGACAATCAGGTATGCCACGAATGCGAATACGACGACTGTGTACCACACGTAGTCCCAGAATGAATCCATAGCCGAACCTCCTCGGCCGGACCGGGGGACGGAACGATGCCCGCGAAACCGCCCGGTGATTGAAGATCTCGAATCCTGTGTCCCCTGCGGCGTGCCGTTGCCGACACCACCACCAGTCATGGCCCATCCGCTCGACACCGGAACGAATCCGTGGCATCTGTCCGACTCCGGTGTCGGCGGGTCTCGCTANAAGGAACGCATAAACCATACGCCCATCACGAGTGGAGGGCACGTGTTTTCGCTGATCGTGCGCCCGGTGCACGACCGGGTCGTTCAGGAGTAGATCGCTCGGGGGTTCCATGCCGAGATCGCCCAGATCACCATCACGTCGAACGCGATGATCAGGATCGCCCAGCCCGGATAGTTCGGAAGCCACAGGAAATTCAGCACGATCGACAGTGCGGCGATGACGATCGCCACCACCCGCGCCCAGGTCGCGCCGGCGATCAACGAGATTCCCACCACCGCCATCGCGACGCCGACGACGATGTGGATCCAACCCCACGTCGTGAGGTCGAACGCGAACGTGTATTCCGGCCCGGCGACGAGCAACTCGTCGTCGGCGACCGCAGCGATCCCCTGGAGGATCTGCAGCGTCCCGATCAAGGTCAGGATGATCGCGGCTCCCACCGCCATTCCGGCCGCCAGACCCTGACCGACCGACATGTGCTCCCGCTCGGCATTCGCACCGTGGGACATGACTCTCCTTCCGGCCCACCCGACATTTCCGAGTGTGCGCTTCGGAGGCGTTCTGCGGAATGCCTCCAGTGGAGGAACTCTCCGGCGGAGGCGGTCAGGACACGAGCAGCGCGAGCCAGCCGAACGGCACACCGGCCACGAAACCGGCGGCGAGCCAGCGCAGTACCTGCACCCGGAGCCACGACCACACGGTCGGCGCGACTCCCGCGACCGTCACGACATTGACGACGACGGCGAGGGCCGGATGGATCCGGCCGAGCACCTGCCCGCAGGCGACGACGGTGATGACGGTGGCGACGAAGGAGAATGCCGTCAGCGTGAGCCCCGTCGCCCAGGGTGTGGGCACGGGGCCGCGAGTCCGGCTCATCGCGGAAGCCGCACCCGCTCGTAGAACGCCATCGCCGCAGCGGTGGCCACGTTCAGCGAATCCGTGCCGACAGCCATGGGAATCCGGGCACGCACGTCGGTCGCCCGCATCGCATGTTCGGTCAGGCCCGGCCCCTCGGCGCCGAGCAGGAGCGCGACTTTTTCCCCCGTCATCGCTTCGGCGAGCGGGATCGCCCGTGGGTCCGGGGTCAGGGAGATCAGTTGGAATCCTCTGCTGCGCAACAGATCCAGGTCGTACGGCCACCGGTCGACGTGCGCGAAGGGGACCCGGAGGACGTGCCCCATCGACACGCGCACCGCACGCCGGTACAGAGCGTCGGCGCATCCTTTCCCGAAGAGCACACCGTCGACGCCGAGTCCGGCGGCGTTGCGGAACATCGAGCCGATGTTCTCGTGGTCGTTGACCCCTTCGAGCACCGCGACCGTGGTCGCCTTGTCGAGGACGTCGTCGAGCGAGAGCGGTTCGGGCCGGTGCGCGACGGCGAGCACCCCGCGGTTGAGGTGGAAGCCGACGACCTCCGCCATGGTCGCCGCATCGGTGCGGTAGAACGGCACGTCGACGTCACGCAGGTCGTCGGCGAGTTCGTCCAGCCGCCGACTCACGCCGAGCAGGCTCGTCGCAGCGAACCGGGAGTCGAGCATGCGCTGGACCACCAGCACACCCTCTGCGATCACCAGACCCTTGCCACCGGGAAGGTCGGGCCGACGGTCCGCGGAGTTGAGATCGCGGAAGTCGTCCACCCGGGGGTCGGAAGGATCGTCGATGTCGATGACGTGAACCACCGGGTCATTCTCCCAGCGGCCCTGCACCCTCCCGCACCGGGTCGGTCGTCACGACCGCGGTGCGGTCAGTCGTCATCGACCGCGGTGCGGTCGGTCGTCATCGACCGCGGTGCGGTCAGTCGTCTTCAGCGACGAGCGCCGTGAGGATTCCGACGGCGTCGCGCAATGTGGCGAGCGAGTCGGGATCGAGTTTGTCGAGCCGTTCGGTCAGCCACACTTCGCGTGCCTGCGCCTCGTCGGCGAGCAATTCCCTCCCGGCTTCGGACAGCGTCACGATGATCTGTCGTCCGTCCGTCGGGTGCGGCGTCCGCTCGACGAGACCGAGTTCGTGCAGAGACGCGATGACCCTGGTCATCGAGGGTGGTTGGACGCGTTCGCGCGCTGCCAGTGCCCCCGGGGTCATCGCACCTTCCTGCGCGAGGGTGGCCATTGCCGAGATCTGGGTCAGAGAAACTCGGGAATCGGTGCGTCTCCCCCGCAGATGACGCGTCAGACGCACAACGGCGAGTGAGAGGTCACCGGCGAGTGCGCGTGTATCCGAGATCATGGCGTGCAGAATACGTCACATCGCCCGAAACACGCGTCGGCTGCCTAGGTGAGCAGTTCCGTGAGCGGATCGACCGAGAAGTACAGGGCGAACAGCACTGCGACGATCCACATCAGCGGATGGATGGTGCGGATTTTGCCGCTCGCGGCGTGCAGGATCACCCAGGTGATGAAGCCGACGCCGATGCCGTTGGCGATCGAGTAGGTGAACGGCATGACCATGATGGTCAGGAAGGCCGGCAGCGCCACAGCGAACACCGAGAAGTCGATGTCGCGGACCTGGCCGATCATCAGGGCACCGACCACGACGAGAGCCGGAGCGGCCGCTTCGATCGGGACCACCTCGTACAGCGGGGTCAGGAACATCGCGAGCAGGAACAGCACGCCGGTGACCACGTTGGCCAGGCCGGTGCGGGCTCCTTCCGCGATACCCGAGGCCGATTCGACGAACACCGTGTTCGACGAGGCGGAAGCGCCACCACCGACGATGGCGCCGGTGCCCTCGACGACGAGGGCCTTGCCGATGCCGGGCAGGGTGCCGTTCTTGTCGGCCAGGCCGGCTTCCTTGCCGAGGCCGGTCATGGTGCCCATGGCGTCGAAGAAGTTCGCGAGGACGAGCGTGAACACGAGCAGGGTCGCGGCGATCACGCCGATGCGGGTGAACGCGCCGAACAGGTCGACGTTGCCGACGAGGCTCAGGTTCGGGATGCCGAAGAAGGAGTCGGGGGCGTCGGGGGTGCTGAGGTTCCAGCCCTTGGGGTTGGTGCCCAGCGACGGGCCGACGTCGGCGATGGCCTCGATGATCATCGACAGGATCGTCGTGGCGACGATGCCGATCAGCAGTCCGCCGCGCACCTTGCGTGCGACGAGCACACCCATGAGCAGCACACCGACGACGAAGACGAAGGTCGGCCACGACGCGATGGAGCCGTCGATGCCCAGGCCGACAGGGACGGTGGTGCCGGCGGCGTCGGGGATGCGGCGGACGAAGCCGGCGTCGACGAGGCCGATCATGGCGATGAAGGCGCCGATACCGGCAGCGATGGCGGCCTTGAGTTCTGCCGGGATCGCGTTGAAGACCGCGGTGCGGAAACCGGTCAGGGCCAGCACGACGATGATGATGCCGTCGATGACCACCAGGCCCATCGCTTCGGGCCAGGTGACCTGCGGCGCGATGGTCACCGCCAGCAGGCTGTTGATGCCGAGGCCGGCGGCGATGGCGAACGGATAGTTGGCGACCACACCGAAGACGATGCTCATGAAGCCGGCGACCAGCGCGGTGACGGCGGCGACCTGGTTGATGGGCAGGATGTTGCCCATCACGTCGATCTTCGCGCTCGCGTCCTCGGCGGAGAAGCTACCGAGGATCAGCGGGTTGAGGACCACGATGTACGACATCGCGAAGAACGTGACGATGCCGCCACGCACCTCTCGGGACACGGTGGAACCGCGTTCGGTGATCTTGAAATAGGTGTCCAGGAAGGACGTTCGCTTGGAGTCGGTGCCTACGGCCATGTCCACAAATCCGCTCGTCGAGTACGGGGCGTCGCAACGGGAACCGATTATTGCAGCGCGAAGGAACTAATCTGCAAACCGTGGAACCCGCCCAGCTCGTCGCAGTCCGCATCCGACGCCTCGCCGACCCTCGCCCCGCGCTTGCCGTGGGAACCGGTCTGTGGGTGGTGGCGACCGTCGTCGTGGCGGTGGTGGGCGGCGAACTCCGGGACGATGTGCTTCCGGTCTGCGTGGCGGGAATCGTGGTGGGGCTGCTGGGAACTGCGCTCTTCCTGTTGCAGCGTCGCGCCGCCCGACGCGGTGACCGGGGTGCCCAGGCGGGGCTGGACTGACCCTCGCCCACGGCCGTCCGCGACAAGCCCACAGCGGTGTCAGCGACGGATCCGCACCCGAGTGATCAACCACACCCACAGCAGGGCCCATGTGATCCCGAAGATCCAGCCTGCGACGACATCGGTGAACCAGTGCGCCGCGAGGTAGACGCGAGAGAGCCCGATCACGACGGTGTAACCGGCGAGCGCGATCGTCGCGGCGGTCCGGCGGCGATCGCCGCGCGGCCACGTGCGCACGACGACCGCGACGAGCACCGTGGCCAGAACTGCGCTGGTCATCGCGTGTCCGGACGGGAACGACTCGGTGCGCAGGGCCAGGAGCCGTTCGGGTTCCGGTGGCCGGACACGGCCGAACAGATTCTTGAGCAACACCATCAACGGCCAGCCCGTGAGGACCGCTCCGGCGACGAGGACGGCGTCGGACAGACGATCGGCCCGCACCAGCAGCAGCGTCGTCGCCGCGGCGATCAGGCTCGTCGCGACTCCCCCGCCTGTGTGGGTGAGTGCGGTCACCGCGGTGGTCAGCCACGGCTCGCGGAGCGACACCATCCAGTCGAGCACCGCGGCATCGAGCGTCACGGTTCGGTTCTCACGTCCGGAGCCGTGAGCGCGGTGAGTGCCGCGGCCAGGCCGATCGGTGTGCTGTGGACGGTGCCGGCCGCGTCGACCCACCACGGGACCTCGACCTCACCGGTCAGGGCTCCGGAGCAGCGGAGGACGAGTCGGTCGTGCAGCGCGAGTACGCCGCGCGGAAGCGGCACCCCGGCGACGATTCCGGCCAGGACCGCGGCCGGTTCGCGCTCCCACGTCGAACTCCTCCCCTGCTCGACGGGTTCGGCGTCGACCACCGCGGACGCCACGGCGATGTCGAGCACGTCCGCGAGCGCGTGGGCGGTTCCCCTGCCGCCGGTGACGAGGCGGTCGTGCGGGATCGCGGCCGCGAACCACGGACGGTCGGGTACGAGAGCGTCGGCTGCGTCGACGACGACACCCGACAGGCTGCGCACCCCGTCGGGCAGAGTGACCGACTCGGGATCGAGACCACCCGACGAGAACGCCGCGGCGAGCGCGTCGTGCGCGGCGACGATCGCGGCCGGCCCCGGCGACCTGCTGTCGTCCGCGAGCCGGTCGAGCAGTGTCTGTGCCAGTTCGATGTCGTCGATCCGCGTTCCGGCGAGGGCGCTGCGGAAGGCCGATGCGTCGGGGTGGGTACAGGGATCGAGCAGACCTTCGAAAAGGGTGTCGTCGGCGAACCGGTAGTGGCCCAGAGGCCGGCCGTCGAGCGACGCGCGGGTGCGCAGATACCACGCCGTATATCCGGCGGGGTCGGCGATCGCTTCGGCCGTCGCGGGCTCGGCGGCCAGCAGGGTCAACGCCCGCGACCAGCGGCGATCGTCGACGAGATCGAGGTCGCGCACCGCGACGAGCACCTCGGGATCGTCGTCGAGCCGCTCCCACCACAGGTGTTCGTCGGGCAGATCGTGGTCGGGGCCGGTCGGCAGTTCCGCACGCAGGACCGTGAATCCCCAGCCCACACCGATCGCCCGCAGGGCGTCGGCCCCGTACCGGTCGACGACGGACGGGTCGACGGTGCCGAAGGGCGCGTCCTCGACGAGTACTTCTGCGAGCGGTGCACCGGGAAGCAGGAGTTCGTCGGCGGGGACGAGGTCGCCGTGGGTGTCGGGCAGCAGCAGCGCCCCGAGTTCGCGGGGCACGGCCGCGGGCGACACGAGCGGCACCAGTCGCAGCACGACGTCGGCGAGCTCACCGGCCGGGAGGTCGCCCTCCGGGTGGAGGTCGTCGGGATCGGTGTCCTCGACGGCCGCGACGAGCGCCGGGTCGGCGAGCAGGTCCTCGACCGTCACGGTGCCGGCTCCGAGCCGGGCGAGCAGCGGATGCGCGGCGTCGGGATGGACGAGACGCACCCAGGGCATGGACACCGGGCCGATATCCTGCAGTTGCGTTGCGAGAACGGCCGTACGCGGGCCGGTCACGGTCCGTCCGTCCGACAGCGGAACCGGCAGCGATGCGAGTTCCTCGGCCGCGACCGCGTCGACGACGAGCGGAGTGAGCGCCTCGTACAGGCGGTTCCACCACTTCGGATCGCGTTCGTGCCCGGAGAGCAGTTCGGCCAGTCGCGCGAGACCGAGCCGGTGCACGCCGACGGCGGACAGCGCGGACGCATGTCGCGGCCCGCACAACTCGGGGATCACGAGCCCCGGGACCACCTCGCCGAGGACGTCGGCGAGGTCGTCGGTGAGACCGGGAAGTGCGACGGCCCGGTCGGGCACCAGATCGGCGCTGCGGTCGGCGGCGGGAAGCCACGCGCCGGCGGCCAACTCGTCGAGGATCGCCTCGCGGATGCGTTCGTCGACCTCGCTGCGCGCGAAACCCGGCAGGGGCACGAGGTCGAGTCGCTGCTCGGCGGGCAGAGCCGCGACGAACCGCGCGTATCCGCGGGCGACGTTCTCGACGTGGGCTCCGGGAAGCACGCGCCTCCGGTCGGGTTGCATGGCGACGTCGGCGACGACGATCGCGGGAAGTGACAGCTCCTCGTCGGAGCGGGTGGGGGCACGCAGGACATCGCTGCGGACCGGGTCGACCCGCCCGTCGACGACGGGCACCAGCCATCGCGCCGACGCTCCGGTGAACTCCCACCAGGTGCGATCGCCGATCCGCACCTCCCACAGGCCGCTGTCGAGTTCGCGCCGGTGACGGGTGAATTCGTCGTCGGCGACGAGGACGGTGTGCAAGCCCGGGAGTTCGAGCAGGATGTCGTGGGCCTCGGATCGGAAGGCGTCGAGCAGTGCGACCGGGTCCACCCCGGGGCGCAGGGTCAGCACGACCTCGGTGTCGCTGCCGGTCGCCGGCGGGGCCTCCGTCGGCCACACGAGGCGCAGCGCCGGGACACCCGACTCCGGCTCGGGCAGGTTCCGCTCGGCCAGCACCGCGCGGGTGCGCTCGGCCGAGAAGTGGAGCGAACCGGTGCGCGAACGCACCTCGATGTCGTCGGAGACCGACAGCACCGCCGTGAAGCCGACACCGAACCGCCCCACGGTGGATCCGGCGCCGGTCTTGTTCGACGAGCGCAGTGCGGTCAGCGCGTGGACACCGCCCTCGTGGAGCGGCTCACCGATGTTCGCGACGTGGAGACGGCCGTCGGCGAACCAGACACGCAGCTCACCCGGTACATCGGCACGCGCGGCGGCGTCGGCGGCGTTCTGGGCGAGCTCGGTCAACACGCGGTCGCGGTAACCCGCGCGGACATGATCGGCCTCGGTCGCCGCGTCCTCGCGCAGACGGGTGGGCGACGACGACCAGGCCGCGAGGATCCCTTCGCGTAACGCCGCGGTCCCGAACGGATCCGCGGGGTCCGGCCGGGTCACGTCAGTCGGTCTGTTCCGACTCGGACGGGGACGGCTCGGACGCGGACGACTCGGGGGCGAGCTCGTCCGTGGAATCGGTCGGCGTGGACTCGGTGCTCACGACCTCGGTACTCACGACCTCGGTGCTCACGACCTCCGTGGTCGCGGACTCCGCAGGCGCCGAGCCGGCCGGTCCGACCTCGACGACCTCCACTGCCGAATCGTCGAACGCCTCGTAGATCGGCGAACCGGCGCCGGTGGGCAGGGTCGTGTCGGAATGCGCGCCGCATCCGTACTCGGCGTGCACGACGTGACCGTCGGCGGCGAACTCGTTGCCGCAGACGCCGAAGGCCGCACGCAGCGATCCTGCGAGCGGAAGATAGAAACCACACAGGCGGCACGAGGACGGAGCGGCCTTCGCCATCTCCGAGTCGGGACCGTATTCGCTGTCGAACCAGCGCTGCGCTGCCTCGAGGCGACCTTCCAGACTCATGACCTGCTTGCGGCCCAGCCCGATCTCGAGGGCGGTCTCATCGACCTCGGGGTCGCCGGACAGCATGTAGCCGGGAACCAGGCGCACGTCGTCGGGAGCGGGAGCCAGCAGGTCGCCGGGACCCAGATCGCCGGGACGGATCCGCTCGCTCCACGGCACCCACGCGGGGGCGACGAGCGCGTCGGGACCGGGCAGGAGCACGAGTTCGCTCACAGTCACCCGATCCGAATCCGGGGCGGCGGCCACGACGACGGCCCACTGCCAACCGCGGTAACCCGGCAGCTCCGAGGCGAAACGATGGGTGGCCGAGCACTCGTCCTCGCGCGTCACGCCCAGATAGGCGCCGACTCCACCGTCTCCGAGTTCGTCGAGTGCGGCCCGAGCGAGGTCGACGGCGTCGGCGAGCACGGAACGCACCGCCGGATCGACCACGGGGTTCGTTCCTCGGGAAGTGGAAGCAGAGGCAACACTCACGACCCCCATTCTGCCTGACCTGTCTGCTCCGGCGCCTGCGGGTCGCGGAAGGTCGTACAGGCACCGCTCACACGCGAGGTGCAGGATGGGCGCGTGCCCCGTCTTCTCCTCTCGGCCGCGGTCGCGACGGTCGTCTGCGTCACCACCGCCGGATGCGGCGACGATCTCGTCGCCGAACCCGGTCCACCCGCCACCGAACTCGGTGTGGAAGTCGTCGCCACGCACCCCCACGATCCGGAGGCGTTCACCCAGGGCCTCGAGATCGACGAGGGCGAACTGCTCGAAGGCACCGGCCGGGCCGGGCGCTCGTGGGTGTCGGCCCGAGAGGTCGACCTCGACGGCGGGACCGTCACCCTCGCCGAGACCGAGCGCACCCGCGAACCCGTCCTCGACGACCTCTTCGGTGAGGGCATCACCGTGGTCGGCGACGAGGTGTGGCAGCTGACCTGGAAGGACGGCACGGCCGTCCTCCGCGATCGCGACACCCTGCTCGAGAAGCGCCGGGTCGACTACGACGGCGAGGGCTGGGGGCTGTGCGCGCAACCCGGCCGTCTGGTGATGAGCGACGGCTCGGCCGAGCTGATCTTCCGCGACCCCGTCACCTTCGACGAACTCGGGCGCGTCACCGTGCACCGGGACGGACGTGCCGTGTCGAAGCTCAACGAACTCGAGTGCGCCGAGGACGGCAGGGTCTGGGCGAACGTGTGGCAGACGGACGAGATCGTGCTGATCGATCCGGCCTCGGGCCGTGTGGAGGCCCGGGTCGACGCGGCTCCGCTGCGTGATCGGCTGCCCGCGGGAGCCGATGTGGACGTCCTCAACGGCATCGCACGGATCCCCGGGACCGATCGGTTCCTGGTGACGGGCAAGTACTGGCCGACGCTGTTCGAAGTGCGTTTCGTGGAGTGATCCGGGTGGCATACCGATCGCGGCACGCGTCACTCGGGCCACGTGCCGCCCTTGTGTTACAGCCGCTATCGCGTGGGGAAGAATCGAAGACGTGACCGAACCGGACGAGCGACCCGCCCCCGAGGGAGCGGACGGCCGTGTCCCGGGTTCGCAGCATCCGGGGTACAGCAACTATCCGCCTCCGCGCCGCGTCTCGGGCCGTCGCACTCCCCTGCCGCCCCTGCATCCCGTCGACCATCCGCGCCGACCGCCGGGTGCGTCGGCGGCCGGTCGGGCGGAGTCCTCGTCCGAGACCGACTCACCGCGCGCTCCGCGCATGCCGCGGAAACTGACGGTGACGCGGGTCGCGGCCCTGCGCAGCCGCGAACTCACCTCGAAGGGCATCGCGACCTTCCGCCGAGCGGCCACGGCCGACGGCGCCGACAAGTCGGGCCTGACGGCGCTCACCTACGCGACGATGGCGAACTTCGCCTCCGACGCGGCCATCGCCGTCGCGCTCGCGAACACCCTGTTCTTCTCGGCGGCCACCGGTGAGGACAGGACGAAGGTCGCGCTGTATCTGCTCATCACGATCGCGCCGTTCGCGATCATCGCCCCGCTCATCGGGCCGCTGCTCGACAGGTTGCAGCACGGTCGTCGCGTCGCGCTGGCGACGTCCTTCGCGCTGCGCACGGTGCTCGCGGTAGTGCTGGTGTTCAACTTCGACAGCTGGCTGTTGTATCCGGCGGCGCTCGGCATGATGGTGCTGAGCAAATCGTTCGCGGTGCTCAAATCCGCGGTGACACCCAGAGTCCTGCCACCGGAGATCGATCTGGTGCGGGTGAACTCCCGGTTGACGGTCTTCGGCCTGGTCGGCGGCACGATCGGTGCCGGCGCGATCGCGGCGGCCGCGGCATGGGCATTCGGTTCGTCGGGCGCACTGTGGCTGTGCGCCGGGATTACCGCATTCGGCGCCTATCTGAGCATGCGTATCCCCGCCTGGGTCGAGGTCACCGAGGGTGAGGTGCCGGCGACGCTGTCGTACCACCGCTCCGACGCGCGCACCGAGGTGCTGAACGCCGACACCGTGACCGAGGTGATCGTCACCAAGTCCGGGAAACGGAAGCAGCCGCTGGGACGGGCGGTGGTGACCGGACTGTGGGGCAACGGCACGATCCGCATCCTCACCGGCTTCCTGACCTTGTTCATGGCGTTCGTCGCGAAGAACACCACCGGACAGGATCCGCTCATGCAGGCCGCGATGCTCGGTGGTGTCGGTGCCGCCGCCGCGGTCGGCAACTTCGCGGGCAACGCGACCGGAGCGCGACTCGCGCTCGGACGGCCCGCTCTCATCGTCGTGCGGTGCACTGCCGCGGTCGTCGTCGTGTCCGCCGTCGTCGCTGCGACCGGCAACGTCCTGGCCGCCGCGCTGGCGGCGCTCGTGGCGGCGTGCGCCAGCGCGCTGGCCAAGGTCTCGCTCGACGCATCGCTCCAGCAGGACCTTCCCGAGGAGTCCATCGCGTCCGGATTCGGCAGGTCCGAGACGGTTCTCCAGCTCAGCTGGGTGTTCGGCGGAGCGATGGGTGTGCTGTTGCCGACCGAACTGTGGCTCGGGTTCGCTGTGGTCTCCGTCGTGCTGGTTCTCGGATTCGCGCAGACGGTGCTGACATACCGTGGGGGGACATTGCTGCCGGGATTCGGCGGCCGTCGACCCGAACGCGTCTCCACCGAGACGGCTGCCGGGCGGAGGCGCGCCGGTGGATCCCCCACCGAAGATTGGAACAGTTGAGTTGCAGGCCCGGACGAAGAAGACTCTCGCGCTGCTGCTGGTGGCCCTGGTGGTCGTGGTAGCGGGAGTCGCCGCCACGGTGTGGAAACTGGTCGATTCGGCCGAGCCCACGCTCCCCACCATCACCGCGTACGCACGGGGAAAGACCGTGACGGTCGATCCCGCGCAGCACTGCAATCTCTATCTCGAGGACTGCGTGGAGAACCCGATCGGTCAGCTCGACGTGCCGGCCGGCTACCCGCTGCAGCTGTCGCTTCCGAACGAGATCGCCGATGCTCCGTGGCGCATCCTCACCGTCTACGGCGACACGCAGACCGGGCAGACCTACATCGACGGCGCGATGTTCGAGGCCGGTGCACGCCGCACCCTCACCGTGGAGAGCTCCCCGGAGCTGCAGTTGCTCGGAGTGGAGATCCAGCTGCCGTCGGCCGTCGTCGACGAGGCCGGTGAACCGATCGCGCACGCCGTGTGGGCCGTCAAGACGTTCTGAGTCCCGACCCCGCATACGACGACGGGCCGTCCTCGCACACGGCGAGGACGGCCCGTCGTGGTTCGTCCCTAGTGATCGAGCTCGCGCGCGATCGCCCGCATGACCTCGGAGATGCGCTGCCCGGTCTTGCGGTCGGGGTAACGCCCGCGCCGCAGATCGGGCTGGACCGCTGCTTCGAGCAGCTTGATCATGTCCTCGACCATGCCGTGCAGTTCGTCCGGCGCGCGGCGCTTCTGCTGGGCGGGAGCCTCGCGGCGACCCTGCCGCAACGTGGGCTGCTCGAGGAGCTCGACCTTCAGCGCCTGCGGACCCCGGCGGCCCACCGCCATACCGAACTCGACGCGCTGACCGGGCTTGAGCGCTTCCACTCCCTCCGGCAGTGCCGAGGCGCGGACGTAGACGTCCTCACCCTCGTCCTGGGACAGGAAGCCGAAGCCCTTCTCGACGTCGTACCACTTCACCTTGCCGGTCGGCACCGCGCTCACCTGCTCCTCGAAAGCTGTGCCCCACAGTGGGGCAACCCGTTTACCATGCAAAACAACGCGCCCCGCTCGGTCGAGCGGGACGCGTAGACACCTGTCAGTGTACCCGCAGAGGTGGGTCCGCCCCCGAATCGTCTTCCCGCTCCCGGACGTCACCGTCCGTCCTTGCGGCGACTACCGTGGTCACGTGGGTACTTCATCTTCGGATTCGTCTGCCGCCCCGCGTAACGGCCTCCTGAAGGCCGCGATCGCCTGCTTCGTCGTCGGTGTGGTGGCGGTCGTCGCCATCTTCCTCATTCCGGCGGTCACCGACGGCACGCCCGGACTCGCGCTGTATCTGTTGACCCTCGCATGGCCGTTGGGTTTCGCCCTCGCCATCGCCTTCGCGCTGCGCTCGGGCCGGCGCGCTCGGAACGGAGACCGGACATGAGGATCCTGCTCAACATCATCTGGTTGATCTTCGGCGGGCTGTGGCTCGCGCTCGGCTACTTCGCGGCAGGTCTGATCTGCTGCATCCTCATCATCACCATCCCGTTCGGCATCGCGTCGTTCCGGATCGGTATCTACGCGCTCTGGCCGTTCGGCAAGACGACGGTCGACAAGCCGACGGCCGGCACCATGTCGCTGATCGGCAACGTCATCTGGATCCTGGTGGCCGGTATCTGGCTGGCCCTCGGCCACATCGCAACCGCGCTCGCCATGGCCGTCACGATCATCGGCATCCCGCTCGCCGTCGCCAACCTGAAGATGATCCCGATCTCCCTGATGCCCCTGGGGAAGGAGATCGTTCATGTGGATGCCCGTCCGAGTTACATGTGATCTTTCTCACATAACGAGCCGATAACGAGCAGGACTCGAAACGAAATTTCGGGTACCCGGACCCCACTACCTGGGACTTCATTCCCCGGTCCGCGCCACACACGTCTGTCGCCACACGAATCGGCGCGTTATCAATTGGTGACACTTCGCCCTCGGAACCGTTACCGTCATGTCCGGTCGAACCGCCTGGCTCGACCGGTCCGGAACCGCCGCGCCAAATTCCTGTCCCGTGGTTCCGGAAGTCCCGACGAACGATCCACAGGGGACAGGAAACGGGGGACCCACCGGTCTCCCAGGAACCGATCGGCCCACAGCCGGACGGTGTCCAGGAGGCCCGGGCCGACGCAAGTGCGACGGTCCTCGGGGTGAAGCCGAAGGCGCTCCCAACGGAGCGACACGGCCGGGCGACCTCTTCAGCCCGAACCCGACAGCTGACCTCGTAGGTGCGTACGGAGAGGAACACGGAACCGACATGAGCGGACGCCATCGCAAGCCCACCAATACCGGTCGTACCGTCGCGAAGTTCGCGCTGACGGGCGCAGTCCTCGGCGTCACGGGTGTCGCGTTCAGCGGCACGGCCGCTGCCGCCCCCGACTCCGACTGGGACCGCCTCGCACAGTGCGAGTCCGGCGGCAACTGGGGAATCAACACCGGCAACGGCTACCACGGTGGCCTGCAGTTCTCGCCGAGCACCTGGAACGCCTACGGCGGCCAGGAATACGCCGCCTCGGCCAGCCAGGCCAGCCGCGAGCAGCAGATCGCCGTCGCCGAGCGTGTCCTCGCCGGCCAGGGCTGGGGCGCATGGCCCTCCTGCTCGTCGAGCCTCGGCCTGTCGAGCGCGCCCACGCAGCGCTCCGTCGACGCAGCGCCCGCCGAGACCCCTGCGCCGGCCATCCAGAACGCTGTCCCGCAGCTTCCGGAGACCCCCGCTGTCCCCGCCGAGGTCCAGGGCATCCTGGCCGGCTTCGAGCAGGGCGTCACCGCACTCCAGGACGCCGGTGTCGAGCTCGACCCGAACATCCTGGACGCCGTTCGCGCGGTGCTCCCGCAGTAACACCCCGAACATCCCGGAAGGGCCTCGCACCGTTCACGGTGCGAGGCCCTTCCGCATATGCGGACGACCTTCGTTCATCCCTCACACACGACGACGCCCGGCCCCCACGAAGGGACCGGGCGCCGTACGGAAGAGTCTGTTCGGTGATCCGCGATCGGATCAGCGGTTGATCACCGTCTTCGGATGCGTGTAGGGCAGGTCCTCGACCGGCAACGGGAACACGGTGTCCTCACCGTACGGGGAGAGCGGACCGGAACGCGTGGACGACAGTTCGGTGACAGCGTGCTCACCGTCGGCCAGCTCGGGCCATCCGTGGTCGACGTAATGCTTTTTCGAAGAGGTAGCCATGCGCTCATTTTGGCAGGTGAGTTCGGGGCCTGCTACCGCAGGTCTCTAATCTGGAGGGGATGTCCCCGACCACGCCCGCTCCCGACACCGCCTCGGACTCCCTCGCCCGCTGGCTGGCAGGTCGACGCGACACGGATCTGGCCGCCACGCTGCGCGCCCGTCCGGATCTCGTAGTGCCGCCACCGGCGAGCATGAACGTGCTCGCGAGCCGGGCTCAGCAACGCGCCTCGGTGTTCCGTGCGGCCGACGAACTCGACACCGCCGCCTTCGGGATCATCGAGGTGCTGGCCCGTCTCGGAGCGGTGGACACCCCCGTCTCCCGCGCCGCCGTGCTCGACGAGGTCTCCGGCCGCATCAGCGCGAGGAATCTCGACCGGATCCTGTCCACCCTGCGCTCGCTGCTGCTCGTGTGGGGGTCCACCGACGAACTGCGTCTCGTCGCCGCCGCCGTGGACGCCGTTCCGTGGCGCGTCGGACGCACCGGCGACGTCACCGGACCGTCCCGGCAGGAGCTCGACGACCTCCTCGCGGCTCTTCCGCCCGAGCAGCGCAGCATCCTCGACACCCTGTCGCGTACGTCCCCGATCGGTCGGACCCGCGACGCCGCACCGGACACCCCCGCCGACCGGCCCGTGCAGAAACTGCTCGCCGCCGGACTGCTCTTCCGCATCGACGACGAGACCGTCGAACTCCCCCACCGGGTGGGCCAGGCACTGCGCGACGACGCTCCCTTCGATCCGGCGGCGCTCGCTCCCCCGCGCGCACCGAAACCCACCCGATCGACCGCCGACGTCAATGCGACCGCCGGCGGCGCCGCCCTCGAACTGCTGCGGCACTGCGAAGACGTTCTCGACACCCTCGGTGCGCAAGCCGCCCCCGTCCTCAAGGCCGGTGGGCTCGGTGTCCGCGAACTGCATCGCATCGGGAAGGCGGTCGGACTCGACGACGACGAGACGGCGCTCGTCGTCGAGGTCCTCGCGGGTGCCGGTCTGATCGCGCGGGGCCTCCCCGATCCGCCGACACCGGGGGACGACGATCACTGGGCACCGACCACCGCCACCGACGCGTGGCTCGCGTCCTCCCCCGCCTACCGCTGGGCCGTGCTCGCCGGTGCCTGGCTCGATCTGCCGCGCCGGCCCTGGCTGATCGGCCGGCGCGACCAGAACGACAAGCCGGTCGCCGCGCTGTCCGACGAGGTGAAGTCCCCTACTGCCGCCCGCGACCGACGGTTGCTGCTCGACGCCCTCTCCGACGTGCCGGCGGCGGGCACGGACGTCGCCGACCTGCGTACCGCTGCGGCGTGGCGTCGTCCTCGCTGGGCGAGTCGCTTCGACACGACGAGCGTCGTGGAGACCGTGCGCGAGGCGACGACACTCGGTCTCGTCGCGCACGGCATGCTCGCGTCGCCGGGCAAGGCGCTGCTGCACGGCGGCGACGCCGAGGCCGAGATGGCAGCGGTGCTCCCCGAACCCGTCGACTACGTGCTCGTCCAGGCCGACCTCACGGTCGTCGCCCCCGGACCGCTCGTCCCCGAACTCGGCGAGCGGATCGCGCTCGTCGCCGACGTCGAATCGGCCGGTGCCGCGACCGTCTACCGGATCGGCGAGAGCAGTATCCGGCGCGCGCTCGACGCCGGGCTCGGCGCGAGCGACCTGCACGGCCTGTTCGCGACGCATTCGCGCACCCCGGTGCCGCAGTCGCTCACCTACCTGATCGACGACGTCGCGCGTCGCCACGGACGCCTGCGGGCCGGTGTGGCGACGTCCTTCGTCCGCGCCGACGATCCGGCTCTGCTCACCGAGGTACTG
This sequence comes from Rhodococcus sp. Chr-9, assembly GCF_000801125.1. Classification (NCBI taxonomy): domain Bacteria; kingdom Bacillati; phylum Actinomycetota; class Actinomycetes; order Mycobacteriales; family Nocardiaceae; genus Rhodococcus; species Rhodococcus sp. Chr-9. The sequence continues at coordinate 98,577 of NZ_JTIZ01000131.1, forward strand.
TCCGCCCCGGTCGCCGCCACGCTCGCCCTGCGCGCGGTCGCCCCGACCGTCGCGATCTCGCAGGCGCCTCTTGCCGAGGTGCTCACCGAGCTGCGCGCCGCTGGTTTCGCTCCCGCCGGGGAGGACGCATCGGGAGCGATCGTGGATCTACGGCCCCGGGGTGCCCGCGTCGCGATGCCGCGTGCCCGGGCCCGCTATGCCGGGCCCACCGCGCCGAGCGACGAGCAGCTCGACACCCTCGTGCGCACGCTGCGCGCCGGCGACCGTGCGGAGTCCGCGACACCGACGGCCTCGGCACGTGGTGACGGCAGCCGGTCCGGCGGTGCGGCGACGCTCGCGCTGCTGCAACTGGCCGTGCACGGCAAGCGCAGCGTCACCCTCGGCTACGTCGACGCTCAGGGTGTGGCGACGCGCCGCATCGTCGACCCGGTGTCGGTGGGCGGCGGGCAGGTGCAGGCCTTCGACCCGGCGACCGGCTCGGTGCGCAGCTTCGTCCTGCACCGCGTCACGTCGGTGGCGCTGGTCGACTGACGACGGACCCGGGTGCGGTTGATCGAGCATCGCCTGGAACCGCCCACCACCGGCCCGTGGGCGGAGAGGCTCAGCGCTGCGTCGCGAACCCCACGAACGCCCCGCCGACGGTGAACTGGTTCTCCGGCCGTGGGAGCCCGTAGTGCCCACGCAGGGTGGATTCGGTGTACTCGGTGCGGAACAGACCGCGCTCCTGCAGGATCGGCACCACACCGTCGACGAACTTCTCGAGCCCCGACGGCAGCACGGCGGGCATGATGTTGAAGCCGTCGGCCGCGGCGCTGTGGAACCAGTGCTCGATCGTGTCGGCCACCTGCTCGGCCGTGCCCGCGAAGGTTCGATGGCCGCGACCGCCGCCGAGTCGTTCGATGAGCTGCCGCACCGTGAGGTTCTCCCGTCGCGCGAGCTGCACGATGAGCGTGTACCGGCTCTTGGCTCCCTCGATCTCGTCCTCGGACGGCAGGTTCTCCGGCAGCGGCTCGTCGAGCGGAAGCTGCTCCGGCCGCAACCCGAACCGGTCGGCGAGCTGGTGGCGCGCGTACTCGGGCGAGATCAGCCGGGCCAGTTCGGCGTCGAGTTCGCGTGCCTCATTCTCCGTATCGCCGATGACGGGCACGATGCCCGGGAGGATCAGCACCTGCCGCGGGTCGCGGCCGACCTTGCCGACCCGATCCTTCACGTCGTCGTAGAACGCCTTGCCCTCCTCGAAGGTGGGCTGAGCAGTGAAGATCGCCTCGGCGTACAGCGCGGCGAAGTCCTTGCCGTTCTCCGACGAGCCCGCCTGCACGAGCAGCGGATAGCCCTGCGGCGACCGCGGCACGTTGAGCGGCCCGGCCACCGAGAAGAACTCTCCCTCGTGTTCGAAGGTGTGGACCTTCGCGGAGTCGGCGTGGATCGCCGCCTCCTTGTCGGCGACGATCGCGTCGTCCTCCCAGCTGTCCCACAGCTTGGTCGACACCTCGACGAACTCGGCGGCCCGCGCGTAGCGGCTCTTGTGCGCCGGCACGCCGTCGAGACCGAAATTGCGAGCGGCGTCGTCACCGGCGGTAGTGACGATGTTCCAGCCGGCCCGTCCCCCGCTGACGAAATCCAGCGATGCGAATCGACGCGCGAGGTTGTAGGGCTCGTTGTAGGTCGTCGACGCGGTCCCGATGAGACCGATCCGCTCGGTGGCCGTCGCGATCGCGGTGAGGATGATCGTGGGTTCGAGCTTGCCGCTCGGACGCCGTTCGGGATTCGCGAACAGCACGGGGCTGTCGGCGAGGAACACCGAATCGAACCTGCCACGCTCGGCGGTGCGGGCGAGCGAGATGTAGTGCTGAATGTCGAGATTCGCGTTCGGGTCGCTCTCCGGCAGACGCCAGGCCGCTTCGTGATGGCCGACGGGCATGAGGAAGGCGTTGAGGTGCAATCGACGATCGGTCATGTCTTCTCCTGTCGTGAAAGGTCTTTCGTCACAGTTGCGTGATGACACCGAGGGCGGTGTGGAGGTCTTCACGGATGTCCCGGAAACCGGGATCCGTGATGGAACGGGGCTTGTCGAGATCCACGTGGCAGTCGACGGCGAGGCGCCCTTCGTCCAGCACGACGATCCGGTCGGCGAGCACTATCGCCTCGTCGACGTCGTGAGTCACGAGCAGCACGGTGGGACGGTGCGCGCGGACGAGGTCGTCGAGCAGTCCGTGCATCCTGATGCGGGTCAGGGCGTCGAGCGCGCCGAACGGCTCGTCGGCGAGCAGCAACTGCGGCTCCCGCACCAGGGCCCGGGCCAGCGCGACACGCTGTTGCTCCCCGCCCGAGAGTTCGAGCGGCCAGGCGTCCTCGCGCCCGGCCAGGCCGACCTCGGCCAGCATCTCGGATCCCCGGCTCCTGCCCTGCCTGTCGAGCCCGAGCGTGACGTTGTCGAGCACGCGCAGCCAGGGCAGCAGGCGGGAGTCCTGGAAGGCGACGGAGACCTTCTCCGGTACCGCGAGGGCGCCGCCCCGGATCTCCACGTCGTAGTCGAGGCCGGCGAGCGCACGCAGCAGGGTGGACTTCCCGGATCCGCTCCTGCCGAGCAGGGCGACGAACTGTCCGTCGGGGATCTCGAGGTCGAGCCCGTCGAGCACGTTCCGGTCGCCGAAGCCGCGGATCAGGCCGCGGATGCGTACGGCGCTCATCCGCCCAGCGTCTTCCGCCAGACGAGCGCCCGACGCTCGACCAACCGGAGACCGGCGTCGGATGCCAGACCGAAGATGCCGTAGACGAGCAATCCGACGAGGATGACGTCCGGCTGACCGTAGTTCTGGGCGTTGAACATCATCTTGCCCAGGCCGCTCACGGCGTTGATGCTCTCGACCACGATCAGGGTGAGCCACGCACCGGTCACCGCCAGGCGCAGACCGAGGAAGAATCCGGGCAGCGCTCCTCGCAGCACCACCTTCCACACGAACTGTGCGCGAGTGAGAGCGAGGACCTCGGCGAGTTCGACGTAGCGCTGTTCGAGGGCCGTGAGAGCGTTGTGCGTCTGGATGTAGATGGTCACGACCGTCCCGAGTGCGATCACCGTGATCTTGAAGGTCTCGCCGATGCCGAGCCACAGGATCAGCAGCGGGATGAGACCCAGCGTCGGGATCGCACGCTTGAACTGCACAGGGCCGTCGATCAGTGCTTCACCGGTGCGCGTCAGGCCGGATGCGAGCGCGAGCGCGGTGCCGATGACACATCCGATCACGAAGCCCAGCACGGCACGGCTCAACGATGCCAGGATGTGTTGTTGCAGAGTTCCTTCCGCGACGAGTTCGACCGCGCTGGTCACCACGGTCCAGGGAGCGGAGAGCTTGCGGTCGTCGATCCATCCGGCACCCGACCCGATCGCCCACACGACGAGCAGCAGAACCACGCCGGTCATGCGCGAGAACGGGACGGCCTTGCGGAGACCGAGCCGCCGGAGCGGCCTGATCCCCTCCGTCGGTGGCTGATCGGTGGGGTCCGGTGGGCGGGCGCCGACCTCCACCGGCCGTGTCAGTGTGCCGGTCACGAATCCGACCCCTTCCGGTACTCCTGCGGAACCGACTCCGCGGCAATCGTTTCGAATCTGCGATCGAAGATCTGCTCGACGTCGAACTCGTCGAACCATCCGGCCTCATCGAGCAGTTCCGAGGTCTCCTGCGTCCATTCGATCGCGGAGTCCCAGTCGGTGGGATATGCCGGTTTCTGGCCGACGGTTTCGACGATCCGCCTGCCGTCCTCGTACGACACCCCCTCGCTCTCGACGTAGTACTTCCGAATCCACTCGTCCCGGTTCTCCCACGCCCAGACGTCACCCTGTGCCCACAAAGGGATGAATTCCTTGATCGCCGCGACCTTCGCGGGATCCTCGAGCACGGACACCGGAGCCCACAGAACACTCAACGCGTCGACCTCGGGCGTGAACACCCCTCGCGCACCCTCGGTTTCGTACTGGTTCAGGTACTTCGTGAGGGTAGGTTCCGCCAGCGGTGCGACGTCGACCTGCTTCGCCTGGAGCGCCGTGAGGAACTGCGTGCTCGGTAGTTCGACGAATTCCACCTCGTCGAGACCGATTCCGGCCGACTTCAGCGTCCGGAGCACGACGACACCCTGGGCCTGCCCCGGCGACAACGCGATCTTCCTGCCGCGCAGGTCGTCCAACGAATCGATGTCTGTACCGGGTGCCGTCGCGAGCGAGTACTGCGGCGAATCCTTCTCGCGTACGGCGACGATCCTGGCGTCGAGCCCGGTGGCACGGGCCTGGATGGGAGGAATCGCCGCATTGACCGCGAGGTCGACGGCGTCGCCGCGGAACGCCTGGATGACGTCGGGACCGGCCGAGACGTCGGGCCAGTCCGACACCGTGAACGGCAACTCGTCGATACGACCGGTCGCTTCGAGCTGGATACGGGTGGGCTTGACGGCAATGCTCAACGACGTCCCCGGTGGAATCTCCTCGGGGATTTCGGCGTCGGCGGACAATCCCCCGGTCGAACCGCCGGCGCACCCGGTGAGCACGACGCTCAGTGCGGCCGCGACGACGATCGGAGCGCGCAATCTTCGAGAGCGCACGAGTGAGGACACGATCATGAGAACTCCTTGCGAAAGTGAGGGGCGCGACATCGCGCGAATACGCCGACGTGCGCCACCGGAAGACGAGCGGGAACCCGAGCGCGGGCCCGACCGCGAGGACAGCAGTCCCGGAAACCGCAGTCCCGAAATCAGCGGTCACGGTACGGAGAACAGCGACAGTGCGGACAGCCACGGAACCGCGATCGGTGGACGACACGACACCCACGGTGTTCGCGACGCGAGGCACTGCGGCCTGCGATCACGGTCCGGCCCATCGCTCTCCCCCGTCCGCCCGGGCTGTGGACGTCCTCTGTCTGCACAGCATCGCCGGTGACGGTATCGGCCGCGCGGAACTTCCCGACAGGGATCAGCGCACGGTGAAATCAACTCCGGACACCGGAGTACGGAACATTTCAGCGCCGTGTTCGGATGGCGCACAGAATAATTCGAGCGACTGGCTTTTTCCGGGAAATGACGTATGGTGTGGTCTTGTCGAGTGGTTGTTCATCGAAGATGGAGTGACAATGGCCGACAAGGGCAAGAATTCGAAGAAGCCAGCGAAGTCCCTGAAGGAACGTCGTCAGGAGAAGCGGCAGAAGGCCGCCGAAGCCGGCGAGTTCATTCGTAAGCGGAAGCGGAGCTGAATCCGGTTGCAGGCCATGGATCTCGAAATCGCAGCGCTCGAAGCGCTGTACGACAAGATAAGTGGATTGTCCGGTCGGGAAACGGGCACCGACGCACAGCGGCACGGATATCGCGCCGCCTTGGCGCGTGCACGGGTGTTCGTTCTCGACGAGCGTGCCGGCGCGATGAAACAGCCGGCCTGAGAAAAGAGAAAATCGGTACTGGAATGAAGCGGACGCTGCATGCCCTGGACAAGATCCAGGAACGACTCGAATCGGAGCTGGATTCGAGACCTCCCACCTCCGAGAAAGACGCCGGCTACCGGTCCGGTATCTCCGAGGCGCTGGTGTGCGTGATGGAGGTGCGGCAGTCGCTCGCACGGTGAGTACGCCGTGAAACCGGTCGGCCGTGCGTTCCCGCCACGGGGGAACGCACGGCCGTACACCGTCGTGGTGGCGCGGTACGGCCCGAACCTGGAGAATGGGAAAGTTCTACTTTCCATCCACAGGAGGCACTCGTGGCCGACGGACCGCTCATCGTCCAGTCCGACAAGACCGTGCTCCTCGAGGTCGATCACGACCGGGCGAACGAGGCGCGGCAGGCGATCGCACCGTTCGCCGAGCTCGAACGCGCCCCCGAGCACATCCACACCTACCGGGTGACGCCGCTGGCATTGTGGAACGCCCGTGCCGCCGGTCACGACGCCGAGCAGGTCGTCGACGCGCTGGTCTCGCATTCCCGGTTCGCCGTCCCGCAGGCCCTGCTCGTCGACATCGTCGACACCATGGGCCGCTACGGGCGCCTCCAGCTGGTCAAGAACCCCGCCCACGGCCTGACCCTGGTCAGCCTCGACCGGGCGGTGCTCGCCGAGGTCCTGAGAAACAAGAAGATCGCCCCGATGCTCGGTGCGCGCATCGACGACGACACCGTGATCGTGCATCCGAGCGAGCGCGGACGCGTCAAGCAGATGCTGCTGAAGATCGGCTGGCCGGCCGAGGACCTCGCGGGGTACGTCGACGGCGAGGCCCATTCGATCTCGCTGGACTTCGAGACGAACCCCTGGCACCTGCGCGACTACCAGGAACTGGCCGCCGACTCGTTCTGGTCGGGCGGCTCGGGTGTCGTGGTGCTGCCGTGCGGTGCCGGTAAGACGATGGTCGGCGCGGCCGCGATGGCGAAGGCCGGCGCGACGACGCTCATCCTCGTGACGAACACGGTCGCCGGGCGCCAGTGGAAGCGCGAGCTGATCGCCCGCACCTCCCTCACCGAGGACGAGATCGGCGAGTACTCGGGCGAGAAGAAGGAGATCCGCCCGGTCACCATCGCCACCTACCAGGTGATCACCCGCAAGTCGAAGGGTGAATACCGCAATCTCGAGTTGTTCGACTCCCGCGACTGGGGGCTGATGATCTACGACGAGGTGCACCTGCTGCCGGCGCCGGTCTTCCGTATGACCGCAGACCTGCAGTCCCGCCGCCGCCTCGGTCTCACCGCGACCCTCGTGCGCGAGGACGGACGCGAAGGCGACGTCTTCTCGCTCATCGGCCCGAAGCGGTTCGACGCGCCGTGGAAAGACATCGAAGCCCAGGGCTGGATCGCCCCCGCCGACTGCGTGGAGGTCCGCGTGACCCTCACCGACGCCGAGCGCATGGCGTACGCGGTCGCCGAGCCCGAGGAACGGTACAAGCTGTGCTCGACCGCGCGCACCAAGATCCCGGTCGTGAAGTCGATCCTCGAGCAGCACCAGGACGCCCCGACACTGATCATCGGTGCCTACATCGATCAGCTCGACGAGCTCGGTGAAGCGCTCGACGCCCCGGTCATCAAGGGTTCGACGAAGACGAAGGAACGCGAGGCGCTGTTCGACCGGTTCCGGTCGGGCGAGCTGAAGGTGCTCGTCGTGTCGAAGGTCGCGAACTTCTCCATCGACCTGCCGGAGGCCTCGGTCGCGATCCAGGTGTCGGGCACCTTCGGCTCGCGTCAGGAGGAGGCCCAGCGTCTCGGGCGGCTGCTGCGTCCGAAGCACGACGGCGGGCAGGCCCACTTCTACTCCGTGGTCTCGCGCGACACCCTCGACGCCGAATACGCCGCGCATCGCCAGCGGTTCCTCGCCGAGCAGGGTTACGCGTACCGGATCACCGACGCCGACGACCTGCTCGGACCGCAGATCGGCTGACGCGGAGCGTCCCTGCGCGACGCGTCACAGGGACTTCGTGTCACTGCGGCCGGTATTCCTGTTCGGGGCGGCCGGTGGTGCCGTAGCGCAACTGCATCCGCAGGCGTTTCTTCGCGACGAGCGCCGCGAGATAGCGCTGTGCGGTCGCGCGCGACACCCCGATCGTCACGGCCACCTCCCCAGCCGACATCGGTTCCGGTGATTCCCGGAGCGCCTGCATCACGAGCTCTTCGGTCATCGAACGCGAGGGTGCCGGGCGGGCGGCCGGCAACACCGGCCGCAGTGCGGCCAGCGCCGTGTCGATCTCGGTCTGGGTGAGCTCCTCCCCCGCGACGACCCTGCGGTACTGCGCGTAGGCCGCCAGCCGCCGGGCCAGTTCGGTGCTTGCGAACGGCTTGACCAGATACACCAGCGCACCGGCGGTGAGTGCCGCGCGCACCGTCGTGCCCTCGCCGGCGGCACCGAGCACGAAACTGTCGCATTCGAGGCTCCGGATCAGGTCGATCCCGGAGCCGTCCGGTAGGTACACGTCCACGAGGGCGAGATCGACGGGACCGGCCCGAACGGCGTCCCGGGCCGCCGCGATGCTCCCGGCGACCGCGCAGACCTCGAATCCCGCCACACCCGAGACCACGGAGGCGTGGAGTTCGGCGACCCGGAAGTCGTCGTCGACGACGAGGACCTTCAGATCCGTTCCGCCCATCCCGTGTCCCTTTCGTCGAGCATCCCGGGCAGCGTCGCCAGGAAGACCGCACCCCCGGTCGGATTCTCCGGCGTGCGCTGCCCGCCACGGTCCGCCAGCACGACGTCGCCGCCGTGCAGCCGCGCGATGCGCCGTGCCAGCGCCAGCCCCATTCCCCGGCCACCGGGCACCGTCGGATCGCTGCGGGTCGTTGCGCCCTCGGCGAAGACGTCGGGCAGCGCGGGATCGACGCCGTCGCCGGTGTCCGCGACACTCACGTGCAGGTCGGCACCGTCCTCCATCAGTTCCACCTCGACCTCGGCCGGAGCGCGCCCGCTCGTGCGTGCCGCCTCGATCGCATTGTCGAGCAGGTTGCCGAGCACCGTCGTGACGTCGACGGGTGCCCGCACGGTGGCGTGCGCCCACGTGTTCTCGCCGAGCACGAGCGTGACTCCCTGCTCGCGCGCATGCGCGGCCTTCGCGACGAGGAAGGCGTGCAGGTACGGGTCGGTGATCGCGTCGATGTCCTCGAGCTGTTCACCGAGCGGACCCGAACCGAGGATCTGTTCGATGTACTCGAGCGCCTGCTCCGCATGCCCCCGGCGGAGCAGTCCGTCGAGCAGGTGGAGCCGGTTCGCGAACTCGTGCCGTTGGGCCCGCAGTGCCGTACTCATCGCCTTGACCGCGTCGAGTTCGCGCGTGAGCGCCTCGATGTCGGTCCGGTCCCGCACCGACATCACCGTGCCGAGATCCCGGCCGTCGCGCACCACACGCCGCGAAACGGCGACGACGACCCGGTCGCCGGTGGTCGCCGCGACCGGGATGCCCTCCGCGGAGCGCAGCACGTCGAGCAACCGCGGGGTCATTCCGAGGGTGTCGACACTGCGACCGATTCCGTCGTCGAGATCGAGCAGGCGACGCGCCTCGGCGTTGACGACGGTGACGATACCGCGGGCGTCGGTGCCGACGACCCCGTCGGAGATCCCGTGCAGCACGACCTCCTGTTCGCGGACCAGCTCGGTGAGCTGCTCGGGTTCGAGTCCCAGAGTGAGCCGCTTCCAGCGGTTGGCGAGCAGCAACGATCCGACAGCACCGCACACGAGTGCTGCGAGCGCGATCAGGACGGCATCGGCGAGGTCGCTGCGCAGGTCGGCGCGCACCCGGTCGGTGGCGATGCCGACGCTCACCTCCCCGACCACCCTGCCCGAGACGGGATCGCTCACCGGCACCTTGGCCCGGACCGAATCGCCGAGCGTGCCCGACTCGCTGGTCACGACCTCCCGTCCGGCGAGTGCCTCGGTGGGGTCGGTGCTCACCCTCCGGCCGAGCTGCTCCGGATCGGGATGCGCGAGCCGGAGTCCCTGGTCGTCGGTGACCACGACGAACAACGCTCCGGTGGCGGTGCGGACGGCCTCGGCGGCCTCCTGCACCGCACCGGATGCGAGTTCCGGGTTGTCCGGAGAAACCACCCCGTCGTCGGCGGCCGAATAGCGTGCGACCTCGTCCCGCACGGTCGGGTCCGCGGACACCGACCGTGCGATCGCGAGCGCCCGCTGACCGTGCTCGTCGGTGACTCGGTCCTCGGTGGTGGTGGCGAACACCGTGAATCCGATGCCGAGTGCCACCGCCACCACCGCGGACTGGAGCAGAAGTACCTGGGTGCGAAGTTTCACGGCGTCGCTCCCGTTCGTCCCATCCGTCCAGTGTGGCCCGGGGCCGATCTCATCCGAACGGAATCTGCCCGAGTACCACCCCGACGACGAGCATCACGACCGACACCACTCCGGCGCGCCACAGCACCTTGCGGTGATGGTCGGCCAGTGGCACCCCGGCGAGGGTCACCAGCAGCAGAATCGCCGGGACCAGCGGGCTCTGCATGTGGACGGGCTGTCCGGTGATCGATGCGCGCGCCATCTCGACCGGTTCGATGCCGTACTGCGCTGCCGTCTCCGCCAGCACCGGGAGCACCCCGAAGTAGAAGGCGTCGTTGGTCATGAAGAAGGTCATCGGGATGCTGAGCAGGCCGGTGATGACGGCGAGGAACGGGCCGAGTGCGTCGGGGACGACGCCGGTGAGCCACAACGCCATCGATTCGACCATGCCGGTGCCTTGGAACACGCCGGTCAGGACGGCGGCGGCGAACACCATCGCGACGACCGACACGATGCTCGACGAATGGCGTGCGATCGCGGCGGACTGATCGACGACGCGAGGGAAATTCACGGCCAGCGCGATACCGGCGGCGATCATGAACAGCACGGGGATCGGCAGGATGTCGAGGCCGAGGACGACGAGCAGCGCCACCGTGAGGATCGCGTTGAAGGGCAGCAGACGCGGACGCAGGGTCGGACGGTCGGGGTCGAGTCCGGCAGCCAACCGACCGACCTCCCCGTCGGTCGTATCGGTGCCCTTTCCGACCGTCGTACCCACTCCGGACGGACCAGCGCCGAGCGGCATCAGGTCGGGCTTCCACGTGAGCTTTCCGAGACGGCGACGTTCGACGAAGCCCAGGTGAGCAGCGAAGCCCAGCACGACCACGAGTCCGACGACGAGCGACGGGATCATCGGGACGAACACGTCGGACGGGGACAACCCGAGCGCGCTGGCTGCACGGACCGTCGGCCCGCCCCACGGGATGATGTTCATCGTGGCGTTCGCCAGGCCCGCGACGACGGTGAGGACGACCGGGCTGACCTTCAGTTTCAGGTAGAGCGGCAACAGTGCGGAGGTGGTGATGATGAACGTCGTGGACCCGTCCCCGTCGAGGGAGACGACCATCGCCAGCACAGCGGTTCCGATCACCAGTCGTGCCGGGTCGTCGCGCACGAGCCGCAGGATGAGCCGCACGAGGGGGTCGAACAGGCCGACGTCGATCATGATGCCGAAGAAGATGATCGCGAAGAACAGCAGCGCCGCTGTGGGGGCGAGACTTTCGACGCCGTCGACGATCATGTCGCCGATGTCGGTGCCGGCTCCGGCGATCAGGCCGAACGCGACCGGGATCAGGATCAGGCCGACGACCGGGGTGGCCCGTTTCGACATGATCAGGTACATGAACGTGGCGACCATCAGGAAGCCGAGGACGACGAGCATGGCGGTGCCCACTTTCTGACGTGATCGGGGCCGGTCCGGGCACACGTCGACCACGGGTCGCGGGCGCGACCGGAGGTCTGGTGTGGGGGTCCGGCTCGAAGCCGTGAGGGTTGTGTGATCTCTGCTACAGCAGAGTGTGTGGCCACGTCCCTCACCGAGTCACCGTTGCGCGCGAAAGCGCCGTTGTGCGCATTCTGCTCGAGCCCGTCGTGGTCGGGCTCGCCGCCGGAGGCCGACAGTGGTCGGCCCAAGGGCTCCAATAAGCTGGCGGCGTGCGCCGCTTCGACTTCCCTGTGGACCTGCCCCATGCCAAGGCCGTGAACCAGACCCTCGCGGATGTCCGTCGTCTGCGGTGGTCGGCGATATTCGTCGGCCTGGTGTGCGTCGCGGGTGCGGCGGGTCTGTTCCTGCTCGGCGAAGCCTGGGCGTACATCGTCGCCGCCGTGCTGGCGGTCGCGGCCGCGACGTCGGTGTGGGTGGCGCTGTGGGCGCCGCGCAAGGTGGGGACCATCGAACAGCTCTACCGCGACAGCCCTCTCGTCCCGGCCGTCGTCGCCGCCGAGCGTGCCCGCGGGCTGACGCTGCTCGCGCTCGTCGACATCGCCAAGCCCGAGACGTCCGGCCGGCACTTCGCCCTGGTCACCCGCAACGTGGAGGCGGTGCCGGGTCACCGGATCGCGATCGGTGAGCGCGTGCCGTGTGCCGCGGTCCTTTCCGACCGCACGACCCGCAACGACTCGGGGGTGTGGCAGATGGTCGGCCCCATGCCGATCGCCTGGGGTACCCGTGATCAGAAGGTCATCGCCGACGCGGTCGCGCAGATCCCCGAAGTGGAGTGGCGCGTGCTGAAGGACAAGCTGAAGATGGTGGACCAGGTCGACGCCAACGACGAGCGTCGCCTCGAACTGGCGAGCAAGGAACTGCCGCCCGAGCTGCGGTGACACAGGACTGCGGTGACATGGAAGTACGCACGCTGACCGACGGTGCGGTGGTGCTCTCGCCACCGGGTCCGGCCGACGTCGACGCCATCACCGAGGCGTGCCGGGATCCTCTGATCGCCCGGTGGACCACCGTGCCCTCCCCCTACACCCGGGCCGACGCACTGCACTTCGTCGAGGACGTCGTTCCGGCCAAGTGGGCGAACGGTTTCCCCGATTGGGCCGTACGAAGCTCCGCGGATGGGATGTTCTGCGGCATGGTCGGATTCGTCCCGCGTGAGAGTGCCGATCCGGAGATCGGCTACTGGATCGCACCGACGGCCCGAGGCCGGGGTACGGCGACGGCCGCGGTGCGACTGGCATGTGGCTTCGCCTTCGCGCAGGACGGCATGAACGTCCCGCGGGTCGCCTGGCGCGCATTCGTCGGGAACGACGCCTCGGCGCTCGTCGCGCGACGGGTCGGGTTCCGGTACGAGGGCATTGCCCGCAACGGCCTGCTCCAGCGGGGCGTGCTGCGGGACGTGTGGGTCGCCGGACTGTCGGCCGACGACCCACCCGGACCCGTGGACGGCTGGCCCCTGTAGTTCTCAGCGCTGTAGTCCTCGGGCGCTGTAGTCCTCGGGCGCTGTAGTTCTCAGCGCTGTGGCCCTCGGGGGCCGTGGGGATCACGCGAGGTGCGGGAGCACTTCCTTCTCGAGCAGTTCCAGCCCCGAGGTGTCGTAGGCGGCCTCGGGAAGGTAGAAGATCGCGTACTCGAGCCCCTGCTTCTTCAGTGCGGTGAGGTTCTCGACGATCTGCTCGGGAGTGCCGACGGCGGGCATCCCCCGGAAGGCGTCGAGCGCCCCGTCGGCCTTCTCCGCTCCGACGATCGGTTCGAGACGGGCCCGCAGTGCCTCGAGCCGGTCCTGCACCTCGGCTTCGGTGCGGCCGATCGCCACGTTGTAGTTGGCCGATCGCACGATGGCGCCGAAGTCGGTGCCGACCTCGGCGCAGTGCTCGCGCAGGATCTCGGACTTGCGCGCGAATCCTTCGGGTGTGCCGTCGAAGTTGGTGTACTGCGCGTACTTCGCGGCGATCTTCAGGGTCACCTTCTCGCCGCCACCGGCGATCCACAGCGGAATGCCGCCCTCCTGCAGCGGAAGCGGACGGACGATGGCTCCGTCGACGGTGTAGTGCCTGCCCGAGAGTGTCGCGGAACCCGTGGTCCAGGCCTGGCGGAAGATCTGCACGCCCTCGTCGAGCCGGCGGAGTCGCTCACCCGCCGACGGGAAACCGTAACCGTATGCACGCCATTCGTGCTCGTACCATCCGCCACCGATCCCCATCTCGATGCGCCCACCGGAGATGATGTCGGCGGTGGCGGCGACCTTCGCGAGATAGGCGGGGTTGCGGTAGGCCATGGCGGTGCACATCTGGCCGATGCGCACCCGCTCGGTGACGGCAGCGAAGGCCGACACGAGGCTCCATGCCTCGTGGGTGGCCTCATCGGTGGGCGCAGGGACGGTGTGGAAGTGGTCGTACACCCAGATCGATTCCCACGGCCCGGCGTCGGCACGGACGGCGAGATCGCGCATCACCCGCCAATGGTCGGAGGGATCGATGTCGACGAGGTCCAGGCGCCAACCTTGAGGAACGAACAGTCCGAAACGCATGCGACTCCTTCGCTGGTAGGTACGGGCACGATGTCGTCCATCCACCCCACGGGTTCCAGTGTGCGGTGCGACCGCCGAACATTCCTCCCGAAGTCCGGCACCGTGTGCGACACGACGACTGCGTTCCCGTCGGATATCGACGAGGGTGCTGCGTACCATCGGACCCATGGCCGGACGGACACGCGTGGCGCTCGCCCTCGGCAGTGGCGGCGCCCGCGGGTACGCCCACATCGGCGCCATCCGGGCGATCGAGGAACGCGGTCTCGAAATCGTCGGAGTCTCAGGCGCTTCGATGGGTGCGCTGGTCGGTGGTGTCTATGCGGCAGGCGCGATGGACCCGTACACCGAATGGGCCACCGGCCTGTCCCAGATGGATGTCGTGCGCCTGCTCGACCTGTCCGTCTCGGCTCCCGGCGCGATCCGCGCGGAGCGGATCCTGTCCAAGATGCGGGAGATCCTCGGCGACGCGGTGATCGAAGAACTTCCGATTCCCTTCACCGCGGTCGCCACCGATCTCGCCGCAGGTCGCGCTGTCTGGTTCCAGCGAGGTCCCGTCCACTCGGCGATCCGGGCGTCCATCGCGATACCCGGCGTCATCACGCCGGTGATACTCAACGGCCGTGTCCTCACCGACGGCGGCACCCTGTCGCCTCTGCCGATCGCACCGACGGTCGGCATGCCCGCCGACCTCACGATCGGGGTCAGTCTCGGTGGGGAGGAACACGGCGCGGCGCACTCACCCGAGAACGCAAGCTCGGAAGCACGTCCCATCGAGGAATGGAAGGCACGTTTCCGGCGCAGCGCCAACCAGATGCTCGACACCGACATCGTGCGGTCGGTGGTCAACCGGTTCTCGACCGGTGCGGCGAGCGACGAGCCACCGGAGGTGGCTGCCGAGGACGCCGGAGATGTCGACACCGACGATGCGCTCGTCCCGAAGTTCGGACGCGTCGCGGTGATGAACCGGTCGCTCGACATCATGCAGTCGGCGCTGTCCCGGTTCCAGTTGGCGGCCTATCCGCCCGACATCCTCGTCGAGGTGCCACGAACCGCGTGTCGAAGCCTCGACTTCCACAAGGCTGCGGACATGATCGCGCTGGGTCGCTCACTGACCGAAGACACCCTCGACCGTGCCGGTATCGCGGCCTCCGCCCCCACCGGTTCGGGGCCCGAGATCTCTGCCGACTCGTCATCGGACGTGCCCGGCTCGCCCTGACTGCTACCGAGCAGCGTCCATCGGCCGGTGTGTTTCGTACATCCGGAGAGCGACGATCAGCGCGGAGGTTGCGCTGACGGCCGCAGCGACTCCGACCGCGGCGTGCAGACCCATCAGGTCGGCGACGATCCCGCCGAGGACTGCCCCGACCGCGTAGCCCAGATCGCGCCAGACGCGGTAGACGCCGACGGCCCGGCCTCGCCAGACCGGATGGGCGACGTCGCCGATCACGGCCAGCAGGGTGGGATAGACCATGGCGGTGCCCGCACCCAGCAGTACGGTGCCGGTCGCCCAGCCCGCGAATGCGTCGCTCAGCGCGATGACCGCCAGGGCGACCGCCTGCGTGGCCATTCCCGCGGTGATCAGGTGCTTCCGGCCGATCCGGTCCGAAAGGGCTCCGGTGACCAATTGTCCCGCGCCCCACACTCCTGGATAAAGGGCGAACAGCAGGCCGATCTGTGCAACGGTGAGGTCCGCGGTGGCGAACAACAGGGGGAACAACCCCCACGAGAGACCGAAATTGAGGTTGTTGACCAATCCCGCCTGACTCGCCGAGGACAGAGCGGGTTCCCGAAGACTGGTCTGGACCACGATCTCACGGTCGGTCAGGTCGGCGTGAAGGTGATCGTGGATTCCGTCGGCGCGGGCCACATGTTGCCCGGCGTCGAGCAACGCGTGATCCCGGGTCTCCTTCACGAAGAAACCCGACAACACCAACGCCAGGGCGGTGTACGCGAGCCCCAGCAGGAAGGGTGCGGGGCGCAGACCGAAATGCTCGGCCAGATAACCGGCGAACAGCGATGTCACCGCGACAGCGCCGTAACCTGCAGCTTCGTTGAGTCCCATGGCCAGACCGCGCCGGGCCGGACCGACCAGATCGATCTTCATCACCACGGTCGTCGACCAGGTGAGCCCCTGGTTGATACCCAACAGTACGTTCGCGGCTACCACCCACCACCAGTCGGTGGCGAGAATCAGCATGAGAGGTACCGGCAGGGCGAACAACCATCCCACCAGCAGCACCGGTTTGCGCCCGTAGCGGTCGGAGAAGGTCCCGGCGAAGTAGTTTGCGGCAGCCTTGGTGATCCCGAAGGCTGCCACGTAGGTGAAGATGAATGTGTAACCGCTCAGCCCGAATTCGTTCTCGGCAAGCAGCGGAAGAACGGTCTGTTGCTGACCGACCATGCCTCCCACCAGGGCGTTGACCGCCACCAGCAGGGTGAACTGGGCGGCGTTGGCCCGCAGACCCAGCACCGGAGGCCGGGGCGTGGCCCTGGGGCTCACGTCCCGGCCTCCGGGTCGGGGCCGACGGCTACGGCCGGTTCCGGTTCGTACGCCGTCTCCATGGTTGCGACCGAGGTCAGCGACGGAAGAGCGACCGCACGCTTCGACGCTCGGCGCGGGCCGGGACGGTGTCCTGACCGCAGGTGCAGCGATCGGCGGCGGGCACCGAACGCATGACGGCGTCGACATGCTGTCCGCATCCGCCCCATCCGGTCTTTGCGCAGTTCGGGCAGGCGACGGGGTAACACATGAGAGTCCTCCTCGATGAGAGTTCGCTACGGACCCGGCGAAGGGTCAGGAGCGGGAGGCTGCGCGTTGTCCGGCAACCTGGTCGTGGATCTCGGTCATGTCGAGGGCCTCGATCCGGGTGATCAGGTCCTCGAGAGCCGGTGCCGGCAACGCGCCGGGCTGTGAGTAGACGAGCACACCTTCTCGGAATGCCATGATCGTCGGAATCGAGCGGATGTTCGCCATGGCGGCGAGCTGCTGCTCGGCCTCGGTGTCGACCTTGGCATGCACGATCTCGGGGTGTGCCTGCGACGACTTGTCGAAGACCGGGGCGAAGGCACGGCACGGGCCGCACCACGACGCCCAGAAGTCGACGAGAACGATGTCGTTGCCGACGATGGTGGATTCGAAGTCCGCCATCGTGAGGTTCTTCGTCGNTCGTTTCCGTTCCTTTCTCCGGGCCGGAATGATCAGGCAGGGACGTGAGATTCGGCCCACGCGTTGTAGCCGCCGAGCAGATCCGTGACGTTCTCGAAGCCCTGGGCCCGCAGCAGCGAAGCCGCCACGCTCGAACGCCATCCACCGGCACAGTGCACCACGATCGGCTTGCCGGCGGGAACCTGGTCCAGACGGGCCCGCAACTGCGCCAACGGGATCGGCACCGCGCCCGGAATCGTCCCGAACTCGCGCTCACCGGGGTTGCGGATGTCGACGAGGGTGACCGCGTCGGCGGCGAGCAAGCGGTCGAGTTCCTCGACGGTCGTCCGGGGTGCGGCCTCGATCAGGCCGGCCAGCTCCGCGGGGAAGGCCCCGTCCCGGTCGACGTTCAGATAACCTGCGGCACCGTCGGATCCGATTCGCGCCAGGCGCACCGCGGCGTCCTGCTCCTCACCGGGATAGGTGATCAGCACGATCTTCTCGCCGACCTCGGCGACCATGCCGCCGGTCTCGGCGAAACGCCCGTCGAACCCGACGTTGACCGATCCGCGCAGATGCCCGGCGGCGAAATCGTCGACGCTTCTCGCATCGAGAACACGCGTGCCGGCCTCGAGTTCGGCCTTCACCTGCTCGGGGCTCAGCTCGGGAATGGTGCGGTCCTGCAACAGAAGCGGGTGCATCCGCTTGTTCATCGCGGCGTCGACCGAGAAGTACGACGGGGCGGCCGGCTGCCCGTCGGTGACCAGGGCGACGAAATCGTCCTCGCTCATCGGCTGCACTGACGGATTGGTCACGCGCTGCTCTCCGATGGTCGAGGTCAGCTCGGTCGACAGGTTCTTGCCGCACGACGAACCGGCACCGTGAGCAGGCATGACCACGACCTGGTCGGGCAAGGTCAGCAGCTTCTCGTGCACGGTGTGATACATCGCCCGCGCCAGATCGCTGGTGGAGCCGTCGCCGAGGTTGACCAGGTCGGGGCGGCCGACATCGCCGATGAACAGCGAGTCGCCGGTGAGCACCGCCGACGGGACGGCATCGGGGTGTTCGCGCACCAGCACCGAGATCGATTCCCAGGTGTGGCCCGGGGTGGAGAGAATTTCGAGTTCGACCTCACCGAGAGACAGCTTCTCGCCGTCGCGCANGTCAACCACAGTCCTTCCATCGGTGCAGGTCGAGCACACCACGAATGAGCTGGACCGATGGTTCGCGTCCGCGCCGATAACCCCGCTGACCAGTGCCCGGAATCCACTCATAGCGAAAACGACGGTCCCTGGAAAACTGGCGGGGACCGCCCTCAACCCGCCAGGGAATCACTCATCTGTGACAAACACGTTTTCGTGTTTGTCACTGGTGTCTGCTTACATCTGAGCAAGTACTTCGGGGAGTACGTCTCGAAAACAAGGCAGTCGCAGGTGGATGTCGGATCACCCAGAGCAGCATTGCTCCGGGCGCAGACGGGCTTCTCCGCGCGACAAAAACATGACACTGATAGAGGACACGACCATGACCATGCCGCCGCCAGATTACGCCGCCTACCCCCCGAATCCTCAGCAGCCGGTGAAGCAGAAGAACACCGTCGGCTTGATTGCTGTCATCACGGCCGTGATCGGCTTCGTCTTCGCCTGCATTCCCGGTGCTCTCATCGTCGGGTGGATTCTGCTCCCGATCGCTTTCATCCTCGGCATCGTGGGTCTATTCCAATCCGGCAAAGCCAAAGGCACAAGCATCGCTGCAGTCATCATCGCGATCGTGGGCACCATTGTCGGTTTCATCGTCTTCTTCACCGTGGTCACAGATGCTGTTGACGAAGCGTTCGGCGGATCGGACCTATCGGTAGCCGAATCCACGTCCGGCGATAGTCCCGTGACAAGCGGCGACAGCCAAGACGCTCCCGGCAGCCGGGACAACCCCCTTCCCATCGGCGCGACGGTCGTCAACGACGAGTGGAACATCGTCCTTGGTACTCCACGCGAGGCCGGCGATGAGGTCAGCGCCGAAAACCCGTTCAACGATCCTCCGGCGCCGGGAATGGAATTTTGGATCGTGCCGGTCACGGCAACCTATACCGGTAATGACACCGGACTCGCCTGGACCGATCTGACGGTCAAGTTCGTCGGCTCGGACAACAAGACGTACAGCGACAGCTGCGGCGTGATCCCCGATAACCTCAATGACGTGGACGAGGTCTATCCCGGTGGGATCGCGGAAGGGAACGTCTGCGTTGCTGTTCCGGCCGGAGCCGACGGATTGTGGTCGGTATCTGCAGGTTTCACCGGTAATCCCAGCTTCTTCACCACCAGCTAGCTGTACCNTCTCGTGTCCTACGTAATGCCCGCACGACTTATCTCGGAAGATTGCCCATCGTCGAGGGCCACCGAGACGACTGGCCCAAAGCGCAAATCGCCAGCGCAATGGGTTTTCCCGCGAGTGGGTGTCCACTTGGGTGACCCGCTACCAGACCGAGGGCGAGGCAGGATGATACGACCGGTTATT
Organism: Rhodococcus sp. Chr-9; assembly: GCF_000801125.1. Taxonomy (NCBI): domain Bacteria; kingdom Bacillati; phylum Actinomycetota; class Actinomycetes; order Mycobacteriales; family Nocardiaceae; genus Rhodococcus; species Rhodococcus sp. Chr-9. The sequence continues at coordinate 117,994 of NZ_JTIZ01000131.1, forward strand.
CCCACCCGCACACGATGCCGATCCGTACCTCGGTGGATCGACGGATCGTTGCACTGCGCACGCGTGAACAGCGTGGACCGGACTGGCTCGCAGTTGGGGAGAACGCCTACAGCCCCTCCAGGACTCCCATCAACTCCTGGAGCATCGTGTCGGCTCGTTGTTCGATCTCGTGGAAGAGATCATCAAGGTCTTCGAGTGCCTCGTGGTCGCGGCGTCGGGCGGAGGTGCCGCGAGCGTAGTACTCGGGATCGAGTTCGATCTCGGGTTCAACCCCAGGGCTGGTGTCATCTAGCCGGGGAACCGGAAGCGTCCGACGCGTCGGAGCGCGGCCGGACAAATGCGCCCGCACCAAGGCCGAGATTGACTGTGGGGTCATCGGTTGTGCGTGTGGGAGGTGTCCCCAGCGGTCGATCGGACACAACAGCGGTTGCCGGCCCTGTTCCGCATCGAGCGGATCCGCGACGACATCGACCGGGTCGGTGAGGTGATGGCGCAGCAGATGGGTGCCGGGATATTGGTCGAGAAACGCCTGAATCTCCGCCCACCGCCGATAGATCGCGGCTGCCGGGTTGTCCCCCGTTTCGGGATCCGGTGCGAGCCGGAATCGTTCGCCGGCCCGGGTCGTGACCTGGAGGGTGTCGTCGTCGAGGCGGAGGTCGCGGCGGCGCAGCCAGGTGAGGTCGGTAAAGCTCATCCCGGTGGCGGCGAGAACCAGCAGCAGGGCGTCGCGGCGGCCGAACAGTCCGCTCGGCCACCCTTCGGTGGGTAGTTCGGTCGCTCGCTGCAGTAACAGGCGTCCGAGCCGGTCGAGGCGCTGAGCACGAGCGGCATCGAGGTGCCGGCGCACCGTCTCGGTGCGTCCCGGGGCGGGATAGCCGTGTCCGGTGTGGACGGCGTTGATCGCCGACAGACGGCGTCGCTGCGTCGCGACCGTGGCCGGATGTTCGTGCAGAAACAGCGCCAGGGTCTCAGGGGCGGCGGGAATGGGCTGGCGGTCGGCGGCGGCGCACCAGTCGGCGAACAGTGCCCAGTCGTGGCGGTAGCGGGCCGGGATCCGCAGACCGAGGTCGGCGGCGTGAACAACGTTGCGGGAGGAGGATTCGCGGCCAGTGTGGTTCATCGCGGTCACAATCCGAGATTCGTCACAGCGTTCCCGATGAGTGGGGCGTGTTCGCGGGCGTAGGTTTCGAGCATGGCGGGGGTGGTGTGCCCGGTCTGGCGCATGATCGCGTGCGCGCTGGCGCCGTTGCGGAAGGCCTGGGTGACGAATCCGGCCCGCAGCGAGTGCCCACCGAGCTGCTGGACGGTGTCGGGGTCGTAGCCGGCCTGTGCGGCGCGGCGGCGGATCGCTTTGTGTACCGCCGCCCCCGACAGGGCGGTGTCGGAGAGGTTGCCGTTCTTGCGGATCGACCGCAACAGTGGTGATGCCGGGACCATGCGGGGACGGGATCCCCGGCACACGTGCGCCTCGAAGGGTTTGGCGGTGCGGAGCAGGCGGATGACGGCGGGGCGGCCGCCGGCGTCGAAGGCGGCGACGACCTGTGCCCACCGCATCCACGCACACGGCGGGCAACTGACGTGGCTGTGCGTGAACGGCAGAGCCCGGATACTCCCCCGCCCTTCCTGATCCGTCTTCGATTTCCGGAGTTTGATGTGCAGCCCGTCGAGCCGGTGCAGCGAGATGTCGCTGCAGGTCAGCGCGACGAGTTCGCTGCGCCGGAACGCCCCGGCGAACCCCAACAAGAGAATGGCACTGTCGCGGCGTTCGAGGACCTCCGCGGCCCAGCTGCCACAGTCCGCCCGCATCTTCTCGACGATGGTGACGATGTCGGCGGTGAGCAACGGCGCCCGCGGACTGCGGGGCCGCTCCCCCGCCGCGGCGTAATCGCGGCGGATCCCGGACAAGGTCGCGGTGACCAGTTCGTCGCTGCCGGGAGCGGGATGGCCGGCGCGGCGATGGTGGTAGCCGATCCCCGCGACCCACCGCGCCAGGGTCGCCGGGGAATAGGCCCGCTCCCCCGTCTCCGTGACGGTCGCGGAGGCCTCGAGGAGATAGGCGGCGACGGTCAGCGGATGCGCCGGCAACGCCACATGGCCTTCCTGCGCGCACCACGCGGCGAAGCGTTGCCAGTCGGCGGCGTAGTTACGCCGGGTCGACTCCGAGCGCGACCGCGCCGCCGCCCCGACCACCTGGGACAGAGTCTCCGGCGCGAGCGACGGCATGGCGGGGTCACCGGAGGCCGGTACAGGCACGGAAACGTCGTCGGGGTGGCGCGTGAGCAGCTCGTCGGGCACGAACACGCAGCCTACCGTCCCGTTCGGACAGGTTTCCACCGGAAAACGCGCTCAGCTGGGGTTTCGGGCGCGATGGTGCGCTAATGCCAATTATCAGCACCGACCCCGCACAAATCATGAGTGACATACCCCAGTACGCGACGCTTGCCAGATTTGTCCGGTTGTTGTAGGTTCTCGTTTTCGGTGTCAGTTTCTCGATTTCGTGTCAGTTGCCTGTCAGCGGCGTGTCGATTTCTCAAATTCGTGTCAGTAGCGGGACCCTGAAAAGTGCCCCGGACCAGCGATGTTGAGGTCAGGTACGTGCAGGACTCAGGCTCTCGCTGTCGCGACGACCCTCGCTTCGGCGGATCCCCATCGGGTGATCCGGGGACTGCCAGTCCGGAAAGTCCGCAGCCACCCCCATCGGCGGCACTATTCCGGGATGTTCTGGTCGGGCCACCAACCGTGGTCACGCCGGGCCTGACGCGAACCTTGAGCACCGCCGATCAGCGCAATCGGACAATGCAACCCCACTTTCGCCACCGCGCTACCTCGGTAATCAGCCAGCCTCTTCCTATGATGCGCGAGGGGCACGGACCACCGAGATGGACGGTCGGTCATCTGCTGATCGACTGCTCCGGTTGCAGAAGGAGACAGGCACGATGGTGTACACCGGCAGAGCCAACGTCGACCGGATGTTCTGTGTGAAAGACGCGGACGATCGGGCCTGGGAAGAACTTCCTCCCTTGCCCGAACCAGGCTTCGGTCTGCTCGCTGCCGACACCGGGATGGTCTACGTGTACACGGGGATGTCCATGGGACCACTCGATCTGCAGGTCGAGGTCCTCGGTGATGCTCCCGAACTTGTCGACAGTGGGTGGGAAGACATCGAGGAAGTATCGCTGCAGACCTACTCGGATATCGCCACGGTGCTCACCGGCGCGGAGGAACCCGTCGACGGATTCCCGGACACGGTGCTCTCGGCCGGCACCGGAACCTACCGGGTCCGCGCCTATGCAGCAGGACGCGACCTGGCGTGGGATCTCGTCGTCGACGAGGTGGTCGAGAGATACAAGCTGCAGATCTGGCCGGCACCGTACGCGCCACCGCGTATCGTTCAGCATCGCAGCGCACACGCCGTGATGGGCTACTAGAAACTGCTGTCGGCAGGTAGGACCGAGTTGATCCCGTTGTCGAGCGGACGCCCCCGCGAACATGTGAGGTCATTCTGGAATGGTCAGTAGGACGGGACCGGAATTTCTGAGGATTCCGACAAGATCGCGAGAATCCCTGGCTGACACGAACTTGGAAAACCGCAAGTCAGTGCGCCGCCCTACTGACACGTCCGGCGGGAACCTACAGTTGTAGGTGTCGAGATGCAGCGAAGATTAGCGAGATGGGCGGAACAGATTAACTGGGCGCCCTGAGGCTTATAAGGCCGCTGACCTGAGGTTTCCCGGAATGAAACTTGACTGGCGCTCTCGCCTCGCCCAGCCTCTGTCAATCTGCAGCGGCGTGTCCTGTCAGTCTTCACTGCATCTCGACAGTTGTGGGCGCCGACCACTGCAGCCAGGACCAGGTTGGCGGGTGCCGGCAGGACCCGGCACCCGAGGTCGTAGGCTTGGTTACCACCTTTCTTCAGTGGCCATGAGCTGTCCGTAGGTGTACGCGACGGACTTGCCTGTCGGCTTGTAGGCTGCGGTGGCGTAGCGACCGTGCAGATCGACGGACTTGCCGGGGGCGCGGACGATGTCGCCGACGAAGCAGATGGAGTAGATCGGATCGGTCTCGTCGAAATCGGCTCGGGGTGCGGGCCCGGCGCGGCCCGAGTCGACCGGAGTGAAGGTGCTCGTCTTCTCCTCGTAGCGCAGAGCTTGGGTGCGAGCACCGTACCCGACGAACCCGGGGTCGGCCAGCAGCAGCGCACCAGCTAGACGATCGGGACCGATCGGGGCGTCGACCTGGACGATGTGCACGATTCCGACGTGGATGCCGCGTTGCGGGAGGTACGACGAGTCCTCAAACCGGGCGGCACCCTGCACTTCGTCGAGCACGGGCTGGCCCCACACGAGAAGGTGCGGCGGTGGCAGTACCGCTTCGAACCGATCCAGAAGACCGTCGCCGGCGGCTGCCACCTGACCCGCGACATCCCGACCCTAGTGCGGGCCGCGGGCTTCGAGATCCGCGACCTCGACACCTTCTACGAGAAGGGTGCTCCGAAGATCATGGGCGCCCTCGCCATCGGCGTCACCGAACCCGTTGCCGGTTGAACGAGCCGATGGGCCGATCGACTGGGGCGACCCGGTGCGTCACCTTCCGTCGAGGGTGAGCTGGTCGCGATGGAAGTCGTAGTGCCGGGTGGGATACCGGTAGATGTCCTCGAGGTCCATGTATCGAGAGAAGAACGGATCCCATCTCGTCGGATATCGCATGCGCAGACCGAAGTTCACCTCCGGTTCCCGCTCCAGGGAACGGTGCAGCGCGCCGATCACCCGATCGCTGCGGCGCACCAGCGCGTCACCGTGAAACACCCGGGCACCCCCGACGGCGCCAAGATAGTTCACGGCATCGAAAATCGGGGTCCCGGCGTCGAGCAGCGCGGCGAAGCCGCTTCCGATCCGATCGGGAAGCCGGCCGATCAGCCGCACCAGCACCAGGAGCCGACGCACCACCATGTAGCCGAAGACCATGTGGAAGAGCAGCTGCTCGTTCGTCCATCGGGTGCCGTGCGACGGCCGTCGCCGTGCCGCTCCGTCCGCCGAAGCGACGAGGTGGCGCAGATCCGCGGCGACGCGGTCGTACTCGGCGAGGATCGCCGCGCGGTCCACCCGACCGTCACCGCCGTGCACGGCCGGCTCCGCACACGCCACGACATTCCGCTGCCCCCGTCGTCATCCCGTCCGGTCGGCCGATGCCGCCGACGGTGCCCGCACCCGACTGGGCGCCGGATGCGTTTCGTACATGCGGACCGCGACAAGTACTGCGGCGGCAGCGGTGACCACGGCAGCCGCCCACACCGCGGCGTGCATCCCCATCAGGTCCGCGACGATGCCACCGAAGATCGCGCCGACGGCGTATCCGCTGTCGCGCCAGACCCGGTAGATCCCCACCGCACGGCCACGCCATACCGGATGCGCGACGTCACCGACCACGGCCAGCAGCGTCGGGTACACCATCGCCGTCCCAGCACCGAGCAGCACAGCACCGAGCGCCCACCCTGCGAAACCTGCGGAGGCGGCGATTACAGCGAGCGCGGCGGCCTGCAGCGTCATCCCGGCGGTGATCAGGTGCTTGCGCCCGATCCGGTCCGACAGTGCACCGGTCACGAGTTGACCGGCACCCCACACCGCGGGATAGAGAGCGAACAGCAGCCCGATCCGGCTGGGGCTCAGATCGGCGGTCGCGAACAGCAGCGGGAACAGACCCCACGAGAGCCCGAAGTTGAGGTTGTTCACCAGCCCGGCGTGACTGGCCGACGCCAGGGCCGGTTCGGTCAGGCTTGTTTCGAGGGCGATCTGCCGGTTGGTCAGGCCGGCGTGTAGATGGTCATGGAGACCGTCCGAACGCGGTGCGTGCCCGGCTGCCTCGAGGCGCGCGTAGTCGCGGGTCTCGCGCACGAAGAAGCCCGACAACATCAGGGCGAGGGCGGTGTAGGCCAGACCGAGCAGAAACGGCGCGGGACGCAGCCCGTACTGCTGGGCGAGATAGCCGGCCAACAGGGAGGACACCGCCACCGCCCCGTAACCGGCGGCCTCGTTCAGTCCCATCGCCAGACCGCGCTTGGCCGGACCGACCAGGTCGATCTTCATCACGACGGTCGTCGACCACGTCAGACCCTGATTGATCCCCAGGAGCACGTTGGCCGCCACGATCCAACCCCAGTTCGGAGCGAGAATGAGCATCAGCGGCACCGGCACCGCGAACAGCCAGCCCACCAGCAGGACCGGTTTGCGGCCGTAGCGGTCGGAGAAGGTCCCGGCGAAATAGTTGGCGACCGCTTTGGTGATCCCGAAGGCCGCAACGTAGGTGAATATGAATGTGTAACCGGTGAGCCCGAATTCGCCATCGGCGAGCAACGGCAGCACGGTCTGCTGCTGGCCGACCATCCCGCCGACGAGCGCGTTGACGGCGACGAGCAGGCTGAACTGGGCGGCGTTTTCACGCAGTCCCAGGACCGGACGCGGTGTGGTTCGTGACCTCATTCCTCCCCCCGCAGTTCCTGCCCCATCGCACGGGCATAGTCTGCCGGACACCCGGCGAGAACCCGAACGTCTGTGCGGGTGGCGTTCTCGAGGATGCTCGCGGCACTCATGGCACGTTCGCCGTGCCCGCACATGACCGCAACGGGCCCGTCCGGCAGCTCGTCCAGGTGAGCGCGCAGCGCTCCCAGCTCGATGTGCCGGGCACCGGGGACGTGACCGGACGCGAACTCGCCTCGCTGACGGATATCGAGCAGGGTCGCCGGTGATGTGGTGGCCAGACGGTCTGCGTCGAGAAGCTCGATCGTCGCTGCAGGTTCGGTGCTGCCACGCCACGCTTTCATGCCGCCGTCCAGTTCTCCGGCGAGCGAATCGAAGCCGACCTTGGCCGCTTCCCAGGCGATGTCGTCGGGGTCTTGGACGACGTCGCGGACGATGATCACCGGCCGGTTCGGGTCGACCAGCCAGCCCAGCCAGGTAGCGAAGACCGGGCGCAATGTGATCGACAGCGCGCCGGGGATGTGGCCGGCTGCGTAGTCGGCGGCGGCGCGCACATCCACCAGCTGTGCTCCGTCTGCGACGAGATCGTCGATTTCGTCGGTGCTCAGCGGGGTCAGTGCGGGGGTAGCGCCGAGGATGGCGGGTCCCTTGTGGTTGATCTCGCCCAGGCGCAGGAAGTAGTCGGGGAACGTGCCGAGCGAGTCGAGCAGGGCATCGACGAATTCGTCCTCGCCTGCGACCTGCAGCAACGGGTTGGTAGCCCGTTCCTTGCCGATGGTGCTCACCCGGTCGCCGGTGAGTGAGGACGAGCAGAACGAGCCGGCCCCGTGGGTGGGCCACACCGGGGTGTCGTCGGGAAGTTCCATCAGCTTCTGCAGGGAGTGGTACTGGGCGCGGGCCAGCGGCACCGTCCGATCGGGACTGACCAGATCGGTGCGGCCGGCGGTACCCACCATCAGAGAGCCGCCGGTGAACACCCCGAGTAGCCGATCGCCCTCGTACAGCAGATAGGACAGGTGTTCCGGCGAGTGCCCCGGCGTGAACAGCGCCTGCAGGGTGAACGCCCCGAGCTCGACGGTGTCGCCGTCGGCCAGAGCGGTGACGTCGAATCCTCGCGGGCCCACGTCGGGGGCCAGCACCGTCGCGCCGTCGAGTGCCGCGAGTTCACGTGCTCCAGAGATGAAGTCGGCGTGCAGGTGGGTTTCCACGGCGTAGGCGATGGTCAGGTTTCGGGTTTGGGCCTCGGTGCGAACCCGGCGCAGGTCCCGCTCGGGATCGAGCACCAGTGCGCGGCCTTCGCCGAGATCGAGGAGGTAGGTGGAGTTGCCCAGCCCCTCGTCGACGACGGGGACCAGGGTGAAATCGTTCGACATGGGACGCTCCTGTGACGCAGACCCGACGGGTACCTTAATTCCAGAAATCTGTGGAATAATGTATTCGAGTATTCCACAGATTTCTGGAGGAGCAATAGCGTGGGCGATCGACAGAAGAAGACCGCACTGTTCGACCAGCTCGCTCGCGTCGGCAAGGCGTTGGGCAACGGCAAGCGCCTCGAACTTCTCGATCTGCTCGCCCAGGGTGAGCGCAGTGTCGAACACCTGGCGGCCACGGCCGGATTGGGCCTCAGCACCGCCTCGGCCCACCTGCAGATACTCAAACAGGCCGGCCTGGTGATCACCCGCAGGGACGGCACCCGCGTGCACTACGCACTGGCCGGACTCGACGTCGCCCGCCTGTACGGGTCGATCCGGACCGTCGCCACCGACCGGATCGCCGAGGTCGCCCGCGCCCGTGACGACTACCTGCACACCGGACGCACCGCCACGGACGACGATCAGGAGATCACGCGCGAGGAACTACTCGCCCGCGCCACCGCCGGGCAGGTCACCGTCGTCGACGTACGCCCGGCCGTCGAGTACACCGCCGCCCACATCCCCGGTGCGGTGTCCATTCCCCTCGACGATCTCGCCCGGCGCCTCGACGAGCTACCAGCGGATCAGGAGGTCGTGGCCTACTGCCGCGGCGCCTACTGCGTGCTCGCCTACGAGGCGGTCGATCTTCTGCGCGCTCGCGGCCGGACCGCCCGGCGGCTGCAGGACGGGATGCTCGAGTGGCAGCTGACCGACATGCCGGTGACCACCGCAGATGCCGCCTGACCCCGAACCCGAGGACGGACGATCACCGCCGCCGCGCGTTACCTCCGGCTTCGATCAATCGATGAGCGCCGCCGACGCAAGCGCGTGCGCGGCGGCCGCGATGTCGGCCTCGGTGCTCCACCGGCCCAGCGACAACCGCACCGCGCCCGAAGCCCAGTCCGGGGGCACGCCCATCGCCGTCAGCACCGGTGACGGCGCGGTCGTGCCGGCGTGACAGGCCGAGCCGGTGGATGCGGCCAGCCCCGGGCACCGGTCCAGCAGCGTGTGCCCGGCGATGCCGGCGATGCTCAAGTTGAGCGTCTGCGGTAACCGCGGCGCTCCCCTTCCGTGCAGGTGCACCCTCCCGGGCAGTCGACAGTCCAGCTCGTCGAACAAACGATCCCGCAGGCGCTGTAGCCGCTGAGCGGAACCTGCCGCCAACTCCGCCTTCGCAAGCTCGGCCGCGACCCCCAACGCCACGACAAAGGCGACATTCTCGGTGCCGGCGCGGCGCCCGCCTTCCTGGCCGCCCCCGCCGATCAGCGGCTCAAGGTCGAGTCCCTCCCGCACGTACAGGGCGGCAATCCCCTTGGGGGCATAGAACTTGTGTCCGACCAAGGTCAGCAGATCCACCCCCAGCTCGGCGACATCCACCGCGATCTTGCCCACGCTCTGCGCAGCATCGGTATGGAACAGCGCTCCCCGCTCACGAGAGATCCGAGCCAGTTCCGCGATCGGCTGCAGCACTCCGGTCTCGTTGTTGGCGTGCATGATCGACACCAAGACCGTCTCCGGGCGCAGCGCCTCGGCAAGCTGCCGCGGCGAGACCAGCCCGTCGTGGTCGACCCCGAGGACGGTGACCTCGGTGTCGTGATGCCGCTCGGCGTAGGCGCACGCGGCCAGCACCGCCGGGTGCTCGGCAGCCTCGGTGATCACGTGCAGCCGACGCGCCCCTCGCCGCCGCGCAGCGGTGACGATGCCGCGGATCGCAGCGGCATCCGCCTCCGAGCCGCTGCCGGTGAATACGATCTCCCCCGCACGAGCGCCGATCAATCCGGCAACTTGAGCTCGGGCACGCGCCACTGCCGCCCGTGGCTCCGATCCGAAAGCATGAGTGCTCGACGGATTACCGAAAGACGTGCTCAGATAAGGCAACAACGCATCGAGCACCCGGGGATCGACCGGGGTGGTGGCGTTGTAGTCGAGGTACACCGGCTGTTCGCCGCGCCCCTTCGGTATCTCACCCGTTGTTCCATCGAACACTTCGAATATCGTACTCGGTGCCTGACTGTCTCGGATCGTCGAATACCCCGCTCCCCGAGCCTCACAAGGTGGGCGACACCAAGCAGACCATAGGCTATTTGAGCTGCCCATGGTCTGGTCATCGGCGCGAGGTGAGTGCCCGCAAAGCGTTGATCCCAACCGGTTCGGTAGGCATCATCGGCACGATCGCATACCCGGTCGGAATGCTCGACGATGATGGTGTCGAGCTCGGTGACCTTGGCCTCGACGGTGGCGCGGCGGCACAGTAGCGGCGATGTCGAGTGTGCAGCGGCGAGGGAATTGTTGACCACCCACGCCCACGGGTGGATGCCTGCGCGTTCGAAATCGGCTTTGCAGGCCGGCGGCTTCGAGGCGTGGCGTGGTTTCGGCGAGGGTGACCAGCACGATCTTGGTCTCGTCGGGGTTCTGCAGCCGCATCAGCGGGGTGGCGAAGTTCGCGTTCTCGCCCATCTGGCGGGCGATCTCCCGGTGGTAGGAGCCGGTGGCGTCGAGCAGCAGCAGGGTATGGCCGGTGGGGGCGGTATCGACGACGACGAAGTGCCGGCGGGATTCGTGGATGACGCGGAGAAGGCCTGGAAGACAGCGACTTCCTCGGTGCACGGCGACTTGAAGTCCTCGGCGAGGTTCGCGCGACCCTGGTCGTCGAGGGCGGCGCCCTTGCTGGACAGGACGCGGTCGCGGTACGCGGCGGTGGCCTCGGCCGGGTCGATGTGCGAGACGGTCAGGTTGTCGAGGGTCCCTGCGGGGGTGTCGGTGAGGTGCGCGGCGGCGGCCAGGACGATCAGCTGCGCGCTGGGACCCGTTCTTCGACGATTACATGATCATCGGTGAGCTGTACCGGTATCCCACCTTCCATTTCGATTTCCATGAACGACAACTCACTCTCGATCATCCGCGCTGAATCACGAATCTTCAGCCCCACGACACCAGATTCTTCGGTTTCAACACTCGCGAGGATTCCGACAAGATCGTGAGAATCCCTGGCTGACACGAATCTGGAACGCTGCAGGTCAGTGCGCCACGCTACTGACAGGCCCGGCGAGGGGCGTTCCCCCCGAGATGTGGACACCAATTCCTATGCGGCGGTGGCCAGCATAGCCGATCGCTGCTCGAAATCGATCGGACAGATCTGACCGAGAGTGGAATGCCTCCTTCGCGTGTTGTAACGCGTGATCCAACGAAAGACAGCGGCACGCGCCTCACCCGCACCGTTCCAGTGTTTCCGGCCTTGCAGCGTCTCCCGTTTCAACGTCGCGTTCCACGATTCGGCGGCAGCGTTGTCCGCCGACGTTCCGACCGCACCCCGCGACCGGATCACCCCCAATTCGCGGCACAGATCGGCGAAGTCCTTCGAAACATACTGGGCTCCGTTGTCGGAGTGAAAGATCGCACCGTCGAGCCCGGTGGCACCACGGGCGGCGGCCGCAGCCCGTAACGCGTCGGTGACCAACTCGGTGCGCATGTGATCCGCGATCGACCAGCCTGCCAGCCGTTTCGAATTCAGGTCCAATACCGTTGCCAGATAGAGGAATTGTCCGTCGCCCACCGGAAGGTACGTAATGTCACCAACGTACTTGGTGTTCGGTGCACTCGCGGTGAAGTCCCGCCGGATCAAATCCGGCACGGGGGTTGCGGAGGGTTCGGGGATCGTGGTGCGCACGGTCTTGCGCAGATGCACCCCGACGATGCCGTTCTCACGCATCACCCGTTCGACCCGCTTGTGGTTCACCTCGAACCCGGCGTCCCGCAACTCCGCGGTCACTCGCGGGGACCCGTAGGTGTCGTCGGAGTCGGCGTGGATGACGCGGATCTGCTCGGCCAACTCCTGATCGGCGCGGGCACGTTCGGCCCGCGCCGGCGCCGAGGTCCGCCACCGGTAGAAACCGGAGCGGGAGACCTCGAGGATCTGGCACAGCCACTTCACCGGGAAGGTGTCGCGGTGGTCGTCGACGAACTGGAAGCGGCTCACCAGTTGGTCTCGCCCGCGAAATATTTCGCGGCCCTGCGCAGGATCTCCCGTTCGGTCTCGAGCTTCCGGATCTGGGCTTTGAGCTGCTTGTTCTCTTCCTCCAACACAGACTCGGACGATACCGCGCCGACCGATCCCGACGTCCGGGTCCGGTCGGCGATTGCGGACACACCGGTGCGTTTGCGTTCGGCGCGAACCCAGTTGCGCAGGGTCTCCCGGCTGACGCCCAGGTCGTTGCCGATGCCATCGAAGGTGTGGCTCGGATCGGACAGGTACAGCGCGACGGCATCGGCCTTGAATTCCGCCGAGTACGCCTTCTTCGCCATCTGTGACATCACTTTCTCTGGATCCTCACGATCCAGTGTTCACGATGTCCACACTCAAGGGGGAACCCCCGAGAACCTACACTGTTTGTGTAGGTGTCCCTTGCCAGTCGATCTGAGGCATTGCCAAACTGGTAGGGCAATTGAAGGAGTCTTGCCAACAACGTGCGGCAGGAAGCTCGTCTACCAGCGGTTTCTGGTTCGTTCCCGTAGGTCGCGGTTGCAGGTTCCGCAGGATCGTGTCATTTCCGACTTTTGTTTCGTCGGCATGTCATTTTCACGTTTCATGTCACTCGGGCGGGCACCGTGAAAGTGCCCCCCACCAGCGAAGTTAAGGTCACGTGGGTGCAGGAGTCAGGCGATCCTGTCGCGACGACCATCGCTGCGGAATGTGTCAAGGGGTTTGAGTCCAGTGGGTGTCAGGCGGCTATCGTGGCGTCCTCCACGGTGGCCTCGGGATCATCGCCTGGCCGGTTGATGTAGACGGTGTCGGGCAGGTCGAGGATCTTCGGCGCTGCCGTGGTGCCGAAGCGATGCGGATGCCGGGCACGAGCAGTATCGAGTACCTCTCGGCGTTCGGCCGCCTTGCCGGCGGCCAGACCGAAGTGGACATCGGCGGGTGTGTGCAACCCGATTCCGGTGTGGCGATGTTCGTGGTTGTACCATTCGGTGAACTCGATCATGAACCCCCTTGCCTGACTGAGGGATCCGAAACGTTCAGGAAACCCGGGCCCGTACTTGAGGGTCTTGAACACCGATTCGGAGTACGGATTGTCGTTCGACACCCGCGGCCGCGAATGCGAACGGGTGACCTCGAGATCAGCCAGCAACGTGGCGACGGACTTGCTGGTCATCGACGTGCCACGGTCGGCGTGCACGACCTGCGGAATGCCGTGTACGTCGAAGATCTGCTCCATCAACTCCCGCGCCAGCAGACCCGATTCGTGCGCGTGAACATGGACTCCGACGATGTACCGCGAGTAGATGTCGATCATCACGTACGCATCGAAGTAGCGGCCCTTCTCCGGCCCGGCGAGTTTGGTGATGTCCCACGAGTACACCTGCCGCGGCGCGGTGGCGACCAGCTCCGGGCAGGTCCTCGCCGGATGCCGCGCAAGTCGGCGACGCTCGCTGACCTGCGCGTTCTCACGCAGCACGCGATACATCGTGGACACCGAACACAGGTAGATACCCTCGTCGAGCAGTTGCGCATAGATCTCGAGCGGTGCCCGATCGACAAACCGATCGCTGTTGAGCACCTCGAGGATGCGACGGCGTTCGAGGGCGGTGAGCTTGTTCGCCGGCGGGGTCGGCGGCGCCGACACCACCGGCGGTGTCGGTGCGGTCGCTGCGGTGCGCCGCCGGACTGCGGTCGAACGCACCACACCGGTCAACGCACTCGCGGTTCTCGTCGACACCCCGGCCGCGGTCAAGTCGCACCACACGGCGGTCAGCGCTTGTTCGGCTTGCCGTCGACATCCGCTCTCTCGGAGAGAGATTCCAAGAGAGCGTGAGCTTTTCCCATGATGTCCAGGGCGGCCTCGGTGGTGGTCAGTCTCTTGTTCGCGCGGGCGAGCTCTTGCTTGAGGCGGGCGATCTCGGCCTGCTCGGCGGTGAGTTTGCCGATTTTTGTGCCGGGTTGTTTGCCGTCGAGCACACCGGCGTCACGTTGTTTGCGCCACTCGCTGATCAGCGACGAGTAGAGGCCTTCACGGCGTAGGTACGCGCCGCCTTCATTCGTCGCGCAGGCCTGCTCGTACGCGACCAGGTGGGCGAGCTTGTCGGCGGGGCTGAACACGCGTCGGCGGGGTCCGTCGGCTCGGGGGTGAGTGGAGGCCATGCGGTCATTGTCCTCGACCGCCGTAGGGGTGGGCATCGTCATCGTTGGGTTGATCCGTATCTCGCCCTGCAGGCGGAGTTGCTGTGAACCGCTGGCCTCAACTCAGCCTGACACGCAGGGCTGCGGCGGATCCGCACCGGAGGATCGGGGACTGCCGGTACGGAAGGTCCGTAGTCATACGCGTCGGCGGCGCTATTCCGGGATGTTCCGGCCGGCCATCTAAGAGCATGTCTCATTTGGCGAGTTTCTTGAAGCAAGTCAACGCGGCAGCGAGTTGAAGAAAAGCAGCGAAGTGCTCGCCGTGACGTTCGTAGCGGATGGTGAGGGACTGGGACCGGTCAGAGAGCCCCCCTTTTCGCCCGCACGTGCGCGGCGTCGAGGATCGCGGCGGACCAGTCCAGGTCCCCGCCGGCGCCGAGTCGGTCGAGGACGCGCCGGTGCAGTTCGTCGAATACCCCGGCTTTGGCCCAGGTGGTGAAGCGACGATGTGCGGTCGGGACGCTGACTCCGAACGACGGTGGCAGGTGTCGCCACGCGCACCCACTGGTGAGCACGTAGACGATCGCGGTGAACACGGCCCGATCATCGATCGCTGCCCGGCCGCCGCCCTGCGGCCGGGGCGAGAACCCGGGTAGTAGCGGTTCGACGATCTCCCACAACGCATCCGGCACCAGTCGTAAAGACAACGCATCAACCACGATGGTGCACTATGCCGCACAGAAGATCCGAGCCATAAGAGACATGCTCTAAGGCGGTCATGTCCTATATGAGCCGATTCGAGCTGGACTGGCTGTGGTTGGCGGACTACGCACCGGAGGGGGGATCGCGGCACAGCCGACGTGGGTGTGCGGCCCAGACGAGAAGACCATGCATCGGCATGTGCAGTATCTGCTGCTTCAACGCACAGTCGGCAGCTCACCGTGGTCGACGTCAAATCCGCCGAGTTCGCCAGTCGCGAGGAGGTGGCGCAGGTATTCACCTGGACCGAATGAGTGTGCGCGAGGTGGGCTGGTCGTATAAGGCGTGGACCGGCTCGAATCCTGTTGTGCTGGTGAATCTGCGAGTTCTCGGGGGCACAGCGAATGGATCGACCCATGATGATGACGACACTCGGGAACGTCACAGTGTCCGGGATGACCTCGACGACCTCACCGTTTCCGTGAAGAGGCCCGGCTCGCGCATCGCGGTGTCAGCGAAGCTGATGTCCGGTGTGGGCGGTGGACCTGACAGTGCCGCTGTCTGGACAGTCGCAGGTGATCTGGATAAGGAGAACACGGTGACGACATCGTCGACTTACGTGCAGGAATCATAGACTTGGCCCTGCCGGGGACCGGTTCCCCTGATGCCCGCACGGCAACTCTAGGGTATCTGCCCTGGCGTGGCTCACGGACATACCTGACGCACGCACCGGCCCCGACCCCTGGATCAAAGTTGACTGCTCGGGTCGGTTCCGGTTCGTGCACCGTCTCCATGATTGCGACCGAGGTCAGCGGCGGAAGAGCGACCGCACACTTCGACGCTCGGCGCGGGCAGGAGGGGTGTCCTGACCACAGGTGCAGCGGTCGGCGGCGGACACGGAGCGCATGACGGCGTCGACATGTTGTCCGCATCCACCCCATCCGGTCTTGCCGCACTTGGGGCAGGCGACGGGGTAACACATGGGAATCCTCCTCGATGAGAGTTCGCTACGGACCGACGAACCGGTCAGGAGCGGGAGGTTGCGCGTTGTTCGGCAACCTGGCTGTGGATCTCGGCCATGTCGAGGTCCTCGATCCGGGTGATCAGGTCCTCGAGGGCCGGTGCCGGCAACGCGCCGGGCTGTGAATAGACGAGCACACCCTCACGGAAGGCCATGATCGTCGGAATCGAGCGGATGTTCGCCATAGCGGCGAGCTGCTGCTCGGCTTCCGTGTCGACCTTGGCATGCACGATCTCGGGGTGCGCCTGCGACGACTTCTCGAACACCGGAGCGAAGCTGCGGCACGGGCCGCACCACGATGCCCAGAAGTCGACGAGCACGATGTCGTTACCGACGATGGTGGATTCGAAGTCCGCCATCGTGAGGTTCTTCGTCGNCCGGTTCCGTTCCTTTCGCGAGACCGGAATGATCAGGCAGGGACATGGGATTCGGCCCAGGCGTTGTAGCCGCCGAGCAGATCCGTGACGTTCTCGAAGCCCTGGGCCCGCAGCAGCGACGCCGCCACGCTCGAACGCCATCCGCCGGCACAGTGCACTACGATCGGCTTGCCGGAGGGAACCTGGTCCAGACGGGTACGCAACTGCGCCAACGGGATCGAAACCGCGCCCGGAATGGTCCCGAACTCGCGCTCGCCGGGGTTGCGGATGTCGACGAGGGTGACCGCGTCGGCGGCGAGCAAGCGGTCGAGCTCTTCGACGGTCGTCCGCGGCGCGGCCTCGATCAGGTCGGCCAGCTCCGCAGGGAATGTTCCGTCCCGGTCGACGTTCAGATAACCTGCCGCACCGTCGGATCCGATTCGCGCCAGACGCACCGCAGCGTCCTGCTCCTCACCGGGATAGGTGATCAGCACGATCTTCTCGCCGACCTCGGCGACCATGCCGCCGGTCTCTGCGAAGCGCCCGTCGAACCCGACATTGACCGAACCGCGCAGGTGTCCGGCGGCGAAGTCGTCGACACTTCGCGCATCGAGAACACGCGTACCGGCAACGAGCTCCGCCTTCACCTGTTCCGGACTCAGCTCGGGAATCGTGCGGTCCTGCAACAGAAGCGGGTGCATCCGCTTGTTCATCGCGGCGTCGACCGAGAAGTACGACGGGGCGGCCGGCTGCCCGTCGGTGACCAGGGCGACGAAATCGTCCTCGCTCATCGGCTGCACTGACGGATTGGTCACGCGCTGCTCTCCGATGGTCGAGGTCAGCTCGGTCGACAGGTTCTTGCCGCACGACGAACCGGCACCGTGAGCAGGCATGACCACGACCTGGTCGGGCAAGGTCAGCAGCTTCTCGTGCACGGTGTGATACATCGCCCGCGCCAGATCGCTGGTGGAGCCGTCGCCGAGGTTGACCAGGTCGGGGCGGCCGACATCGCCGATGAACAGCGAGTCGCCGGTGAGCACCGCCGACGGGACGGCATCGGGGTGTTCGCGCACCAGCACCGAGATCGATTCCCAGGTGTGGCCTGGGGTGGAGAGGATTTCGAGTTCGACCTCACCGAGAGACAGCTTCTCGCCGTCGCGCAGTCGGCGGATCGGGTAGTCGGTCTCGGCGGCTTCACCGAATCCGATCCACGCACCCGTGGCGTCGACCAATTCGAGGTGACCCGAGACGAAGTCCGCATGGAAGTGGGTGTTGATCACCCCTTCGATGGTCAACCCGTACTTCTGTGCGTCGGAGAGGTATTCGGTGATGTCGCGGCGGGGGTCGACCACGACCGCCCTGCCCGTGCTCTCGTCACCGATGAGGTAGGACGCGTGGGAGAGGCACTCGATGTAGTACTGCTCGAGAATCATGAATTCCTCCGTTGCTGGATCCGGGTGATGTTCCGGTGATGTAGACATCGTGGCATATACCCCCTAGGGTATGTCAAGTACCCCCTGGGGTATCTCGGATCCGATATCCCGGTAGCGCGGGATCGAGCAGGGGGTTTCTGATGGAGAATCCGGAAACGGACACCGCCGCTCTACGACGCCTGCGTCGAGCGCAAGGTCAGCTCACCGCGGTGATTGCGATGCTCGAAAACGGCCGCGACCTGCGTGAGGTGGTCATCCAGCTCGCAGCGGCATCCCACGCACTGCACCGCGCCGGCTTCAAGATCATCTCGGACCGACTCCGCCGATGCATCCTCGCCGAGCAGGGCGCCACCTGCGCCGACCACATCACCGAGGAGCAGCTCGAGAAGCTGTTTCTCGGCCTCGCCTGAACTCGCACGGCAACACTTGCATATACCCCTAGGGGTATGTATACGATGGTCGGGTAATACCCCCGGGGGCACCTCCTCGAACCCCTACCGATCCTCACGCTCGAAAGGCCACTCATGACCGAGTCCCCTACCGCCACCGTCGATCCGAATTCGCTGCACGAGTCGATCGATTCGGGCAGGCCCGTACGGATCGTCGACGTCCGGACTCCCGGCGAATTCGAGTCCGTGCACATTCCCGGCGCCTACAACGTCCCCCTCGACCTGCTGCGTGAGCATCGCGACGAGTTCTGCGCCCATCTCGACGAGAACGTCGTACTGGTGTGCCGCTCCGGTCAGCGTGCCGGCCAGGCCGAACAGGCCCTGCGTGAAGCAGGGTTGCCGAACCTCCACATCCTCGAGGGCGGCATGCTCGGCTGGGAATCGGCCGGCCTGCCCGTCAACCGCGGCGCAGATCGCTGGGATCTCGAACGCCAGGTCCGGCTCGTCGCCGGCTCGCTCGTCCTGGGCTCGGTTCTCGGAAGCATCGCCGTGCCGAAACTCAAGTGGCTCGCTGCCGGAATCGGCGGCGGGTTGACCTTCGCCGCACTGTCGGACACCTGCGCGATGGGCATGCTGCTGTCCAAGCTGCCCTACAACCGCGGGGCACAGTGGGATCTCCAGAACGTCGTCACCCAGTTGACCGGAGGTCCGTCCTGCCCGGCCGAAAGGAAACTGGCATGGTCGCGCTGACCGTAGCCCTGGCGGTCCTGGTCGGCGTCACCCTCGGACTGCTCGGTGGCGGGGGCTCGATTCTCACCGTCCCCCTACTCGCTTACGTCGCAGGGATGGACGCAAAGGAGGCGATCGCCACCTCGCTGCTGGTCGTGGGTGTCACCAGCGCGGTCGGCGCGATCTCCCACGCTCGCGCCGGCCGCGTGCAGTGGCGTACCGGCATCCTGTTCGGCCTGGCCGGCATGGTCGGCGCCTACGGCGGTGGTCTGCTCTCGCGCTTCATTCCGGGCACCGTACTGCTGCTCGGCTTCGCCGTGATGATGATCGCCACAGCGATCGCCATGCTCCGCGGCCGCAAGAACAAGGCCGCGGCCGGTGAGGGCGACGCTGCGATGCCCGTCGGCAAGATCCTGCTCGACGGTGTCGTGGTCGGCCTGGTCACCGGTCTCGTCGGTGCCGGCGGCGGCTTCCTCGTCGTGCCGGCCCTGGCATTGCTCGGCGGCCTGCCCATGCCGATCGCGGTCGGCACGTCGCTGATCGTGATCGCCATGAAGTCCTTCGCCGGACTCGGAGGCTATCTGTCCACCGTGCAGATCGACTGGCGTCTCGCGGCGATGGTCACCGGTGCCGCCGTCGTGGGCAGCCTCATCGGCGGCCGCCTGACCTCGCTGGTCGATCCGGACACCCTGCGCAAGAGCTTCGGCTGGTTCGTGCTGATCATGTCCTCCGTCATCCTCGCGCAGGAGATCCACCCCGGCGTCGGCATTGCCACGGCGGCACTCACCGTGGTCGCCGCCGGCACCACCTATGTCTGCAACCGCAGCGAGCACTGCCCACTGCAACGCCTCGGAGGACGCTCTCGCACAGCCGCGGCGGCGGTCTGAACGCACGACGCGGAAGCGCTCACCCGTTCTCGACAGACCCGAACCGAGGAGTTCACCATGCAGGAAGTCGACACTGTCGCTCTGATCACGGCGTGGGAGTCCGGAGCTCCGGTGCTCGATGTCCGCGAGGACTACGAGTACCTCCGGGGCCACGTCCCCGGCGCTCGGTCGATCCCCCTCCCCGAACTGTCCGCCCGCGTAGGGGAGGTACCGCCGGGAGGGACCGTCTATGTGATCTGCGCGTCCGGAAACCGGAGCAAGCGTGGAGCCGAGATCCTCGAATCCGCGGGACGGTCCGCAGTGTCCGTCGCCGGCGGGACGAGGGCGTGGGTCTCCGCGGGTCGGGAAGTGCGGCGCGGACCCACCCCCTGAGCGCCGCGCCGAACTTCTTCACCAGCGGCCTGCATGCCGCCTTCGATGACGGCATGCAGGCCGTAGAGTGGAACTTCGCCGGGCCGGGCCCGGACGATGGTGAAACGAAAGCGGTGACACGGACGTGATGGGCCTCGGCGAGCTGGAATCGGCGATCATGGACGTGCTGTGGCAGAGCGACGAACCCCTTCGTGTACGCGATGTGCTGGCACGCCTCGAGCCCGACCGGTCGCCGGCCTACACGACCGTGATGACGGTCCTGGACAACCTGCACACCAAGGGCATGGTCACCCGCAGCCGAATCGGCCGTGGTTACAGCTACCGCGCAACCCGTAGCCGCGAGGAAACCGCGGCAGAACTGCTGCGGCACGTGCTCCGGACGTCCGGCGACGCCGAACAGGTCATGCTGCACTTCGCCAGTTCTGCGACGGAGGACGAATCCCGGATCCTGCGCCGCGCCGCCCGGCGGACCACGGCCCGCAACCGCAGGAATCTGCCCTCGTGATCGTTGCAGCAGCACTGTTCGTGGCAGCGCTCGTCCTCGGTTTCGCAGCGCCGCGATGGCTTTCGCATCTGGCCTCCCCGGGCCGCGATCCGCGCGGTGCGCTCACCGCGTGGGTGGCAACCCAGATGCTGTTCGTCGCGGCGCTGGTCGGTGGCCCGTTGGCAGTGGCCACGAAACCCGGCTTGCATGTGGACCGTCTGCCTCTACCCGCGTCGTGTGTGCGTGCCGCCCGGGATGAGGGACTGTTGCCGTGGCTGCCCTACGCCGAGACAGTGCTGTGGGTGGTCGCAGGATCGGTCCTCGTACGAATATTCCTGGTGGTATCGCGTTCCTATCACCGGTACCGCCGCGAAACCGCTGCCCACCTGAACCTGATCCGAGTTCTCAGTGGAGTCCGGACACGCGGTGGAGGTGAGGTGATCTGGCTGCGTGATACCGCATGTGCCGCATACAGCATCGGTGGCCGCAACGGCACCGTCGTCGCCGCCGAGGGGTTGAAAACGCTCGACCTGCAGGCGCGTCGAGCGGTAATCGACCACGAGTACGCGCACATCCGCGGGCGTCATCACGTATTGGTGGCGATCAGTGGCGCTCTGCGCATGGCATTGCCGTTCGTGCCGCTGTGCCGGCAGGGAGCACCGTGGATACGCGTGCTCGTCGAGTTGGCAGCCGATCACCGAGCCGCGCAGTCCAGCGGCCACGATGCGGTCCGCGATGCCCTGCTCCGATGCGCACAGTCCTCGGAGCCTGCGGCACGAGACAAGTCGTCCGACGGCTACCTCGACGCGAGACTTCGGTGGCTGAGTTCGGTTGGTCGGTCCGACCGCCCGCGCTCCGCGCTCACTCGCCCTTCCGCCGTGGCCTTCTCTGTTTTTCCCGCGTTCCTCACCGCAGTCTCCGTCATCGGAATCGTGACCGCGTCCTGTCTCACGGTGTAATCGACCCGACCGGTGGTGTGCAGGAGTCGTCGCAGGTTCGGCGTCGCCACCGGTAGAGGACCGCGCCGGCGAGCAGAGTCAGTGAGCAGAGGGCGAGGATCGGCTGTAAGGGGGCCCACCATCCGAGCGCTCCTGACGCGCCGATCGTGACGAGCACCAGTTTGTTGCAGACCGGGCAGCCCACGGCGAACACGGCCAACATGACTCCGGCAGCGGGTGTCGCCGTCCGCGATCCGTCGCTGCGAGGGTTCTGGAGACCGAACCACAGAGCGGTCAGCACCACGGTCGCTCCGAGCACCGGATATTCCCACCAGCGCACCGGAATCTCGCGCCCGAACCACGGGTTCACGAGGATATCGGTGGGTACGCCGACGACGAGGAGGGTGACCGCCCCCGCTGCCACCGCTCGGAACAGAGCTCTGATTCGATACGAATTTTTCTGAGCCACATGGTGATTGCGGGTCTCGAGATCTGCGGGAGGGGTCGTCACATCTGAATCCTTTGTCGACGCGGGTCAGTACAACTACTAAGCAGCTTAGTAGTTCGAGCTACT
The DNA here is from genome assembly GCF_000801125.1 of Rhodococcus sp. Chr-9. Taxonomy (NCBI): domain Bacteria; kingdom Bacillati; phylum Actinomycetota; class Actinomycetes; order Mycobacteriales; family Nocardiaceae; genus Rhodococcus; species Rhodococcus sp. Chr-9. The sequence goes on from NZ_JTIZ01000131.1 coordinate 139,879, forward strand.
ATCTCGCTTAGTAGTTCGGGGTGATCGATCCACTCCGGTACGACCGACCGTGGAGGCACGCATGACCCCGACGAAACAAACCATCCGTACCCGGCGGGACCTGTGGCTACTCGGCGCTCTCGGCGTCGTCGTCGCAGTGCTGCTCGCGTTCCTCGTCGTCGACCGCACCGGCACGGACGAGACGGCCGAGCCTGTGTCGACCCCACAGATGGGGCCGGTCGGCGACATGTCCCGACGCATCGACGGTGACCCGATGGCGATCGGCGCGGTGGACGCTCCTGTGGTGATGGTCGCGTATTCCGACTACCGATGCCCCTTCTGTGCCAAGTTCAGCCGGGACACCGAACCGACCCTGGTCGACAAATACGTCGACGAGGGCATTCTGCGCATCGAATGGCGCGACCTTCCGATCTTCGGCGACCAATCGATGGCCGCTGCCCGCGCCGGCCGCGCCGCCGCCGCACAGGGGAAGTTCTGGGAGTTCGGCACCGCCGTATACGCATCCTCCCCCGATCGCGGCCATCCCGACTTGACGCCCGAGGCCCTGCGCAGCTTCGCTGCTGCGGCCGGAGTGCCCGACCTGGACCGATTCGATCGACAAGCCGCCGACCCATCCCTCGACCAGGACATCTACGCCGACGCATCCCTCGACCAGGACATCTACGCCGACGTGCTCGAGGCGAACACGATCGGTGTGTCGAGCACACCGTCGTTCGTGATCAACGGAACCCCGATCCTGGGCGCGCAACCGCTGGGAGTCTTCGAGCAGGTCATCGAGGCAGCAGCCGGGACGACACCGTGACCGAGATCGGACTGCTCGGCGCTCTACTGGGCGGTCTGCTCTCTCTTCTGAGCCCCTGCTCGGCACTGCTACTGCCCTCGTTCTTCGCATACGCCTTCGACGGCGCCGGACGTCTCGCAGCCCGCACCGCCATCTTCTACGCCGGCTTGACCGCGGTCCTCGCACCACTGGGTGCCGGACTCGGATTGATCGGCGCACTCCTGACCCAGCACCGCCCCCTGATCACCCTGATCAGCGGCATCGTTCTCATCGGCCTCGGCATCACGACGGTGCTCGGCGGGGGCTTCGCATTCAAGTCGGCGCAGCGAGCCACGAACTCCCTGACCGGTTCCGGCGCCCTGTCCGTCTTCGCGCTCGGAGCCGTGTACGGATTCGCAGGATTCTGCTCGGGCCCCCTTCTCGGGAGCGTGCTGACCATCGCGGTCGCAGGAGGTCACCCGCTCCACGGCGCCGGACTGATGGCCGTCTATGCACTCGGTATGGCACTGCCGCTGTTCGCACTCGCCGTCGCGTGGGAACGATTCGACCTGCACAAGCGCACCTGGCTACGCGGACGCCCCATTAAGCTGGGACCGTTGCGAACGCACACCACCTCGCTGATCTCGGGGATTCTGTTCATGGGCATCGGCGTGCTGTTTCTCGTCACGGACGGCACCGCGAATCTCACCGGTGTGATGGGGGTCGACGAACAATTCGACCTGCAGGTTGCACTCGGAGGATTGGCCGAAGCGATGCCCGGCCCGGAGATACTGCTCATTGCCGCCCTGATCGCGTTCTTCGCGGTCGCTGTTCGTGTCATCCGGCTCCGGCGATGAGGAGCGACATCGGCGGAATATGTGACCGGTTCACCCGATGCCCGGATTGATCGCGTCCGGCCGGGGTATTGCCGACAGAGGATTCGACAGAGGGGATCTCCATGACGTTGGCGCTCGCGCTCGGCTTCGGTGCCGTCATCGGCGTGCTGCTGGGTCTGCTCGGCGGAGGCGGATCGATCCTCGCGGTTCCCGCGCTGGTCTTCGGACTGGGGCTGAGTATGGAGGAGGCCATCCCGATCTCGCTGATCGTCGTCGGTGTGGCGTCGGCAGTAGGAGCGTTGCCGAAAGTGCGCGCTCACCAGGTCGAATGGCGCCTGGCGGGGATCTTCGCTGCCACCGGCATTCCGGCCACTTTCGCCGGCAGCGCCGTGGGACGCCTGCTACCCGAACGCGCCTTGCTGATCGGCTTCGCGATGGTGATGGTGGTGGCAGGCGCGCGGATGCTCGCCGACCGTGGCGACACCGGAACGGCGTGCTCGACCGGGAACTCCGGAATCAACTGGCGTCGATGCGCCCCTCGGTCGATCTCGGCCGGCCTCGCAGTCGGCTTCCTCACCGGCCTGTTCGGAGTCGGCGGTGGATTTCTCATCATCCCGGCGCTCGTCCTCATGCTCGGCATCGAGATGCCCGTCGCCGTGGGCACTTCGCTCGTGATCATCGTCGCCAATTCCGCCGCGGGCCTGATCTCGCATCTGAGCGGCACGAGCATCGACTGGGCGATCACCGCCGCTTTCGCCGGCACCGCGATCGTCGGGTCGCTCATCGCGGGGCAGTTCGGCACCCGTGTCGACACCGACCGGCTTCAACGCTGGTTCGCCTATCTGGTGTTCGCCGTGGCCGCCTACGTGCTCGTGGACGCGATCTTCCTGCGGTAATCGATGCAGCACCCATCGTTTCGCCTATACGGGTACGGGTATCCGTTCCGAACATCCCTCGAACGAAGGAGTCTGACGATGGACGTGTCGATCATCGAAACCTCCGGCCTCGGCGATCGCAGNTGCGGGTGACGTCGGCGCCGTGGTCGACCCGCAGCGCGACATCGACCGCGTACTGAAACTGGCGGCCGAACGCGGGGTGCGCATCACCCACGTACTCGAAACACACATCCACAACGACTACGTCACCGGCGGTCTCGAACTGTCCCGGGTCCTGAACGCGGAATACGTCGTTCCCGCCGTGGACGACCTCGGCTACCAGCGGCGCGCGGTGGTCGACGGCGACATCATCGACGCCGGAGCCTTCCGCTTCCAGGTCATGCACACTCCCGGCCACACCCATCATCACGTCAGCTATGTGCTGCGCGATCCCGACGACACTGCCGTCGGAGTGTTCACCGGCGGTTCGATGCTCTTCGGCACGACCGGACGGACCGATCTCGTCGGCGAGGAGCACACCGACGAACTCACCCACGCGCAGTACCACTCGGTGCGCCGCCTCGCCGAGGAACTGCCCGCCGAGACGAAGGTGTACCCCACGCACGGCTTCGGCAGCTTCTGTGCCGCCACACCCGCCAGCGGCGATGAGTCCACCATCGGCCGCGAACGTGCGTCGAACCCGGCCCTGACCCAGGACGAACAGGCATACGTCGACGAACTGCTCGCGGGGCTGGCCGCCTACCCTGCCTATTACGCCCATATGGGAGTGATCAACCGCGCCGGACCTGCGCCGGTCGACCTGTCGATGCCCGAGCGCGTCGATCCGGACGAGTTGCGCCGGAGGATCGACGCCGGCGAATGGGTGGTCGACCTCCGCGAGCGCACCGCCTTCGCCGCCGGGCACCTCGGCGGCACCCTCGGATTCGAACTGTCCGGTTCGTTCGTGACCTATCTGGGCTGGCTCTACACCTGGGGAGCGCCGTTGACCCTCATCGGAGAGAGCGAGGAGCAGGTACTCGACGCTCGTCGCGAACTCGTCCGCATCGGCATCGACGATCTCGAAGGCGCGGCGGTGGGTGAGATCCACACCCTCGTCGCCGGCACCGAACTGCGTTCCTATCGCGTCGCCGATTTCCCCGCCCTCGCCTGCAGACGCGACGAGCAGCAGGTCACCGTCCTCGATGTACGGCAGGCGAACGAATTCGACGAATCGCACATCGACGGCGCGGTCAACATCGCACTGCACGAACTCCCCGGTCGTCTCGACGAGGTCCCCCAAGGGGAGGTCTGGGTGCACTGCGCGTCCGGCTACCGCTCGTCGATCGCGGCATCGATGATCGATGCACCCGAACGCAACGTCGTTCTCGTCAACGACGAATTCGACCGTGCCCGCGAGCTCGGACTCACCGGTTGACGCGGACCTCCTGCTCTCGACGGCTCACCCGGCAGCGGCAACGCTGCCGGGTGAGCACCACCGCGCCGATCCACAGCACGGCAAAGGTCGCCGCCAGTGCGATACCGATGTAATCAAGGTCCAGATCCGCGACCCAACCGGTCCACGGGTCGGTCAATTCGAGCGCCTCATGCGCCGTGGACACCAGGATGATCGTCCCCAGCACCGCTGCGGCGACGACCGACACACCCGTGGTGATCAGCGTGAAGAAGATCTTCGTTCCGGGCGCCAACCCCTCCCCGGAGTAGAGCTTGGTCATCGCGATACCGTCGAGCGCGTCGACGAGGGTCATACCCGCGGCGAAACACAGAGGCAGTGCCAGCACCAACCACACCGACACGCCGGTGAGGGTCGTCGCGACCGCGGCGGCGACGACCCCGATGGTCATCGCGGTGTCGAATCCCAGCCCGAACAGGACACCGAGCACGTAGATGTGCCGGGGATACCGCACTCTCCGCAGAGGCGCCTGCAACACTCGGGCCACCGCCGTGCGCGACAACGCCACTTCCACGGCAGTGGCGTCCGGGTCGCGCTCGCGGTACAGGGCCCAAAACCGCAGCCAGGCCACAGTGTTGACCGCCGCGATCAGTACGAGGAAACCTCCGGCGACCATCGCGCCGACCGTCGCCAACAGCGCAGTCATCGGCTCGTCGTCGGACACCAGCCGGGTCGCGGCCCCGACTCCGGCAGCCACCAAGGCGGTCACCACGAACACCACCGTCGAATGTCCCAGGCTGAACGCCAGTCCTACGCTCATGGGCCGACGCCCTTCACCGACGAACTTGCGAGTCGCGTTGTCGATGCCGGTGATGTGGTCGGCGTCGAGAGCGTGCCGCAGCCCCAACGCGTATGCGGTGAGCGCGACGCCCACACCCACCGCATCGGCAGCCGACGTCCACTGCGCCCACGCCAGCAACCCGAATCCCAGGACATGTACCGAGGCCACAACCGCCAAGGTCGCAGCAATGCGTAGCCGCTCGGGAACGCGTTCTCGCTCGGAACTATCGATCAGGCGGGCGAGCCTCGACCCGCGAGACGAGGTGGCGTAGTCACTCAAGCGCTGTTCTCCCTCCACCTACGCGGACCGAGCACCACGGCAACGGGGCGTTCCCCCCGAGATATGGACACCAATACCTATGCGGCGGAANCAGCGCAGGATCGAGCAGGGAGTTACCGATGGAGAATCCGGAAGCCGATACCGCCGCCCTGCGACGCCTGCGCCGAGCACAAGGCCAGCTCACCGCGGTTATCACGATGCTCGAAAACCGACCGCGATCTGCGCGAGGTGGTCATTCAGCTCGCAGCGACATCCCACGCGCTGCATCGCGCCGGATTCAAGATCATCTCGGACCGGCTCCGCCGATGCATCCTCGACGAACAGGACGCCGCCTGCGACGACCGCATCACCGAGAAGGAACTCGAGAAGTTGTTCCTCGGCCTCGCCTGAGCTCACCCAACAAGCTCCTTGCATATACCCCCAGGGGTATGTGTACGATAGTCGAAGAATACCCCCTGGGGCACTTTTATCAGCCCCATCCGATTCCCCGATCGAAAGGCCCCCCATGACCGAGTCCCCCGCTGTCACCGTCGACCCGAACTCCTTGCACGAGTCGATCGACTCCGGCAAGAACGTGCGGATCATCGACGTCCGGACTCCGGGCGAGTTCGAGTCCGTGCACATCCCCGGCGCCTACAACGTCCCCCTGGACCTGTTGCGCGAGCACCGCGACGAGTTCTGCGCTCATTTCGACGAGAACGTCGTCCTGGTGTGTCGCTCCGGACAGCGTGCCGGTCAAGCCGAAGAGACCCTGCGCGACGCAGGATTGTTCAACCTCCACATCCTCGAGGGCGGCATGCTCGGCTGGGAAGCGGCCGGCCTGCCCGTCAACCGCGGCGCCGAACGCTGGGACCTCGAACGCCAGGTCCGGCTCGTCGCCGGTTCGCTCGTGCTGAGCTCGGTTCTCGGCAGCATCGCCGTGCCGAAGCTCAAGTGGCTCGCCGCCGGAATCGGCGGTGGGTTGACCTTCGCCGCACTGTCGAACACCTGCGCAATGGGCATGCTGCTGTCCAAGCTGCCCTACAACCGCGGCGCCTCGTGCGACGCCCAGAGCATCGTCGCGCAGCTTGTCCAGTCGAATACCGAAAGCGCCGAGAGGAACTGATCATGATCGCGTTGACCGTAGCTCTGGCAGTCCTCGTCGGTGTCACCCTCGGACTGCTCGGTGGCGGGGGCTCGATTCTCACCGTCCCGCTGCTCGCTTACGTGGCAGGTATGGACGCAAAGGAAGCGATTGCCACTTCGCTGCTGGTCGTGGGTGTCACCAGCGCGGTCGGCGCGATTTCCCATGCACGCGCCGGCCGCGTGCAGTGGCGCACCGGAATCCTGTTCGGTCTGGCCGGCATGGTCGGCGCCTACGGCGGGGGTCTGCTCTCGCGCTTCATACCCGGCACCGTCCTGCTGCTCGGCTTCGCCGTAATGATGATCGCAACAGCGATCGCCATGCTCCGCGGCCGTAAGAACAAGGCCGCGGCCGACGACGGCGACCAGGCCATGCCCGTGGGCAAGATCCTGCTCGACGGTGTGGTCGTCGGTCTGGTCACAGGCCTCGTCGGCGCCGGCGGCGGCTTCCTCGTCGTCCCGGCTCTGGCGCTGCTCGGTGGTCTGCCGATGCCGGTCGCGGTCGGTACCTCGCTGATCGTGATCGCCATGAAGTCCTTCGCCGGACTCGGCGGCTACCTGTCCACAGTGCAGATCGACTGGCGTCTGGCGGCGATGGTCACCGGTGCCGCCGTCGTGGGCAGCCTCATCGGCGGCCGCCTGACCTCACTGGTCGATCCGGACACCCTGCGCAAGAGCTTCGGCTGGTTCGTCCTGATCATGTCCTCCGTCATCCTCGCGCAGGAGATCCATCCCGGCGTCGGCATCGCCGCGGCGGCACTCACCGTCGTTGCCGCCGGCGCTATCTATGCCTGCAACCGCAGGGAGCACTGCCCGCTGCAACGACTCGGAGGACGCTCTCGCGCCGCCGTGGCGGCGGGCTGAGCGGAGAACTCGGAAGTGCTCACCCATTCTCGACAGACCCGAACCGAGGAGTTCACCATGCACGAAGTCGACACTGCCGCTCTGATCCAGGCGTGGGAGTCCGGAGCTCCGGTGCTCGATGTCCGCGAGGACTACGAGTACATCCAGGGCCACGTTCCCGGCGCCCAATTGATCCCCCTCCCCGAACTGTCCGCCCGTGTGAGCGAGGTAGCTCCGGGAGAGACCGTCTACGTCATCTGCGCATCCGGAAACCGGAGCAAGCGCGGAGCCGAGATCCTCGAATCGGCCGGACGGCCCGCGGTATCCGTTGCCGGCGGGACGAGAGCGTGGGTGTCCGCGGGCCGAGAGGTCCGGCGCGGCCCCACCGCCTGAGCATCGGGCCGAACTTCTTCACCAGCGGCCTGCACGCCGCCGTCGACGACGGTGTGCAGGCCGTAGAGTGGAACCGTGCCGGGCTTCGCCCGAACGGTAGGAGTGGGACCGGTCGGAGACATGTCCCGACGCATCGACGGCGACCCGTTGGCGATCGGCGCGGTGGACGCTCCCGTGGTGATGGTCGCGTACTCCGACTACCGCTGCCCGTTCTGTGCCAAGTTCAGCCGGGACGTCGAAGCGGCCTTGATCGACAAGTACGTGGACGAGGGAATTCTGCGCATCGAATGGCGCGACCTGCCGATCTTCGGCGAGCAGTCGATGGCCGAAGATCTTGCCGGCCACGCCGCTGCCGCACAGGGGAAGTTCTGGGAGTTCGGTACGGCCGTCTACGCCTCCTCCCCCGATCGTGGTCATCCCGACCTGACATCGGAGGCTCTGCGCAGCTTCGCAGCTGCGGCCGGAGTGCCCGACCAGGACCGATTCGACCGGCAGGCCGCCGACCCGTCCGTGGACCAGGACATCTACGCCGACATGCTCGAGGCGAACACCATCGGCGTGGCAAGTACACCGTCGTTCGTGATCAACGGCACCCCGATTCTGGGCGCACAACCGCTCGGGGTCTTCGAGCAGGTCATCGAGGCAGCAGCCGGGTCGGCGCCGTGACCGAGATCGGTCTGCTCGGCGCCCTGCTCGGCGACCTGCTTTCCCTGCTCAGTCCGTGCTCGGCGCTGCTACTGCCCTCCTTCTTCGCGTATGCCTTCGACGGCGCGGGACGTCTTGCAGCACGCACCGCACTCTTCTATGCCGGATTGACCTCGGTGCTCGCGCCTCTGGGCGCCGGACTCGGATTGGTCGGTGCGCTCCTGACTCAGCAGGCTCCATTGCGAACTCATACCGCCTCCCTCATCTCGGGTCTGCTGTTCATCGGCATCGGCGTGCTGTTTCTCGTCACCGACGGCACCGCGAATCTCACCGGCCTCATGGGCGTCGACGAGCAGCTCGACCTGCAAGTTGCACTCGGACAATGGGCCACGGACATGCACGGTCCCGGCCTACTCCTGACAGTCGCTGTCATCGCGTTCGCCGCGGTCGCAGTCCGCGTGATTCGGCAACGGCGTCAACATCGACCCGGGTACCACTGAAAGAGGATGCGACCGAAAGGAGCGAGATGACGTTGGTGCTCGCGCTGGGCTTCGGTGCCGTCATCGGCGTGCTGCTCGGCCTGCTCGGCGGAGGCGGATCGATCCTCGCGGTCCCGGCTCTGGTCTTCGGCCTGGGGTTGAGCATGGCGCAGGCCATCCCGATCTCACTGATCGTCGTCGGCGTGGCGTCGGCGGTGGGGGTGCTTCCGAAAGTACGCGCTCGCCAGGTCGAGTGGCGTCTGGCAGGTATCTTCGCCGCCACCGGCATTCCGGCCACCTTCGCGGGCAGCGCCGTGGGACGGTTGCTTCCGGAACGCGCTCTTCTGATCGGGTTCGCGGTGGTGATGGTCTTGGCAGGAGCGAGGATGCTCGCCGATCGTGGCGATACCGGAACAGCGTGCTCGACCGAAGGATCCCGAATCAACTGGCGCCGTTGCGCTCCTCGGTCGATCGCGGCCGGCCTCACGGTCGGCTTTCTCACCGGCCTGTTCGGTGTCGGCGGCGGATTTCTGATCATCCCTGCGCTCGTCCTCATGCTCGGCATCGAGATGCCGGTTGCCGTGGGCACCTCGCTGGTGATCATCGTCGCCAATTCCGCCGCGGGTCTGATCTCGCATCTGAGCGGCACGAGCATCGACTGGGCGATCACCGNCTTCGCCGGCACAGCGATCGTCGGGTCGCTCGTCGCGGGGCAGTTCGGGACCCGCATCGACACCGACCGGCTTCAACGCTGGTTCGCCTATCTGGTGTTCGCCGTGGCCGCCTACGTGCTCGTCGACGCGATCTTCCTACGGTGACCGCTACCGCATCCACCGTTTCACCCATACGGGTACGGGTATTCGTCCCGTACATCCCCCGAATGAAGGAGTCCCCGATGGACGTGTCGATCATCGAAACCTCCGGCCTCGGCGATCGCAGCTACCTGATCAGCGCGGGCGACATCGGTGCCGTGGTGGACCCGCAACGCGACATCGACCGAGTACTGAAGCTGGCGGCCGAACGCGGAGTACGCATCACCCACGTGCTCGAAACGCACATCCACAACGACTACGTCACCGGCGGTCTCGAACTGTCCAGGGCAGTGAACGCCGAATACGTCGTTCCGGCCGGCGACGATCTCGGCTACCAGCGGCGCGCGGTGGTCGACGGCGACATCGTCGACGCCGGAGCATTCCGATTCCAGGTCATGCACACTCCCGGCCACACGCATCATCACGTCAGCTATGTGCTGCGCGATCCCGACGACACTGCCGTCGGAGTGTTCACCGGCGGTTCGATGCTCTTCGGCACGACCGGACGGACCGATCTCGTCGGCGAGGAGCACACCGACGAACTCACCCACGCGCAGTACCACTCGGTGCGCCGCCTCGCCGAGGAACTGCCTGCGGAGACGAAGGTGTACCCCACGCACGGCTTCGGCAGTTTCTGCGCCGCCACACCCGCCAGCGGCGACGAGTCCACCATCGGCCGCGAACGTACGTCGAACCCGGCCCTGACCCAGGACGAACAGGCATACGTCGACGANGGACCTGTCGATGCCCGAGCGCGTCGATCCGGAGGAGCTGCGCCGGAGGATCGATTCCGGCGAATGGGTCGTCGACCTCCGCGAACGCACTGCTTTCGCCGCCGGACACCTCGGCGGCACCCTCGGGTTCGAACTATCCGGTTCGTTCGTAACCTATCTGGGCTGGCTCTACACCTGGGGAGCGCCGTTGACCCTGATCGGAGAGAGCGAGGAGCAGGTACTCGACGCGCGTCGCGAACTCGTCCGCATCGGCATCGACGATCTCGAAGGTGCCGCAGTGGGCGAGATCCACACCCTCGTCGCCGGCACCGAACTGCGTTCCTATCGTGTCGCCGATTTCCCCGCTCTCGCCCGCAGACGCGACGAGCAGCAGGTCACCGTCCTCGATGTGCGGCAGGCGAACGAGTTCGACGAATCGCACATCGACGGCGCCGTCAACATCGCACTGCACGAACTCGCCGATCGTCTCGACGAGGTCCCCCAGGGGGAAGTCTGGGTGCACTGCGCGTCCGGCTACCGCTCGTCGATCGCGGCATCGATGATCGATGCACCCGAACGCAACGTCGTTCTCGTCAACGACGAATTCGACCGTGCTCGCGAACTCGGACTCACCGGCTGAGACGGTCCCTCAGCCAACGGATCACCCGGCAGTTCGGTAACGCTGCCGGGTGATCAGCGCCGCCCCCATCCACAGCACGGCAAATGTCGCCGCCAGCGCCAGGCCGACGTACTCCAGGTTCAGAGCCGCGATCCACCCGGTCCACGGGTCGGTCAAGGCGAACACCTCGCGCGCCGTGGACACCAGAATGATGGTTCCCAGCACGGCTGCGGCGACGACCGACACACCCGTGGTGATCAACGTGAAGAAGATCTTCGTTCCGGGTGCCAGACCCTCACCGGAATAGAGTTTGGTCATTGCGATGCCGTCGATCGCGTCGACCAGTGTCATCCCCGCGGCGAAACACAAAGGTAGTGCCAGCACCAACCACACCGAGGCGCCGGGAGGGTCGTCGCGACCGCGACGGCGACGACCCCGATGGTCATCGCAGTATCGAACCCCAGACCGAACAGGACGCCGATCACGTAGATGTGCCGGGGATGACGCACCCTGCGCAGGGGCGCCTGCAACACCCGTGCCGCCGCCGTCCGCGACAGCGCCTGCTCCACGGCCACGGCGTCCGGCTCACGCTCGCGATGCAGGGCGCGCAAGCGCACCCAGGCCACGGCGTTGACGGCGGCGATGAGGACGAGGAAACCTCCGGCGACCACCGCGCCGACCGTCGCCAGCACCGCCGTCGCCGGTTCGTCGTCGGACAACAACCGCGTTGCGGTGCCGACCCCGGCTGCCACCAGGACCGTCACCACGAACACCACTGTCGAATGCCCCAGGCTGAACGCCAGGCCCACGCTCATGGGCCGGCGGCCTTCGCCGACAAACTTGCGCGTCGCGTTGTCGATACCGGTGATGTGATCGGCGTCGAGAGCATGCCGCAGCCCCAACGCGTGTGCGGTCAGTGCGACGCTCACACTCACCGCATCGGCGGCCGACGTCCATTGGGCCCACGCCAGCAGACCGAAGCCCAGGACGTGCACCGACGCCACAACCGCCAAGGTCGCAGCGATGCGCAGTCGCTCGGGAACGTGCTCTCGCCCGGAACTGTCGACCAAGCGAGCGAGCCCTGAATCACGAGACGAAGTGACGAACTCACTCACGCGCTGTTCTCCCTCCGACTGCGCAGACCGAAGCACCACGGCAGCGCAGGGCGTCGCAGCAATCGTCGCCCTCATACCCGCACGGCGTAGCTGTCACACTCGTGGTCGACAAGGTGAAGATCGGTCGCACAACTCACACTCCGACCAGATACCCCCGGGGGTACAATGGTCTACAGAACTAGGAAAGGACGCCTCCATGGTCGGCGACGAAGACAGCATCGCACTGGTACTCAACCGGCTGCGCCGCGCGCAGGGTCAGCTCGGCGGAGTGATCGCGATGATCGAACAGGGTCGTGACTGTAAGGATGTCGTAACCCAGCTCGCCGCGGTCTCCCGCGCTCTGGACCGTGCCGGATTCAAGATTGTGGCGAGCGGTTTGCGGGAATGCCTCACCGAGACGGCCCAGGACGGCAAGGAGCCGATGACCGAGGCCGAACTCGAGAAGCTCTTCCTCGCCCTGGCTTGACACCTCCCCTTCCGAGAGAAAGCAGGACACCCATGACACTCGCACTCTCGACCACCCTCCACACCTCGTTCGACGATGCGGTCGAACGCACCCGCAAGGCACTGGCCGGGCAGGGATTCGGCATTCTCACCGAGATCGACATGAAGGCCACCCTGAAGGCCAAGCTCGGTGAGGACCTGGAGGATTACGTGATCCTCGGTGCGTGCAATCCGCCGCTCGCCCACCGGGCGGTGACGGTCGATCGGCAGATCGGGCTCTTGCTCCCCTGCAACGTCGTGGTCCGCACCGACCCCGAGGATCCCGACACCGTGGTGGTCGACGCAATGAACCCACAGATGATGGTGCAGGTCGCCGATCAGCCGGGACTCGCGGAGGTCGCCGACGACGCCACCACCGCTCTGCAGGCCGCCATCGATTCCTTGAAGGCGGATACGGCACAGAACTGAATCGACACCACGAGGGGCCGGCACAGCGACTGTGCCGGCCCCTCGCCCCGAACGGGTCAGGGATAGTTGGGATTGTTGTATTCGGGGATCTCGATGCTGATCGGGCGCAGTTCCGACATGTACAGCAGGACGAACTGGCGCAGCAGTTCGTCGAACGTCCAGTAGGCATCCGGCGCCAGCGGAAGCGGCAGCAGGCCTTCGCGTACCGCGATGAACGGACCCCACGCGACGTCGAGCAGTGTGCCCCAGACCGGTTCGCGCGGAATATTGAGCCAGTTGGCGACCTCGTCGCCGAGAGCGAAGCGGGTGAGCGCACCGAGGATCGGGCGGGACAACAGCGAGAAGTCGAGACCCTTACCGAGATCGAGGAGCATATCGGCGAGCTTCACGCCCTCGGGTGTGGGCGCCAGGATCGGATCGAGCGCCTCCTGCGCCTGGGATTCGGCGTCGTCCCAGGTGGCCGGGATGTACTGGTCTTCGATGCCGAGCATGTGCGCACTGACCTGCCACGAGTGCAGGAATCCGTCGGCCTCCGCGGCCGGGATGGGAACCTTCCACTCCTTCAACGTGCGCATCACGCTGGTGGGCAGGCTGTGCCAGGTGACCATCATGTCGTGCTGGCTGATCGGCACGTCCTCCGGTGCCATGTTGGACCAGTGCGAGGACTGCGGAAGCAGATGACGCACGCCGGCATGGACGAGCCTGGTCTTCACGGCTGTGACGATCATTTCGCCGTCGCCCAGATACGCGTTGCGAGAACCGATGTCGTAGCCCAATTTTGCAGTCTTCGAGATGCGGCCCTTCATGTTCGCGCCGCCCTTGGAGTAGTAGACGGCCAGCGCCTCTTTCGGGATGACCGTGCTCATCATCCCGCTCACGAATCCGTACAGCACACCGAGGTACAACCCGCGCTTCTCGTTGAAGCGGACGGCCGTCTCGAGTTTCGCCGGATCGGCCCAGGGCGGAAGCTGCCGGGCGTGTTCCATGAAGTCGCGCAGGTCGTTCGGAAGTCCTTCGGGTAACGGCTGGGAGTTCTTCTTCCAGGTGCGCAGCAGCTCGTTGACCCTCGGTACGTCGCCCCGCTCGAGCAATGAAGCGACGAGCGGGTCGGCCTCGTTGTCCCATACCTGTCGCGGGTCGGCACCGCTCCCCGCACCCGGTATCGATCCTGACGGTGACCACTTCCAGGGCCGGGCCTGGGCCGGCGCTGCCACCGCGAACGCCCCCAAGGCACCCAGGAGGCCACCGGTTTTCAGAACGTCGCGCCTGCTCGGATTATCCATACTGCCGCTCCCCTACGACTCGCGGATGTAGCAATGAAACATTCAGCGTTTCTCTGTAGCATCGAACCACACTGTGGCTCGGGTCACAATGAATCGTGAAATATCACTGCTCGGCATGGTCCGCGCCGGGACCGGAACGGTAAACTCTGGACTTCGAGGAGGACATGTGGATTCTGCGTCGCCGATTTCCCGAGCGGTCTCACCCGCCTCCCTACCGCCCCCTGCCGAATCGGCGTCGTTGCTGGAACGTGCCTTTCAGGACGCACTTCTACTCCCGGACGAATCCGTCATGGGTACCGAGATCGACGAGACCCGCGTGCGCCTGCTCGATGCCGCTTACGAACAGTTCTGCCGAACCGGCATCCAGCGCTCCTCGATGGAGGAGATCGCCCGCCGCGCGAAACTGTCGCGAATCACCGTGTACCGTAAGTTCGAATCGAAGGATGCCCTCGTCGACGAGGTCATCATGCGCGAGTTCCGCCGCTACTTCCTGCGTTTCCTCGAGGACATCGCCCAGGCCGACACCGTGGCCGACAGGGTGGTCCTCGGATTCGTCAGCGCGCTGCGCGTCATCCGCACGAACAGGCTGATCGGCAATCTGCTCGAGACCGAACCGGTGCTGTTCGCCGGTGCGATCGGAGGCGACGACGGAACGATGCTCGCCGCTGTCCGCCGGTTCGTCGCGGGGCAGTTGCAGCGAGAGCAACGCGCGGGAACGGTCGCCGCCGATCTGAACACCGATCTGGTGGCGGAGATGATCGTCCGCATCTCGGCATCGTTCCTCACCACACCGAGTCAGGTCGTCGACATCGACGACGACGACGCCCTGGCGTCGATCGCGCGGCAGTTCCTCGTTCCGATGGTGCTGCCGGGCTACGGGTCGACGCGGTAGTACCGCCCTTCTTCGTCCAATCGCGCCCGCAGTGCTTCCAACACCGGCCGCTGCCCCTTGATCAGTTTCGTCTCGGCGTCCGCCGCGACGATCCAGCGCGCATCGTCGACCTCCGGGATCGTGATCCGCTTACCGGACTTCGGCGGCCATTCGACCTCGCACGTGTTGCTTTCGACGAATTCCAACTCGTCCGTCGTCTCCCCCGCGTAGATGCTGACGATCTTGCCGGACGACTGCCGGTAGCGACCGAGCAACGACAGCGGCACGTCCGGCGGTTCGATCCCGCACTCCTCGGTGAACTCGCGCAGGGCGACCTCCCGGGGATCCTCCTCCGGGCCGTACTCCCCCTTCGGCACCGACCAGGCCGCTTCGTCCTTCCCCTTCCAGAACGGCCCGCCGGGGTGGACGAGCCACACGCTGAGCAGACCGGTGTCGTCGACGCGGTAGAACATCAGACCTGCGCTGGTGACGGCCATCATCGCTCCTGTATGCCTGCGACAGGTTGACGCAGAATGGTTTTCAGCTTCTCGGGAGCCGCGCGGCGAGGGTCGGACAGGTAGATCTCGTGGTGGTCGCCGGCGAACGTCACCCCTCGTTCGGGCATCACCTGCGTGTGCAGGCGCAGCAGGACAGGGCCTTCGTCGTCGTACGGTCCGATGTGCAGGATCTGCAGCGCCCTGCCCTCCGTCAGCCGGAACGGCCGCACACGCGGCAGGGACGGGAGCGGCTTCTTCTTCGCTTGGGTCTTGTCACCCGCAGCCTCGATCGCGTCGTTCACCATGTCGTCGGTGATCCAGGGAGGCTGCGCGATGAGCATGCGCCACGACCAGGAGTCCTTGTCCCGTGTGAGGAAGGTGGTCATGTCCTCGCTCCACCACAGACCCTCGAGAGGTCCGACGACGAAATCCCGGCCGAGTTCCTTCTTGGAGGTGAACTTCAGGGTGTACGCCACCGAGTAGAGGGCCTCGACGGCGTCGGCGTACTCGTCGGAACCGTTCGGATCGCCCTTGCCGTCCACGGCGAGGTAACCGAACTCGGGGACACGCACCTCGGTGAAATCCTCGGTCGAGCAGGTGTACAGCTCGCGGTGCTCACGCTTGATGTCGTATTTGTCCACGGCGCCCCTTCCGTTCGAGGACGAGAATAGGCGTCCGACGGCATCCGTACGGGCGATCGACACCCCTTCGCCCCGGGGCCGATCGCGTCTAGCATCGTCCCCATGCTCGACGAGAGCACCCAGAAGACATTCGAGGAGAACCGCACCCACCTGCTGTCGGTGGCGTACCGACTCACCGGCAGCATCGCCGACGCCGAGGACGCCGTGCAGGACGCATGGCTGCGACTCGTGGGCGCGGATGTCTCCGAGGTGCGCGACCTGCGTGCCTGGCTGACGACAGTCGTAGGACGGTTGTGCCTCGACAGACTGCGCTCGGCCGCGGTGCGCCGCGAGACCTACGTGGGCCAGTGGCTGCCCGAACCCGTCGTGGCGCCCCTCGGCTCCCTCGCTCCCCCGGACCCGCTCGACGAGATCGTGCGCGACGAGGACAACCGCCTGGCCGCGCTCGTCGTCCTCGACAGCCTGACACCGGCACAGCGCGTGGCGTTCGTGCTCCACGACGCGTTCGACATCTCGTTCGACGACATCGCCCGCATCCTCGGCGTCGCCACCCCGACCGCCCGCCAGCTGGCCTCCCGCGCCCGCCGTACGGTCTCGGCCGTTCCACCGCCGAGTTCACCGGCCGAACACGAGGAGGCCGTCGGGCGGCTCGTCGCGGCCTTCGCGGGCGCCGACCTCGACGCCGTCGTCGCCGCGCTCCATCCCGACGCCCGCATGATCGGCGACGCCGGCGGCACGACCCGTACGGCGCTGAACGTCGTGGTCGGAGCCGAGAAGGTCGCGCGGTTCATCCTCGGACTGCTGCGGCTCTACGGAGCCGAGGCGTTGACGGCCTTCGAACCGGTCCTCGTCAACGGCGAGATGGGTCTGTTGAACCGCGGTCGCCCGGCCGAGGACGGTCGGCCGGGCTTTCCTCCGCGGGTGACGGCGTGGACCGTGCGGGACGGACGGATCTGGGCGGCCTACGACATCGCGAACCCCGAGAAGCTCGGACGCGGAGTGCTCCTGCCCGACAGCATCTTCGACTAGGCGTCATGCGTTCCCGGCTTCGTCGGCCCAGGGTACCCGGCAGGCGTCCGTGCTGAATCCCTGATCGTGGATGCCCAGCGCCGAGTTCATGCGCGCACGCATGTTCTCGAGCGCGATCTGATAGGTGAGTTCGACGACGCCCGCCGGCCCGAAACGACGCTCGAGGTCGGCGACCTGTTCGTCGGTGACCTCCTTCGCCACGTCGCCGGTCATCGCATCGGCATAGGCGATCGCGGCTTTCTCGTCGTCGCTGTAGAGATCGGAGGTCTCGTACTCGGCGATGTGGGCGAGTCGTTCGGTGTCGAGTCCGTCCAGTCGCTGCAGCATCGTCCCGAAGTCGATGCACCACGAGCATCCGACGGTCCACGCCACGCGGTAGACGGCGATCTCCCGGACCGCGGCGGGCAGGACGGTGGAGGCGCGTTGGGCGAGCATCTCGTGGACTCCGCTCGTACGCATCAACCGCGGATGGTGCGCGGCCACCGCGAAGGGTTCGGGGACCGAACCGAACCTGCGGCGGGCGAGCGCATACATCGCACGGGTCATCGGACCGGTGCGGTCGGGAGCGACGGCTTCGAGTCGTGCCATGACGGTGTCCTTCCGGTGCGACCGACGGATACTCCGCCGGTTCGAGGTGGCCTACATCATGGAGACGAGGCAGACCTCACGGATGTGACACCGCGGGCGCTACGCTGCAGGAATGGCTGATTCGACGACTTCGGGACGAGTTCGTACGGTCTCCCGGTTACGACCGTTCGCCTCGACGATCTTCGCCGAGATGACCGAACTCGCCGTCCGGCACGGCGCGATCAACCTCGGGCAGGGATTTCCCGACGTCGACGGCCCGCCCGCAATGCTCGAGATCGCCCGCCGCGCCATCACCGAGGGGGTCAACCAGTACCCGCCCGGGTCCGGCATGCCGGTCCTGCGCGAGGCGATCGCCGCCGACCGTGCCGCACGGTACGGCCTGCACCACGACCCCGAATCCGAGGTGCTCGTCACCGTCGGTGCCACCGAGGCGATCAGCGCCGCCATCCTCGGGCTCGTCGAACCCGGAGAGGAGGTGCTCCTCACGGAGCCGTACTACGACTCGTATGCGGCCTCGGTGGCGCTCGCCGGCGCGACGCGACGGACCGTGCCGCTGACCCGTTCCGGGAACGGTTTCGTGCTCGACGTCGACGCCCTGCGCGCCGCCGTCACCGACCGGACACGGATGCTGGTCGTCAACAGCCCGCACAATCCCACCGGCACCGTCTACGACCGTGAAGCGCTGACCGCCCTGGCCGAGCTCGCCTGCGAACGCGAACTGCTGGTGCTGTCCGACGAGGTGTACGAGCATCTGGTCTTCGACGGCCGCACGCACATCCCGCTCGCATCGTTGCCCGGCATGGCCGAACGGACGATCACGGTCTCGAGTGCCGCCAAGACCTTCAACGTCACCGGATGGAAGATCGGGTGGGCGATGGGCCCGCGCGAGCTGATCGACGGGGTGCGCGCCGCGAAACAGTTCATGACGTTCGTCGGTGGGGCGCCCTTCCAACCGGCGGTCGCACATGCGTTGACGCACGAACAGGAATGGATCGCGTCGATGCGCGCCGACCTCGAGCGCAAGCGAACGTTCCTGTCCCACGCACTCTCCGAGGCCGGCCTGAAAGTGTTCGACTCCGCCGGAACGTATTTCGTGTGCGCCGATCTGACACCCCTCGGCCGGACCGACGCGGTGGCCTTCTGCCGGGAACTTCCGGGCCGCATCGGGGTGGCCGCGGTACCGGTGAGCGTCTTCGTGGACGACACCGCGTCATGGAACCATCTGGTGCGCTTCGCGTTCTGCAAACGGGACGAGGTGCTCACCGAAGCGGTGGCACGTCTGAACGGATTGCAGGAGGCGCGCTAGATGTTGCGACCGACCATCCCGTCGGACTTCGTGTCGCGAGCGGTACAGGTGGGAGCCGAGGAGGGCATCGATCTGCAACCGGCCCTCGAGGCAGCACGCATCAGCCGCGCGGTGCTCACCCATCCCCATGCCCGGCTCACGCCCGCCCAGGTCAGTCGTTTCACGCAGGTGGTCTGGCAGATCACCGACGACGAACTCTTCGGCATCGCAGCGGCTCCCGTGCCCCGCGGCACCTTCCGGGTTATGTGCCTGACCCTCATCCACCGACCCGATCTCGACCACGCTCTGCAACGGATGATCGAGGTGAACCATGTCATCCGGTCCCTGCCGCAGTTGAGCCTGACCCCGGGTGCGTCCACCACCTTCCTGGACGTGGAACTGCCGGAGGTCGTGGACGACAAGACCCGCGTGGTGGTGGATTTCCTTCTCATGCTGCTGCACCGCTTCGCCGCGTGGCTGGTGGGTGGGCGTGTCCCCCTCGGGTCGGTGTTCCTGCCGTACACCGAACCCGATCCCGTCCTGGCCCGCAGTTACGACGCGATCTTCGGCGTGCCGGTGACCTTCGGTGCGGGGCGGGCCGCGCTCGAGATCGACAATGCTGCACTGAAGTCGCCACTCGTGCAGACCGAGGAATCACTCGAGGAGTACCTGCGGGATTCTCCGAATCTCATTCTCTCCGAACGTGAATACGAGTCGACGGTGTCGTCCCAGGTGCGGCGGATCTTCGAATCGGGCATCGACGGCCGGACGGCGACCGCCGAGGACATCGCCGGCAGGCTCGCGGTGAGCCCTCCCCATCTGCGACGCCTGCTCCGCCAGGAGGGCACGTCGCTGGGGCAGTTGCGCGAGGAGGTCCTCCGCGACCTCGCGATCGCGGGCCTGAGACGCGGTGAAGCGGTCGACGATCTGTCGTCCCGGCTCGGTTTCTCCGAGCCGAGCGCCTTCCGCCGTGCGTTCAAGAGGTGGACCGGAAACACCCCTCGCGCATACCGAGAGCACCGCTGACGCGCATCGGCTGCCGACCGTCGCGACGCCGCCGGATACCCGGCCGGTTCCGGAACGAAACTCGATTCGACCAGGAGTTATGGGCGAGGAGTCGGTACGCGGACATGTCGGGGCCCGGCTTGCATTCCTGCATTTTCAGTGGGAACGTCGAAAGCGAACCGTCATCGACTTTCGAGAGGGTGATCTACGAGCTATGCGCACGACCGTTCGCGACGACTATCCGACCCGCGGTCGCACCGCCTGCGAGTCCGTCGAGAGGAAGGATCCCGTCGTCTGGGGTTCGGCTGCCGGCGGGCCGCTCGACGCCGAGGCCGTGATCGAGTACGACCGCCGCGGGTTCCACACCGCCGAAGGACTTCTCGCCGCCCACGACGTCGGGAACCTTCTGGAGGAGACCTCACGACTCGGCCGGGAACTCGGCGACGACGACCGTGTGGTCCGCGAAAAGGGCAGCGGCGACGTCCGCTCGGTCTTCGACGTGCACCGGCTCAGCGATCTTGTGGACTCGATCGTCCGCAGGCCCGAAATCGCCGGAATCGCACGGCAACTGCTGGGATCCGAGGTGTACGTCCACCAGTCGCGGCTCAACGTCAAGCCCGGCTTCCGCGGTGGACCGTTCTACTGGCATTCGGACTTCGAGACGTGGCACGCAGAGGACGGCATGCCCAAGCCGCGTGCTCTGAGCATCTCGATCGCCCTCACCGAGAATTACGGCTACAACGGCGGTCTGATGATCATGCCGGGTTCGCACAAGACGTATGTTTCGTGTGCCGGTGAGACGCCCGACGACTACTACCGGGAGTCGCTGGTCACCCACGTTCCGCCGACAGGTTCGCCCGACGAGGACACCCTCACCCGTTTGGCCGCCGAGCACGGTATCGCGACCTTCACCGGCCCGGCGGGGTCGGCGACGGTCTTCGATTCGAACTGCATGCACGGTTCCAACGGGAACATCACTCCGTTCCCGCGCTCGAATCTGTTCGTCGTGTTCAACAGCGTCGAGAACACGCTCGTCGAGCCGTTCGCCGCCTCGAGGCCGCGTCCTCCCTATCTCGGCAGCCGCGATTTCACGCCGCTGAGGTGACCTGAGGTGAGAAGATCCCACGATGATGGCCGGGACGGTCCTGCGGCGTCCCGGCCACCCGTCGTCAGGGGGACGGCGTGCGGCCCTTCGTGTCGATCGGCATCGCACGTCCGCCGGAGCCGAAGATCGCTCGCCGGAGGGTGAATCTGCCCAGGTCGGGGTCGTAGGGCCGGTATGCCGCATACACGAGAACGTGGAGACGTGACTGTAGACGGATGAGCCTGAGGATCTCCGGCGTCAGGCGGCCGTGCAGTTCGAAGGTGTCGATTCCCGACTGGATATAGGCCGCGTACTCACGGGGCGGGGTGTAGGCCCGACGCGGCGACAGATCGGCGTACAGATCGGTCAGCTGGGCGATCTCGATGTCCACCTCACGCAGACACAGTGCCAGATCCAGATCCTCGTGGATTCTCGGGTCCGTACTGACGACCTCCCGGACACGCTCCCACGCCGAGCGTCGCAGTGCCATGTTCGCGCCGTGCAGATTGTCGATCCGCCGTTCCCCGCCGAATGTTCCTTGCGCGACCCGTTTGTCGATGTACCACTGTTTGAGCCTGCGGTAGGGGGAATCGTAGGAGTTGCTGAGTCCGCTGATCGCTCCCACCTCGGCGGTGTCGTCGCGGGCGAAAAAACTGCGGACGGTGTGCGCCCAATCGGGACGAACCCGCGTGTCCGCATCGATCCGTCCGATGAGATCTCCTGTGGCCGCGTCGTATCCGGCATTGCGCGCGAATGCGACACCCGGTCTTGGCTCGACGATCCGTCGCACGAGGGGCTCGCCGGCGGCGATGGCTTCGATGATCTGCGCAGTGCGATCGGTCGAATTGTTGTCAACGACCAGGATTTCGTGGATCTCCGACTTCTGGGCGAGCAGCGCCGCAAGGCATTTCGCGATGTAACGCTCCTCGTTGTGGGCCGGCACGACGATCGACAACCTGTTCGTAGTCATGGAAACGACGCTACCGAACCGACGAGGGCCGGCGGTTCGTCATCGCTGACGACTCCGCCGACCCTTCGCGCCGCAGACGGTTCAGCCGCGACGGGTGCGCACGGCCTGCGCGAGGCGGTCGAGCTGCGCGGCGGTGGTGTCCCAGTCGATGCACGCGTCGGTGATCGACTTGCCGTAGTCGAGCTTGTCGGCCTCGCCGAGGGTCAGGTCCTGACGTCCCGCCTCGATGAAGCTCTCGAGCATCAGTCCGACTATGCCCTTCTCGCCGGCCTCGATGCGCTCGGCGACATCGGTGACGACGTCGACCTGCTTGTTGTGGTCCTTGCGGCTGTTGCCGTGGCTTGCGTCGATGACGACACGCTCGGGCAGACCGGCCTTGCGCAGGCGGGCCATCGTGTCGGCCACGGTCTCGGCGTCGTAGTTCGGCCCCGCGCTGCCACCGCGCAGGATGACGTGGCAGTCCGGGTTGCCTACGGTCTCGATCAGCGCGGCCTGACCGTCGAGGTCGGTGCCGGGGAAGACGTGGCTGGCCGCTGCGGCACGGGTGCCGTCGACCGCGACCTGCACGTCACCTTCGGTGGAGTTCTTGATGCCGACGGGCATGGACAGCGCGCTGCACAGCTGGCGGTGAACCTGACTCGCGGCGGTGCGGGCGCCGATGGCTCCGTAGGTGACCAGGTCGGCGTAGTACTGCGGAAGGATCGGGTCGAGGAACTCGCAGCCGACGGGCAGGCCGAGACCGGAGACGTCGAGCAGCAGCTTACGGCCGATGCTCAGACCGGTGTTGATATCGAAGGTGCCGTCGAGGTGCGGGTCGTTGAGCAGGCCCTTCCACCCGAGCGTGGTGCGCGGCTTCTCGAAGTACACACGCATCACGACGTGCAGGTCGTCGCGCAGCTCCTCGGCCTTGGCGGCCAGACGGCGCGCGTAGTCCATCGCAGCGGCGGGGTCGTGCACGGAGCAGGGGCCGACCACGACGACGAGACGGTCGTCGGTGCCGTTCAGGATGTCGACGGTGCCGGCGCGGCCCGAACGGACGGTCGCTGCGACGACGGCGTCGGGTGCGTACTCGGCACGGATCTCGGAGGGTGCGACGAGAGGGCTGACCTTGACGGTGCGCTGTTCGTCGAGATTCGACGTGGAGATTCCGGTGGTCGCGGTTCCGGTGCTGGGGCTCATCGATGGTTCCTGTTCTCGGTGGTTCGGATTCCGACCCGAGAGAACCTGAGATTCCGACGAGCCGGTCTGGATCCGGCTCGTAGGTGAAGAAGTCAGCGCGCGGTCACGCCGACCGACCCACCCCGGGCCGGCCTGCTAAACCAGAAATATGCACGCTGCATAGCCCCGGACTGTACCAGGAAGGCCGATGCGCCTGTCAAATCGCCCCCGCACGGGAACGAAGAGGTGCCCCGTCAGCGTGGGCCCGTGGGCAGGACGACACGCCCGAAGGTCGTGCTCAGCACCCCTGCAGCGGAGGTGTACCAGGCGCCGGCGGCAGCGGCGAGCCCGAAATAACCCCCGACCCTCGTCGGACCGGTCTGCTCCAGTAGCGCTCCGAGGGCGAGGAAGACGAAGACGAAGACGGCGAGGAGTACCGAGAAGGTGACGAAGGGGGCCGCGCCGATCCGGGTACCGGCTGAACGCCGTCGCTCCGAAGACGTTGCGCTTCAGGAACTCCCACATTCCGGCGGCGATCGACCTCCCGAACTTCTAATGTGGCGAGCATGAGCACGCACGTCGTCCGCAGCCGCCATGTCGCTCGGGTCGTCCGATGCCCACCGCGCCGGGTCTACGAATTCGCCGCGGATCCCGACAACCTGCCGAAGTGGGCGGCCGGTCTGGCACAAAGCGAGGTGCGGCGGATCGGCGACGCCCTCGTCGCGGACTCCCCGATGGGCGAGGTCACCGTGCGGTTCGTCGGCGCCAACGATTACGGGGTGCTCGACCACGAGGTGACACTGCCGTCGGGTACGACGGTGCACAACCCGATGCGGGTACTCCCCCATCCGGACGGTGCCGAAGTCGTCCTCACCGTCCGGCAGATCGAACTGACCGACGACGAGTTCGACCGCGACACGCGCATGGTGGAAGAGGACCTCGCGCGACTCGCGGCGCTCCTCGAGTCGTGACCCTTCGGAACAGGAGAACGTGAATGGCCCGCAAGATCGCCACCAACACCGCAGTCGGCCTGCAGGAACTGCTGGACTTCGTCCGGCCCCGGCACCGAATGATCCTCATGACGCAACGCGACGACGGCACACCGCAGGCATCCCCCGTCACCGGCGGCGTCGACGACCGCGGACGCATCGTGATCGCGACCTATCCCCGGCGCGCCAAGACCCGCAACGCCCGCAGCCGGCCCGAGGTCGGTGTCGTCGTGCTGTCCGACGACTGGAACGACGCGTGGGTGCAGGTCGACGGAACCGCGGAGGTGATCGATGCCCACGACGACGTCGAACCGCTCGTCGAGTACTTCCGCAACATCGCCGGGGAACATTCGGACTGGGACGAGTACCGGCAGGCCATGCGCGATCAGCGCAAGTCGCTGATCCGGATCACCCCGACCCGCTGGAGCCCGGTGGCCACGGGAGGCTTCCCACCCGAACTGGCATAGATACCTCACCGCCCGCGTCGACCACGTGCCCCGCGATCCGTCGCAGGGGCACGTTGCGTTCCTCGGACAACTTCCGGAGCAGGACGAACGCATCGTCGGCACCCACCGCGAAGCGTTCCATGAGATCACCCTTCGGACCGCGCGCCGCTCGACCGCTCCCTGTTGCCGACCTCCCCCGATGCCACGCCACATACTTGCATCGACCTCCCGGCGTGCCGAAGAACCCTAGCGCGAAGAGCAGGTCGCATTGGTCACGAGCGGCCGGCGGTCTACCGCCACGGCACGCGTTCCGGGTCGCGCAGCATCCGCCGTGCCGTGGACATCCGGTGCACCTCGTCGGGGCCGTCGTAGATACGGGCGTAGCGCGCCCGCCGGTACATCCCCTCGAGCGGCGTGTCGGCGGTGAGACCGAGCGCCCCGTACACCTGGATCGCACGGTCGACGACATCGTGCAGCATCTGCGCGCCGCGGAACTTGATGAGCCCGATCCGGACCCGGGCGTCCTCCCCCGCATCCATCACCCGCGCGGCGTCCAGCGTCATCAGACGGGCGGCCTGGATGTCGGCGGCGGATTCGGCGATGTAGCGCTGGATCTCACCCTTCTCGGCGAGCAGCGATCCGTGGGCGAAGCGGGAGTTGGCGCGCGCACACATGAGTTCGAAGGCCCGTTGGGCCTGCCCGAGCCACCGCATGCAGTGGAAGATCCGTCCCGGCCCGAGCCGGTCCTGCGCGACGACGAAGCCGTTGCCGCGTTCACCGAGCACGTTCTCCTCGGGAACGCGCGCACCGTCGTACCGCACCTCGTAGTGATCGCTCGGGTCGTGCCCCATCGTGGGGATCGCCCGCACGATCTCGAGTCCGGGGGTGTCGATGGGCACGATGATCGCGCTGATGCTGCGGTGCAGCGGAGTCGACTCGGGTTCGGTCCGGGCGAAGACCGTGCAGTAGCCGGCCTGCGCGGCGCCGGTGGTGAACCACTTGTGCCCGTCGATCACCCATTCGCCGTTCTCGAGCCGGGCGGTGGTCTGCACGAGCACGGGGTCGGATCCCGCCACCTCCGGCTCGGTCATGCCGACAGAGGGCAGGATGTCGCCGGAGACGAGCCCTGGGATCCAGCGCTCGCGTTGTTCGGCGGTGCCGTGCCGCTGGATCATCAGGGCGTCCTGCATGGACACCGATCCCACCGCGAGCTGACCGTACTCGGAGCGGCCGATGATCTCGTTGAGGTAGACGAAGTCGAGGAAGGGAACCCCGCCCCCTCCCATCTCCTCGGGATGCCCCAGAGCCCACAGCCCGAGTTCCTTCGCCCTGGCCTTCAGCCCGACGAGCGCCTCGGCGGCCTTGTCGTCGTGACGGCTCAGGACGGGTTCGAGAGGAATCACCTCGTCGTCGATGAACGAACGCATGCGGGTGCACAGCTCGGCCACCCGCCCTTCGGGCCGGTTCGCAGTCATGCCCGCCAATCTATCGGCGCACACGTGCACTCACATAGCGTTCCGTCCTGTCCGGGTGTGGAAATCCGTCCGCCGGGGCATTCTGGGGCGAGTCCATCCTGCGACGCGACGAGCACGGAGGTGCCATGCCGGATCCGTCCGACCGAGTACCCGAATACGAACACACCGAAGACGGTCATCTCGTCGAGAGCCGGGCGGAGGACTTCGCCCATGCGCGCAGCCTGCCCGTCGACCCGGACTGGTTCAAGACCGCGGTGTTCTACGAGGTTCTCGCCCGCGCTTTCAACGACTCGAACAACGACGGCACCGGCGACCTGCGGGGGCTGACCGAGAAACTCGACTACATCGCGTGGCTCGGCGCCGACTGCATCTGGCTGCCGCCCTTCTACGATTCACCGCTCCGCGACGGCGGCTACGACATCCGCGACTTCCGGGCGGTGTTACCGGAATTCGGCACGGTCGAGGACTTCGTCACCTTCCTCGACGAGGCGCACAAACGCGGTATCCGCGTCATCACCGACCTCGTCATGAACCACACGTCCGACACGCACGCGTGGTTCCAGGAATCCCGGAGCGACCCCGACGGGCCGTACGGCGACTTCTACGTGTGGTCGGATGTCGACGACCGATACCAGGAAGCCCGCATCATCTTCGTCGACACCGAGACGTCCAACTGGACGTGGGATCCGGTGCGCAAGCAGTACTACTGGCACCGGTTCTTCTCGCACCAGCCCGACCTGAACTACGACAACCCCGAAGTACAGGACGCGATGCTCGACGTCCTGCGGTTCTGGCTCGATCTCGGCATCGACGGGTTCCGCCTCGACGCGGTCCCCTATCTCTTCGAACGGGAAGGGACCAACTGCGAGAACCTCCCCGAGACGCACGCCTTCCTCAAGAAGTGCCGTGCGGTGATGGATGCCGAATATCCCGGCCGGGTGATGCTGGCAGAGGCGAACCAGTGGCCCACCGACGTCGTCGAGTACTTCGGCGAGCCCGAGATCGGCGACGAGTGCCACATGGCTTTCCACTTCCCGCTGATGCCGCGCATCTTCATGGCGGTGCGGCGACAGAACCGTTTCCCGATCTCGGAGATCCTCGCCCAGACCCCGCCGATCCCGAAGACCGCCCAGTGGGGCATCTTCCTCCGCAACCACGACGAGCTGACCCTCGAGATGGTGACGGACGAGGAACGCGACTACATGTACGCCGAGTACGTCACCGACCCGCGGATGCGCGCGAACATCGGCATCCGCCGTCGTCTGGCGCCGTTGCTGGAGAACGACCGCAACCAGCTCGAGCTCTTCACCGCTCTGTTGCTGAGCCTGCCGGGCTCCCCCGTCCTGTACTACGGCGACGAGATCGGCATGGGCGACAACATCTGGCTCGGCGACCGCGACGCGGTGCGGACCCCGATGCAGTGGACCCCCGACCGCAACGCGGGCTTCTCCCGCGCCGATCCGGGCCGGTTGTACCTGCCGGTGATCATGGATCCCACCTACGGGTACCAGGCGGTGAACGTCGAATCGCAGATGAACTCGACGAACTCGCTGTTGCACTGGACGCGGCGGATGATCCAGGTCCGCAAGCAGCATCCGGCCTTCGGTGAGGCCTCGTTCACCGAACTCGGCAGCGCGAATCCCGCGATCCTGTCCTATCTGCGCGAGATGTCGCCCGGCCCGGAACGCAACTACAGCGACGTCATCCTGTGCGTGAACAACCTGTCGCGCTATCCGCAGGCGGTCGTCCTCGATCTGTCGCGCTTCGCCGGGTGGATCCCGGTGGAGCTGACCGGGTCCGTCCCGTTCCCGACGATCACGGAGGAGGGTTACATGATCACCCTGCCCGGTCACGGATTCTTCTGGTTCGCGCTGCAACCCGATCCGTCCAAGGAGGGACCGGGCGAACACCCGGTGAGCAGCGAAGCGGAAGCGGCGGTGCAGCCGTGACGACCAACAACGAGCTCTACCCGGACGAACGGCTCGTCGAGGATCTGCGCGAATGGATGCCGCACCAGCGATGGTTCGCGGCCAAGGGCCACACCATCACCGGGATCGGTGTCGTCCTGCGTCATCCGCTCGTGGAGGAGTCCGGTTTCGGGGCCGACCATCTGATCGTGAAGGTCTCGTTCGACTCGACCGCGGACCAGATCTATCAAGTGCCCCTCGGTTTCCGTTCCCATCTCCCCGAGGAACTGCAGTCGTGGAGCGTGGTCGGCCCCGACGACTCCCACGACCACGGCCTGCACGTCTACGACGGCCTCCGCGATCAGGAGATCCTCGACCGGTATTCGCGCAATCTGGCGAGCGGCACCCCCGCCGGCCCGGTGGATCTCCACACCGTGCCGGGTGCGGTCATCGAACCGGGCCTGCGTGGGCGTGCGCTGAGCGCGGAGCAGTCCAACACCTCCGTGGTCCTCGGAGAGAAGTTGCTGCTCAAGATGTTTCGTCGGCTCACGCTCGGCATCAATCCGGACGTCGAACTGCCGCTCGCGCTCGGCGAGGACGGATGTCGGTCGATCGCCCCGATCCGGGCATGGATCGAAGCGGAGGTCGACGGGGTCCGCACCACGCTGGCGATGGTGCAGGACTTCGCGGCGAACTCGGCCGACGGCTGGTCGATGGCACTCGGCAGTGTCCGGGACCTGCTCCTGGAAGGAGACCTGCGCGCCGACGAGGTGGGCACCGACTTCGCCGGGGAATCCCATCGCATCGGTGCGGCCGTCGCGGATGTGCACGCCCATCTCGGCTCCGCGCTCGGCACCGACGAGCGCGCCGCCGCCGAACTGGCCGAGGGCATGATCCGCCGGCTCGAGGGTGCGGCGGCCGAGGTCCCCGAGCTCGCCGAACTCACCGACGCGGTCCGGGCCCGGTTCGATGAGGTTGCGGCGCTGGGTCAGGTTCCGGTGCACCGCATCCACGGCGACCTGCATCTCGGGCAGGTGCTGCGTACCCCCGAGCGCTGGTTGCTCATCGACTTCGAGGGCGAACCCGCGAAGTCGCTCGAGGAGCGCCGCAAGCCCGACAGTCCGTTCCGGGACGTGGCGGGAATGCTGCGGTCGTTCGACTACGCCGCGCATCATTCGATCCGTGAATCCGAACAAGGCACGGCGGTGGAGTCGCAGCGGGAGTTCCGGGCCCGGGAGTGGGCCGAACGCAACTGTGCCGCCTTCTGCGACGGCTACGCAGCTGCCTCGGGCACGGATCCACGGGGCTCCGACGTCCTGCTGCGTGGTTACGAGCTCGACAAGGCGGTCTACGAGGTGGTCTACGAGGCTCGGCACCGTCCCTCGTGGCTTCATCTGCCGCTCGAGGCGATCCGTCGTCTCACCGCCCGCTGACCACCCCCCGAACGCGGGAAGGGGAGAGATGCCGTGGCATCTCTCCCCTTCCTCGTCGTGCGGGTCAGCTCACCTGGAGCAGCAGTTCGTCTTCCACGACGTCCGCCGTGACCCGGTTGCCCTCGGCGAGCGCGTCGTCGAGCAGCATGTCGGCGATGCGGTCGTCGACCACCCGGGAGATCGAGCGGCGCAACGGACGGGCACCGAACTCGGGCTGGTGACCGTTGCGGGCGATCCACGCCACCGCGTCGGCGGTGAACTCGAGGTCGATCCCCCTGCTCTGCAGCCGCTTCCGGCTGTCGTCGAGCAGCAGCTCGGTGATCCGGTGCAGCTGGTCGTCGTCGAGCTTGCGGAACATCACGATCTCGTCGATGCGGTTGAGGAACTCCGGCCGCATCGATTCGCGCAGCCGTCCCATGACCCGGTCACGCAGCGGCTTCTCGGCCGCCTCGGCGTCACCGGTGGTGAAGCCGAGCGCGCCTCCGCGGCTCGAGATGATGTCCGAACCGAGGTTGCTGGTCATGATGACGACGGTATTGGTGAAGTCCACCGTGCGTCCCTCACCGTCGGTGAGGCGACCGTCGTCGAGGACCTGCAGCAGTGTGTTGAACACGTCCGGGTGCGCCTTCTCGATCTCGTCGAGCAGCACCACCGAGTAGGGGTGGCGACGCACCTGTTCGGTGAGCTGTCCGGCCTCGCCGTAACCGACGTAACCGGGAGGGGCGCCGACGAGACGGCTCACGGTGTGGCGTTCGCCGAACTCGCTCATATCGATGCGCAGCATGGTGCGCTCGTCACCGAAGAGCACCTCGGCGAGGGCCTTCGCGAGCTCGGTCTTGCCGACGCCGGTGGGACCGAGGAACAGGAAGCTGCCCACCGGACGACGCGGGTCGCTCATGCCGGAGCGGCTGCGCCGCACGGCACGTGCCACGGCGTGGACGGCTTCGTCCTGTCCGACGACGCGCTTGTGCAGCTCGTCCTCGAGAGTGCGCAGCCTCTCCTTCTCGGCGCGGGTCATCCGCGATGCGGGGACTCCGGTGGCCCGCGAGACGATCTCGGCGATCAGCTCCGGGTCGACGGTCGGAGTTCCCTCTCCGTTGCCCTCGCTGTCGCCACCGTCGATCCGAGCCTGGACGCGAAGGATCTCGTCGCGGATGCGCGAGGCATCCTCGTACTGTTCGGCCTCGACGGCGCGATCCTTCTCCGCTTCGAGTTCGTCCAGCCTCGAACGCAGTTCGGTCACGTCGGTGCGCGGCACCCGCAGGCGCAGTCGTGCACCGGCCTGGTCGACGAGGTCGATCGCCTTGTCCGGCAGGTGCCGGTCGGGCAGGTACCGCATCGACAGGTCGACGGCCGCTTCGAGCGCTTCGTCGGTGTACCGGACCTTGTGGAACTCGGCGTACCGATCGGCGAGACCCTTCAGGATCGCGACGGCGTCGTCGCGTGCTGGCTCGTCGACCGTGACGGGCTGGAAACGGCGTTCGAGCGCCGGATCCTTCTCGATGTGCTTGCGGTACTCGTCGAGGGTGGTCGCACCGACGACATGCAGTTCACCGCGGGCGAGCTTCGGCTTGAGGATGTTCGCCGCGTCCATCGCGCCCTCGTTGCCGGCGCCTGCGCCGACGACGGTGTGGATCTCGTCGATGAAGACGATGATCTTGCCCTGCTGGGCGGTGATCTCGTCGAGCGCTGTGGTGAGACGTTCCTCGAAGTCGCCCCGGTATCGGGTTCCGGCGACCATCGCCGTCAGGTCGAGCTGGACGATCCGCTTGTCCTGCAGGATGTCCGGGACGTCCCCGTCGACGATGCGCTGGGCGAGTCCTTCGACGATGGCGGTCTTGCCGACGCCGGCCTCACCGACGAGCACCGGGTTGTTCTTGGTGCGTCGCGCGAGGATCTCGATCGTCTGCTCGATCTCGTCGGTACGGCCGATGACGGGGTCGATGCCGCCGCCGCGCGCCCGCTCGGTGAGGTCGACGCCGAATTTGTCGAGCGTCGGCGTCGGGGTCTCCTCCGCGGCGGGAGCTGCGGGGGTGGGCTGCAGTGCGGTCTGCAACGCCTGCGGGGTCACGCCCAGGGACGCCAGCAGGCGTCCGGGAGCGCGGGTCTGGTCGGCCGCGAGCGTGAAGAACAGGTGCTCGGGGTCGATGTAGGTGGAGCCGAGCGCACGCGAGAGCTGGTGCGCTTCGAGGAGTGCGGTCTTCACGGCACCGGTCAGTGCGGGTGCGGAGACGGCCTCACCGGGGCGGCTCTGCGGCAGCCGCTGGTCGACGGCGGCAGCGACGTCGGCGGGGTCGGCTCCGGCGCGCGTCATGACCGTGCGGGACGGATCCTGCTCCGCCATCGCGCGGAGGAGGTGCAGCACGTCGAGTTCCGCGTCACCACGGTCGGTGGCGTAGCGCGCTGCGTGGGCGAGGAGGTCCTGGGTACCGCGGCTCATGAAACGAGTGATGTCGATTCGGCCGGGGTCACCAGGCCCGAAGAATGCCGGCATTCCGAAGCCTTTCTGTCGAACTTGAGCCATTCTCACTCAACTAACGTGCCCAGAGCGCTCTCAATTCCCACATGGAAGTGATCCGGAACACGTATCGAGTTGTGGCCATTAATGTTGTGTACAACAAAACGGGGCGCTACATTCATTCCCGTGCCGTCTCCACTCGAACTCGACCAGCAGGTGTGCTTCGCGCTCTACCGCGCCTCCCGCACCATCACGGCCGCATATCGGCCACATCTCGATCGGCTGGGCATCACCTACCCGCAGTACCTGGTGCTCCTGGCGCTGTGGGAACGCGATGCGCGAGGCGTGCAGGATCTGTGCGACTCGCTCGATCTCGACACAGGCACACTCTCCCCCCTGCTCAAACGGCTCGAGGCCGCCGGATACGTCGAACGACGCCGGCAGCAGACCGACGAACGTCGTGTCGTCGTCCACCTCACCGAAGCGGGAGATGCACTCCGGACAGAGGCCACGGACATCCCCGGCTGCGTGACGCGGGACAGCCGGTTCGACGTCGACGAACTGGTCGCGCTGCGCGAGACGCTCCACCGCCTGACCGCCGCGTTGCAGGAAGCACCCGGCGCACTCTCGAAGAAAGGCAGGACATCGTGAACATCATCTACACCGCCGAAGCACTCGCCACCGGAGCAGGCCGCGACGGCCACGCCCGCACCAGCGACGGCAAGCTCGACCTCGACCTGTCCATCCCCACCGAGATGGGCGGCAGCGGCAAGGGCACCAACCCCGAACAACTCTTCGCCGCCGGGTACGCCGCGTGCTTCCACTCGGCACTGCAGATGATCGCCCGACAGGAGAAGGCGGACGTCAGCGACTCCGCGGTCGGCGCCCGCGTCGGCATCGGCCCGACCGACGGCGGCGGATTCGGTCTCGCCGTCACCCTCGAGGTGACTCTTCCGAACCTCCCCCGCGAGCAGGCGCTCGAGCTCACCGAGAAGGCCCATCAGGTGTGCCCGTACTCCAACGCGACCCGCGGCAACATCGACGTCACCCTCGAGGTGACGGAGGACTGAGTCACCCTCGAAGGTGACGGAGGACTGAGTCACCCTGCGCTGCGCACATGTCCGCGCCGACCCGTAGCGTGGACACGTGCGCACGCAGGACCGGTCGCAGCTCGCGCTGTTCGCGACCGAACTCGATTTCCCCCTCGACGACTTCCAGGTCGAGGCCTGCCGAGCCCTCGAGGACGACCGCGACGTCCTGGTGTGCGCCCCCACCGGGGCGGGCAAGACCGTCGTCGGTGAATTCGCCGCCCGTCTCGCGCTCGCAGCGGGCGGACGCTGCTTCTACACCACCCCCATCAAGGCGCTGAGCAACCAGAAGTACCTCGACCTGTCGCGTCGCTTCGGCGACGACCGCGTCGGTCTGCTCACCGGCGACATCTCGCTGGACCCGCACGCGCCCGTGGTCGTCATGACCACCGAAGTGCTGCGCAGCATGCTGCACGGCGGCTCCCCGCTCCTGCACGGACTCACCCACGTCGTCATGGACGAGGTGCACTATCTCGCCGACCGCGAGCGCGGTGCGGTGTGGGAGGAAGCGATCCTCTCCCTTCCCGGTGACGTGCGGCTGACCAGCCTGTCGGCCACGGTGAGCAACGCCGAGGAGTTCGGCGGCTGGCTGCGCGGCGTCCGTGGCGACCTCGCGGTCGTCGTCGAGGAGACCCGGCCCGTCCCGCTCACCCAGCACATGCTCGCCGGCGGGCGGCTGTTCGACCTGTTGTCCCCGTCCGGCACCGTCGACGAGACCCTCGAGCGGTACATCGCCCACCGCCAGCTCGTCGAGGCCGCGCCCGGCCCCGCGACCGGCCGTGGACGACGACGGCGACGTGCGCGCGGAGCACCCGGACCGGCCGGTGCCGACCTGCCCGAGGTCGTCGCCCGGCTCGAGGCCGAACAACTGTTGCCGGCCATCTGGTTCCGGTTCAGCCGCAACGGGTGCGACGGCGCCGTCGCCGAATGCCTCGAATCGTCGGTTCGGCTCACCGAGGCGGCCGACGTCGCCGAGATCCGCGCGGTCGCCGACCGGCACACCGCAGCGCTGCCGCCCGCAGATCTCGACGCCGTCGGTCACGCCGAGTGGCTCGAAGGACTCGAACGCGGTTTCGCCGCGCACCACGCCGGTCTGATCCCGGCCTTCCGTCACACCGTCGAGGAGTTGTTCGCCCGCGGTCTCGTGCGGGTCGTGTTCGCCACTGAGACCCTCGCCGTGGGGGTGAACATGCCGGCGCGCACCGTCGTCCTCGAACGCCTCGTCAAACCCACCGCCGACGGACCGGTGCGCCTCTCCCCCGGCGAGTACACCCAGCTCACCGGTCGCGCCGGTCGGCGCGGCATCGATGTCGAAGGCCACGCCGTCGTGCTGTGGAGTCCCGAGGCCGCCCCCGCGACCGTCGCCGGCCTCGCCGGCGCACGCTCGTACCCGCTCCACAGTTCGCTGCGCGTCGGCTACAACACCGCGGTCAACCTGGTCGCCGGTCGCGGCATCCCCGGCTCCCGCGAGTTCCTGCGACGCTCGTTCGCCCAGTTCCAGGCCGAACGATCCGTCGCGGCGCTCACCGACGCCGTCCGCGCGAACACGACGGCGCTGCGTGATCTCGACACCGAACTCGGGGACGCCGAGGGCTTCACCGAGTACCGGCACTTGTGCGACCGGCTCGCCGAGGCACGACGCTCCGGTTCGGCCGAGCTGGTAACGTCGCTGGCACGGGCGGTGCGGTCGCATCCTGCGCATCGACGCGGCGATAGGGAGCGCCTCCTCGCCCTCTCTGCGCGACGCGCCGCGGTGCACGGCGACACCGAACGGATGCGGTCGCAGATCGACACGGTCACCGGACGCCTCGTCGAGACCTTCGATCGCACACTGGATCTGCTCGAGGAGCGGGGTTATCTGCTCCGCGACCCGATGGGCGGGTCGGCCTACGTCACCGACGACGGTCGTCGTCTGGGCCGGATCTACTGCGCGAACGACCTTCTCGTCGCCGAATGCGTGCGGACGGGCGCGTGGTCGGGGCTGACACCGGCCGAGCTCGCCGCCGTCGCCTCGAGCGCTCTGGGCGAGACCCGGCGCCGCACCGTCGGAGTCCCGGGACGCACCACCCCGGCGATCGACGAGGCGCTGCGCGCCACCTCACGGCTGTGGAGCGAACTCGCCGGACGCGAAGAGCGTCTCGGCCTGGAAGTGGGGCCGGATCCGGATCCGATCGCCGTCGCCGCGATCCACCGCTGGGCACGCGGGGACGGACTCGCCGCCGCCCTGCGCACCGCATCGGATGCGGGGCTCTCGGCAGGCGATCTGGTCCGGCGTTATCTGCGCACCCTCGACCTCGTGGATCAGACCGGACTGTGCCGACGCGACGATCTGCCGCCGGTCTCGTTCACCCTGACCTGAGAACTGCAGGATCTACGATATCGAAAGATCTAGGGCATCGAGTACTCGACGGAGCACACCCGCTCCGACAGTTCCCACAACCTCCGCGCCAGGATCTCGTCGCGTGACCGCGAGGTGGACTGCACCCGCTTCGGCCGGCCGCGCATCTCGAAGAAGGAATCCGGCCCGTAGTAGCCACCCGGCTCCGCATTCGGTGAGGTCGCCGCGTAGAGCGTCGGGAGCGCACCCTGCTGCGGGGACTGCCCGATGATCGGGGTGACGAGTTCGACGATCTTCCCGTGCCAGGACTCGCTGCGGTACTGCAGATTCGTCGACGAATAACCCGGATGCGCGGCAAGCGAACTCACGCTCGATCCGGCTGCGGTCAGGCGTCGCTGCAGTTCGTACGCGAACAACAGGTTCGCGAGCTTCGACTGCCCGTAGGCGAGCCACCGCTCGTAGCGGCGACGTTCCCAATCGATGTCGTCGAGATCGATGCTGCCGATGCGGTGCATCGTGCTGCTGACCGTCACCACCCGGTCGGTGATGCGGTCGAGCAGCAACCCGGTGAGCGCGAAGTGGCCGAAGTGATTGGTACCGATCTGCATCTCGAAACCGTCGGCCGTCCGCCGCAGCGGTACCGCCATGACGCCGGCGTTGTTGACCAGGACGTCGATACGCTCGTGCTCGGCACGCACCTCGTCGGCGAACGCACGGATCGACGAGAGATCCGCCAGGTCCAGACGGCGCACGGTGGCGCGGTCGCCGAGATCGGCCGCGACCGACTCACCCTTGGCGACATCGCGGCACGCGAGCACCACCTCGGCACCGGCGTGCGCCAGCGCCCGGGCGGTCTCTGCACCGAGTCCGCTGTTGGCCCCCGTCACGATCATCGTGCGTCCCGACAGATCCGGAATATCGTTCGTGGTCCACCCCATGCCCGCCACCCTACGGACGCGCGCCGCGTGGCGACACTCCCGTTTCCGGCGTCGACGGTCCCGATGGATCGCATCCTCGCCGTGGGGCGCACCTGCTCGTAGACTTCCCCGGAACTCACGACCGCAGGCGCGCGGGGGCGCATGCACGACAGGGAGGTTCCATCGATGGGGCACCACCCCGGACGTCCGGACCGCGAACTCGCCGCAGCGTTGCGGAACGGGGAGCCGGACGCCACGGCAGCGGTCTTCGACCGTTTCGCCCCCGGCCTGTACGCGTACGCGTGCGGCTTCGTCGCCGTGTCATCGGCCTCGGACGTGGTGTACGACGCGGTCTGGACGGCGACCGCGCGGATCCGGTCGCTGCGCGACGAGAGTCTCCTGCGGGCCTGGCTCTACGCCGTGGTCCGTGCCGAATGCATCCGCGTGCTCGAGCGCACCGGCTCCGCCCTCGAATATCTCCCCGCGGCCGACCCCGCCTATCAGGCCGCTTCCGACGTGCTCGACGTCCGTGAGGCGGTCCACCTGCTCGACGGCACCGCGCGTGAGGTCGTCGACCTCACGGTCCGGCATCACTTCTCGTCCCACGAGATCGAGGCGTTGCTCGGTTCCGCCGGCGACGGACGTGTCCTCGCCCATGCGCAGGACTTCGTCGACCGTGCGGTGCCCCGCGTGCCGAATGCGCTCGGAACGTTCTCGCTTCTCCCCTTCACCCCTCTGCCCGCGCACCTGCGTGGACGGCTGCTCACGGTGCAGCCCTCGGAGGCGGAACTGCTCGATCTCGGGCGCCGGCTCGAACCGCTGGACCGGGAGGGCTTCCCCCGTCGCGATCGTCGGGCGAAGCGCACCGTTCCCGTCATCGCGGCGTCGGTGGCGGTGTTCGCGGTGCTGGGCGTCGGTGCGTTGTTCGTGTTCCCGCAGGCCGAGCCCGTCGAGCGGCAGGTCCTGCGTCCTGCGGCCGAGCCGACGCTCGACATCGGGTCGCCGGTGGCGACGAGCACGACCGCAGCGACGACCGAGACCACGCCCACCGAGCCCGCGGAGACGACGACGGGGGAACCCGAGTTCGAGGCACCGGTGGTGACCCCCACCTCGGCAGCGACCGCCGAGCCCGCTGCGGAATCCACCGCCGCTTCCGCCACCACGGCGACGTCGACCGCCGGTGGCTTCACCAGGCGCGGCGGGCCNGCCGGACGAGGACCGCCCGCGCCGGGACACCGAGGAGAGCGACACGCCGAACACCGGGACGCCTCGCCCCACCACGGGGACGCCCACCACGCCGCGGCCGATGCCGACGCTGCCGACCTTCCCTCCGCGCGGCGGCGCATGAGGGCGCATCCCCGTCACACGGCGGAGACGAGGACGTAACACGACGGGACTACCTTCGCGGAGTCGAGCACTCGCATTCCGGGGACGAAGGAGGACCCGGTCGTGGCACCACGCCGTAGATCCGCGTTGCTGGACGAGCTCCGCGTCGACGTACCGGGCCGCCCGCAGGACGTGATCCTCGAGGAGCTGCGCCGCGCCTTACTCTCCGGAGCCGCACCCCCGGGCACACCGATCCCCGTCGGGGAGGTCACGGAGCTGTTCGGGGTGAGTCGCATCCCGGTCCGGGAAGCACTCGAGACCCTCATCGGCGAAGGTCTCGTGACCCACCGGCAGAACCACGGATACATCGTCGCCCAGCTGACGATCGCGGAGCTGCGCGAGATGTACCTCGTCCGTGAGACTCTCGAATCGGCGTCGCTCGCCGCGGCCGTGCGCAACGCCACCGAGGAGGACGACCGGCGCGTCGAAGAGTCGCACCGTCTTCTCGAATGCGCTGTGCAGGAAGGCGACTCGCGTGGCTATCACCGCGAGAGCCGGGTAACTCTCCGGCAATATCGCTCCATTGCGGTCTGCACATCGGAATTCACCACCGCCGTTGATGTTCCGTCGATCGATTCGACTCCGCCCACCGGGCTCGCACCGGGACACGGGCGGCTCCCCCTCGCACAGGAGCAGGCATGACCGAAGTGCTGACACCGAGCGCCGGCAACGTCCCCGCCGCAGCCCCGCCGCCCGCGACCGGATACGACCCGCGGTTGACCAACGACGACCTCGCTCCGCTGAAGAACCAGCGGTGGGGTTCGTACAACATCTTCGCGTTCTGGATGTCCGACGTCCACAGCGTGGGCGGGTACGTCACCGCCGGAAGCCTGTTCGCTCTCGGTCTGTCCAGCTGGCAGGTCCTCGTGGCCCTGCTCGTGGGCATCACGATCGTCTACTTCTTCTGCAATCTCGTCGCCAAGGTGTCGGCCCCCCGAGACCGCCGGAACGCACTAGCCCAGCCAGGTCACGGGTGCGCCCTCTCCGGTGATCTGCCGCAGCGTCTTCGGCGTCCTCGGTGCGAACATCCCCGCGATCATCCGCGGTCTGATCGCGGTGGCGTGGTACGGGATCCAGACCTTCCTCGCCTCGGCGGCACTCGACGTGGTGCTGATCAAGCTGTTCCCTTCGCTCGCACCCTA
This sequence comes from Rhodococcus sp. Chr-9, assembly GCF_000801125.1. Lineage (NCBI taxonomy): Bacteria > Bacillati > Actinomycetota > Actinomycetes > Mycobacteriales > Nocardiaceae > Rhodococcus > Rhodococcus sp. Chr-9. The sequence goes on from NZ_JTIZ01000131.1 coordinate 178,524, forward strand.
TGCGGTGGTCGAGGACTACGGGTTCGCCGGCCTGTCCGCACTCGGATGGGCCAGCTTCCTGACGCTCTGGGTGCTGCAGGCCTGCGTGTTCTGGCGCGGCATGGAGTCGATCCGGCGGTTCATCGACTTCTGCGGGCCGGCCGCCTACGTCGTGATGCTCCTGCTGTGCGGTTATCTGATCTCCCAGGCCGGTTGGAGCGCAATCGATCTGACCCTCGGTGAGGTCACGCACACCGGATGGGCGTCGGTGCCGGTCATGCTCGGCGCGATCGTCTTGGTGGTCTCGTACTTCTCCGGCCCGATGCTCAACTTCGGCGACTTCTCCCGGTACGGGATGTCCTACGCCGCCGTCAAGAAGGGCAACTTCCTCGGTCTGCCGGTGAACTTCCTGGTCTTCTCGCTGCTCGTGGTGATCACCGCGTCGCTCACGCTGCCCGTCTACGGCGAACTGATCACCCCGTGGAATCTGTACGACAACCCCGAGGTCATCCACTACACCCTGGAAACCCTGGGCGCGTTCATCGGTCCGCTGTTCGGCATCCTCATCGCCGACTACTACCTCGTGCGCAAGCAGAAGGTGATCGTCGACGACCTGTTCACGATGTCGGAGAAGGGCGCGTACTTCTACCGCAAGGGCTACAACCCGGCCGCGGTGATCGCGACCGTCGTCGGCGCCGTGGTAGCGATGATCCCTGTGCTGTTCAACGATGCGCCCGGCATGGGAACCGCCGCCCAGTACAGCTGGTTCATCGGCTGCGGTCTCGGTTTCGTCGTCTACCACCTGCTCGCGACCCGCACCCGCCTCGCAGTCCGTCTCCCCGACCGGGTCGCACAGGAAGCAGTCTGATCCTCCATGTTCATCAAGGTCGTCAACCCGAACACCACGTGGTCGATGACCGCCACGATGGGCCCACCCTCGATCGAGAGCCACTACGACGAGGCGCTCGCCGTGCCGGGCATCCTCACCGAGATCGAGAAGGGCGAACGCGACAGCGTCGACGGCTATGTCATCGCGTGCTTCGGCGATCCCGGACTGGACGCGGCGCGCGAGCTCGCCGGTGGGCCCGTCGTCGGCATCGCCGAGGCCGCCATGCGCGCCGCCGCGGTCCTGGGGCGCGGCTTCTCCGTCGTCACGACGCTGGCTCGCACGACCGGACGCGCGTGGGACCTCGCGCACCGCTACGTATGCGCGACGCGTGCCGGGGCGTGCACGCGTGCGACCTGCCGGTGCTGGCCCTCGACAGCGATCCCGACGCACGCAGGATCGTCACCGAGGCGTGCCTCGACGCCCTGAGCGAGGACGGTTCCGACACCATTGTGCTCGGCTGCGCCGGGATGGCCGACCTGTGCGCCCACATCTCCGCGGAGATCGGGGTGCCGGTGGTCGATGGTGTCGCGGCCGCGACGCTGACCGTGCCGTCGCTGTTCACGATGGGCCTGGCGACCGGCAAGCGAGGAGAGTTCGCGACGCCCCCGCCGAAGCGCTATGCGGGACTGCTCGACGGGTTCACGACGGGCGGGTGAAGCCCCGCCCCACCGTCACAGCCGGGTGAAGCCCGCCCCCTACGATCGGGACGTGCTGTCCATCCACCATGCCCCGTTGAGGAAGACCGACCCCGAGAGTCTGTATCGGATCGTCGCTCTGCGGACCGATGTGTTCGTCTTCGAGCAGGGCATCACCAGCGAACCTGAACTCGACGGCCGCGATCTCGACCCGACCACCGAACTGTTCTGGACGCGGGAGGGTGACGAGGTCCTCGCGACGCTGCGCGTGCTCCACGACGACGGGGACGTCGCCCACATCGGCCGTGTCGCCACCGCCCGGCACGCACGCGGGCGCGGCCTCGCCGCGGAGCTGATCGAGGCGGCGCTCGGGACCTGCCCGGGGGTGGTCGACATCTCGGCGCAGGCGTACCTGGAGCACTGGTACGCGCGATTCGGGTTCGTGCGCACCGGAGCGAACTACCTCGAGGCGGGGATCGACCACGTGCCGATGCGCCGCATCCCGTGACCGCGGGGCGCCCGTCGGGCGGCGGTCACGGGGTGCGGGCGACGACGCTATCAGCCGATCTCGAAGTGCACTCCGGTGAGCTTCTCCGACAATTCCCACAGCCGCGTCGCGGTCTCGCGGTCGCGGGCCCGACGCCCCACGGTGGCGACACCGGGCGCTCCGTAGAGCAGGAGACGCGGACCGATGTAGCCGCCCGCGATGCCCGGATCGGAAGCGGCGAGCACGACCGATTCGGCTCCCTGATCCGGGGTGCGCTGCAGGATCGTCTTGCCGAAACCGAACAACCGGTCGAACCACGTCCCCGTGTGGCTGCCCACCTCGGTGGCCGCGTAGCCCGGATGGGCCGCGACGGCGCGCAGCGGTGAGCGGGCGGCGGCGAGGCGTCGTTCGAGCTCGAGCGCGAACAACAGGTTCGCGAGCTTCGACTGTGCGTACCCCGCGGCGCGGTTGTACGGGCGGCGCTCCCAGTTGAGGTCGTCGAGATCGATCCGGCCTATCAGGTGGGCGGCGCTCGACACCGTGACGATGCGGCCGGTGATACGCGGCAACAGCAGTCCGGTCAGGGCGAAGTGTCCGAGATGGTTCGTTCCGATCTGCATCTCGAACCCGTCGGCGGTGCGACCCAGCGGCACCGCCATGACCCCGGCGTTGTTGACCAGGACATCGATCCGGCGATCGGCGAAGGCGTCTGCGAAGGCACGGATCGTCGAGAGGTCGGCGAGATCGAGCGACATCATCTCGGCCCGGGGGCCGATCTCGTCGGCGATGCGCTTGCCCCGGTCGACGTTGCGACCGGCGAGGACGACGGTGGCGCCGGCAGCCCCGAGGGCGCGGGCCGTCGCTTCGCCCACACCGCTGGTGGCCCCCGTCACGACGACGGTGCGGCCGACCAGCGATGTGGTGGCGTCAGGCGCCAATCGAGGACTTGAGCATCGGGAGCATCGCCCACAGCTCGTCCTGCCAGTAACCCCACGAATGGGTACCGACGATCGGGAACGAGAAGTGTGCGGTATCGATACCCAGGGTCAGCAGGCGCACCTGGAAGGCGCGGTTCTGCGTGCGGGCGAGCGCTTCGAGACCCATGGCGTTGGTCGTGTTGAAGCTGCCCACGAGCGAGTTCGGCCGGTCGTACTGGCCGGGCAGACCGCTCGCCGCGGAGACCCACATCGGCAGTCCGCGCATCTGCGGCGCCGCGACGAACGGGTCGTGACGCAGCCACGCCGAGTCCCAGGGCGGTCCCCACATCGCGTCGGCGTTGTATCCGCCGGCGTCGAGCATGGCGAGACGGATGGCCTCGCGCATACCGGGGGCCGAGAGGTTGAGGTAACCCGAGAGGGAGCCGGCGAACTTGAACTGGTCGCGGTGGTAGGCGGCCAGGATCAGCGCCGCGTTACCGCCCATCGACAGGCCGACCACCGCGTTGTTGTTGCGGTCGATGCCGTAGACGTTCGCGAGATGGTCGGGGAGGTTCTGGGTGAGGAAGGACTCCCACTTGTAGGTGTAGGGCTGGCCGTTGAAATTGCTCGGCGCGTACCAGTCGGCGTAGAAGCTCGACTGTCCGCCCACCGGCATGATCACGTTGACGCCGTGATCGGCGAGCCACGCCGCGTTTGTCTCGTGTTCCCAGCCGCTCACATCGTCGGTGGCGCGCAGACCGTCGAGCAGATAGACGGCTTTGTTGCTGCCGTTGTTCGCCCGCCAGATGCGTACCTTGATCGCCCCGACCCCACCCGGGGCGGCGACCATGTCCTCGTGGAAGCGATCGTACGGATCGGCCGCAGCCGTGCCGGCGCCGAGCCCACTGAACGCGAGCGCCAGCGGAAGGACCAGTGCCGCCACCAGCAGCCGCACGAGAGCGCGTCCCCCCCGCCGACGTGTTCCGGTTTTCGCCGACATCGTCACAACATGCTCCCCTTGCACTCCAGTAACATTCTTCACTTCCGTCCCAGGGTATCGACGGTGCAGAAACCTTAAGCAGGCTTGCACACAATCGTTATCGTGGAAAGTCCGGCAGCGTTATCGTCGGGCCTTCGGCGCTCGCATTCCGGGCGCACCGCTAACCTCCGACCCGTGCCCGAAGCTCCCCTCCCCGTTCGCGACGGCCTGAACCCCACCCGCCTGCGACTGCCGGAAAATCCCAGCTGGGAGACCATAGCGGAGTTCCTGCTCACACGCTTCCCGAACGATGCGGCGCGCATCGCGGAGAAGATCGAATCCGGCGAAGTGGTCGTACAGGACGGCACAGCGGTCACATTTTCGACCCCGTACGTCCCACGCGAATTCGTGTATCTCTACCGTGATCCGCCCGCCGAACCGCGCGTCCCCTTCGAGATCGACGTCCTCCACCGTGACGAGAACCTACTCGTCGTGGACAAGCCGCACTTCCTGGCGACCACCCCGCGTGGTTCCTGGGTGACGGAGACCGTGGTCCGGTTGCGCAAGGATCTGGACCTGCCCGAACTGTCCCCCGTTCATCGGCTCGATCGGCTCACGGCGGGCGTCCTGGTGTTCACCGTCCGGCGCGAGGCGCGACGCGCGTACCAGACGCTGTTCGACCGGCGTCTCGTCGAGAAGGAGTACGAGGCGATCGCCCCGGCCGCGCCGCGCCTCGACTTCCCTCGCGAGGTCCGCAGCCGCATCGTCAAGGAGCGCGGCGTGCTGCAGGCCCGCGAGGTCGACGGTCCCGTCAACGCCGTGACCTCGATCGAATTGGTGGACACGGCCGACGACCGTGCGCGTTACCGTCTGCGTCCCGAGACCGGCCGGACGCATCAACTCCGGGTACACATGAACTCGCTCGGAATCCCCATTCTCGGCGACAACCTCTATCCGGAGGTGTACGAGCTCGAGCCACAGGATTATTCGAATCCGCTGCAGCTTCTGGCCAGATCCTTGTCGTTCCACGATCCGATCACAGGTCGGCCGACCCGCTTCGTAAGCCGACGAAACCTGGCAGCATGGAGTAACAGCACACCAGGACCCCGCTGACCGGCGAGTTCTCGTCTTGGAGGTTTCCATGGAAATCGGCAGCATCTCGCGTACCTATGACGGGCGGGTGGCCCTGCGGTTCGAACGCTCGTTCCCCCACCCGCCGGAGAAGGTGTGGCGGGTCCTGACCGATCCGCAACATCTCCGCGCCTGGTTCCCTGCCGACGTCGAGTTCGCGCTCACACCCGGCGCCACACTCGAATTCCGCTCGACGCAGGAACAGACCCGCCGTTTCGGCCTGCCCGAAGGGCACACCAGCATGGGCAGTGTCCTCACGGTGCGGCCCGCACGGATCCTGGAATACCTCTGGGACACCGACGTTCTGCACTGGGAACTCACTCCGGACGGCTCCGGCGGGTGCTGGCTCACCCTCACCCACACCACCGACGACGAGGAGGACGCCCTCGCACACGGCGCCGCCTGGCACGCCGGGTTCGAGGTGGTCGAGGCCCAATTGGAGGAACGCCCGGTCGACTGGTCGATCTGGGACCGCGCAGCCGAACTGAGCACGCACTACCAGGGCAGCTCGGGCTGATCGACCGGCTCGGGACTCGGGCCGATCACCCGGGTGGAATATCCGCCTAGCGGCGCGCCCCACGTCGCGCGGGAGCCGAACCGATGCCGTCGAGGTCGCGCTCCCGCGCGGTCGTGCGCGCCACGATGCGCGCACCCCAAGCACCGATCGCGTCCCAGTCCCGGAAGTCACCGGAAGGGGCGCCGACCATCCTGACGACCATCCGTTCGCCGGTGCCGAGCACCGCCGGATCCAGCTTCCCCGGGAAGGTGCGATGTTCGACGGCCTCGATGCGTTCGGCGACGGCGCACGCGTCGTAGCACGTGTTCACCGACCTCCCGCCCGAGGCGACGGGACCCGACGAGAACAGGTAGACGTCGCGTTCGCGCAGTTCGGCCGCGTGCCGGTCGGAGAACTCCCGCGCGCTGCGCAGCCAGCGACTGCGGTAGACGGCGCTGCCGAGCACCACGACGTCGTACGCGTCGACCTCGTCGACGTGCTCGGGCGCGTTCACGTCGACCTGCGCGCCGTGGTGGCGCATCGACGCGGCCAGCGCAGTCGCGATCTCCGCGGTCGAACCGTGCCGACTGGCCACCGAAACAAGAACCTTCATCACTACCTCCGGACCCGCGTCGAACCATGATCACCCCGAAACCGGGCCTTGACCAGGGCCGAAGTGCTCTTTGCCCGGTATCGGCAGATCACAGTCGGACGAATCCCCTCATATCGGACCGCGTGGCAAGGTGGAGGCAACGCGCACCGAGAGGAGCAGATGGATGCCCAGCACATCGTCGGCGACCGTCGCGGAGGAGGCGGAACGCAAGTACTCCGCCACCGGCGACCGGCCGCTTCCGGACCTGACGGGACTGCCGTCCGTCGATGCGATCGACGTCGACCGGTTCGAATTGTCGGCCCAGTACTACGACACCGCCGACCTGTGCCTGCTGCGCTCGAAGATCACGCTCCGCAGGCGCGAGGGCGGCGACGACGCGGGATGGCATCTCAAACTGCCCTCCGGTGTCGACACCCGCACCGAACTGCACTTCCCCCTCGGCGACGACTCGGCCGAGGACGTTCCCGCAGACCTCGGATCCCTGTTGCGCGGCATCCGCCGTGGCGCCCCGTTGAGCCTGGCCGCTCTGCTCGTGACCCGACGACATCGGCACCGGCTCCGGTCGTCCGACGGCGGCTTCGTCGCGGAGGTGGTGGTCGACGACGTCGACGCCGTGCGCAGCGCCGACGGATCCGAGATCCGCTGGAAGGAGATCGAGGTCGAGTGGAATTCCACCCTCGGCGACAAGACGATCGGCCGATTCCTCACAGCACTCGAGGAACGCTTCGCGGCCGTCGGGATCACCCGTTCGGAGAGCCCGTCGAAGCTCCACCGCGTGCTCGGCGACCTGCTCCCCGCCCGCCCGCCGATCGCGAAGGGCCTGATCCCGGTACGCGACTATCTCTCGAGCGAACTGCACACCCTGGGTTTGTCCGACATCGCCGTCCGCCGCGACGCACGCGACGCGGTGCACAGCATGCGCAAGGCCGCGCGGCGTCTGCGCAGCGCACTGCAGACCTATTCCGACGAGATCGTCGTGGATCCCGATCTCGTCGACGAACTCCGTTGGCTCGGAAGACGTCTCAGCCCGTCACGTGATCTCGAGGTCCAATGGGAACGGCTCACGGATCGCGTGGCCGACATCCCGGTCGAATCGCACCGGGAAGCGACGAGAGCCCGTATCGACGAGTACTTCTCGGCACGGTCGGAGGCCGCCCGCCTCGAAGCAGTCGACACACTGGACTCGGACCGGTACGTCGGGCTGCTCACCCGCCTCGACGCGGCGATCACCGACATAGCGCCCGCCACAGAAGCGGCGGGGGNAGTGGCACGGAAGGAACTGTTGCGCGCGGTCGCAGCGCTGTCGAAAAAGGTCTCGCGCCGCGTCGACAGGGTCGGCGACGCCGAGAACCCGGCGGAGCGCGACGCGCTGATGCACCGGGCACGCAAGGGCGCCAAACGGATGCGGTATGCCATCGAGGTGATCGCGCCGCTGCATCCGAAGCGTTCCGGGCGGATCCTCGACCGATTCGACGACTTCCAGGATCTGCTCGGTGAATTCCAGGACTCCGTCGTGGCGCGGGAACACCTCCTGGACATGCTCTCCGAGCAGGGCCACACCGCCGAGACCAGTTTCGGGCTCGGGATCCTGTTCCGGATCGAGACCGAGATCGGCGACGCGCAGGCCGCACATCTGGACAGCGGATGGCGGAAGGCATACCGCGCCGCTCGCCGATTGTGGACCTGATCGAGGCCGGAAGGCTCTGGCCGGGGCCTCCCCGATCGGGGATCATGAAGATCGTCGACACCGGGTCACGGCCGCGTCGTGGCGGTAACGTGGCCTCGGGCCGACCTGCGCGCGGGAAGCCGCGCGTCGCAACGAGAAGGAGACATCCATGAGCACACCGAGCACCCGCAAGGCAGTCGTCGCAGGCGTCGACGGCTCCGAAACGGCTGTAGCGGCAGCGCGGTGGGCCGGTGCCGTCGCGTCGCGCATCGGAGCACCCCTCCACCTCGTGCACTCGATGCCCCCGGAGGGCATCTTCTACAGCGAGGCCGCAGTGCTCGTGCAGTCGCAGATGATCCAGCAGCTCGAGGAGGACGGCAAGAAGCTCCTCGCCGACGCCGCCGAGCGAGTCCGCGCAGATCACCCCGAGCTCGAGATCAGCAGCTTCATCGGTCCCGGTCCCGCAGCCAAGTCGCTGCTCGAGGCCGCCGAGGACGCACGCCTGGTCGTCATGGGCGCCACCGGCGCGGGTGCGCTGGAGAACTTCCTCCTCGGCTCCACCGTTCTGCGCGTCGCGAACCATGCGCCCTGCCCGGCGGTCGTGTGGCGCGGCAACACCGATTCTCCGCTGCCCGATTCCCGGCCGATCGTCGTCGGTGTGGACGGTAGCGAATTGTCCTCTGCCGCAGTCACTCACGCGTTCTATCTCGCGTCGGCCCTCGGGGTTCCGCTGCGGGCAGTGCACTCCTGGCTCGGTGACGCCGCACTCGGTGTCGGCGCCACGGCTGCGCTGGTCGATTGGGATGCCGTGGAGACCTCGGAGACCGCGGTTCTCGCCGAGACGCTGGCCGGCTGGAGTGATCGCCACCCCGAGGTCACCGTCGAGCGTGTGATCGACCGGGGCCCGGCCTCGAAGGTCCTGCTCGCGCACCTCGACGACGCCCAACTCGTCGCAGTCGGAAGCCACGGACGTGGCCAGTTCCGCGCCGCCCTGCTCGGATCCACGAGCCAGAACCTGCTGCACAAGGCTCCGTGCTCGGTGCTCATCGCCCGCAAGGTCTAGAACCGATCGTTCCGGTCCGACGGGGATCGCTTCGACGAAGCGATCCCCGTTCACTGTTCTCGGGGCGCGATCACCAGGGCGCTGGACCGAGCATGCTCTCCAGTCGCGCCGCGTCGACGGTCTCGACACCCGTATCGATCGCCGCTGCCTCCGGCCACGGATCCCGCCGGCGGAGTTGCTGTTCGAGCACGGCAGGGGTCGCATCGGAGGCATCGTCGCCGCGCTCGGCTCGGGATGCCATCCGTTGCAACAGGATTCCCTTGTCTGCACGGCACTCGATCTCGATCACATCCACGGAAGCACCGTCCGCGACCTTGCGGGCCGCGTCGCGCTGCCCGGACGACAACCAGGTCGCGTCCAGCACGACGGATCGTCCCCGGGCCAGAGCGGTCTCGGCACGGCGCAGCAGTTCGCGGTAGGTCGCCTCCGAATGCGTCGGTGCGTACAGACCGGCATCCGTACCGTCGCCGATGCGGTCGGTGGGTTGCAGACCCGCCAACTCCTTGCGGACGATGTCGCTGCGCACTACGTCCGCTCCGAGATACGCACCGACCGTGCGCGACAGTGTCGTCTTGCCGGTCGCGGAGACACCACCGACGAGCACCATGCGCACGCGTCCCCGGTCGAGATGTCCCTCGAGCAACTCGACGAGACCGGTCGCCGTTTCCCGCGCCGCTGCATCACCCTGCTCGTAGCGTAGGGCGGTCACCTTCGCGCGCACCAACGCTCGATAGGCGATGTAGTGGTGCACGAGAGAGGAGGGCGGGTGATCGCCCGAGACCTCACCATATTGCTCGAGCAACCGCCGTGCTGCGGGTTCGGCACCGAGACGTTCGAGATCCATTGCGAGGAAGGCGAGATCGAGTACTGCGTCGCCGTAGCGCAACTCGTCGTCGAACTCGAGGCAGTCGATGATGCGCGGACCGTCGTCGAGACAGAAGATGTCGTCGGCGAGCAGGTCGCCGTGTCCGTCCACGGCCCGGCCCGCCGCGATGCGTTCGTCGAACAGCACCGCCCGGCCGGCGAGGTAACGGTGCACGGACTCCCGGATCCGCGTCAACGCCCCGGCACGATCCGCCCCTACCTCCAGCCGGCCGAGATGGTCGAGACTGAGATCCCACAGCTCGGCGACGAAATCCGCGGAGGCACACCGGTCGATCTCGGGACCGTGCGGCGAGGAGGCGTGCAGTGCGGCGACCTGCTGTGCCACCTCGTCGATCACCACCGACACGTCCTCACCTCGGCGGACCGCGGCGGCCAGGCGCCGGTCGTCGGGCAGCCGCACCATTTCGACGAGGTGCTCGCACAACTGTCCGTCCGGGCCGTGGACGTCCGCGACGCCCAGATAGACGTCCGGTGCGAGACGCCGGTTGAGCTCCACCTCCCGGTGGCAGATCCGTTCACGGGCCTCACGCGTGCGGTTGTCGAGGAAGCCCAGGTCGAGCGGCTTCTTCAGTTTGTGCACGCGCTCGCCGACGAAGAAGACCACCGACGAATGCGTCTCCCTCACCCCCGCGTAGCCGACACCCTCCGGTCCGGCACCTGTGGTCACTGCGCCCTCCCTGTCGTCGGCGGCTCCCACCGAGTCCTCTCGTCCACCATATTGTCGTTCAGACACTCCCCCGGTGCATCTGCACAGCGCCCACCGGTGCATCCGCACAGTGTGTGTTCTCCTCCGGATCGCCCGAACGAACCGGCCGCGACAGGTAGCTTTCACACCGAGGTGACTTCTGGACGGGGTGAGATGAGAAACGATCAACAGAGCCGGGTACGAGGAGACGACACCGTGCGGGCGGACGACGGACCCACGGTGGCGGTCCTCGCGTACACGACGGCTCTCGAACGAACGATGATCGAGGATTGGCTGCGCTCGGACGAGCTTCCCGCCGAGTACCGCACGCCGACCCGCCCCGAGTCGCTCGACCTCGACTCACGGGTGCTCACCGAGGAGCTCGTGACCCGCACCGACGATCCGCTGATCCTGCCCTTGCGGATCGTGTGGCTCCCGGCGGAGCGCGACGGTGCGCGGCGTATCCGGTTCGCCGACGTCCTCGCCCTCACGAACCCACGCAATCCGAATCTGCTGCTGCAGAAATGGCTCGTGCGCAAGGGTGCCGACCGCTACCGGATCGTCGTCGCGAAACCGGCCCGCCTGTCCGAACTGCGGGACGCGCTCAGGGCGGAGGGCGGTGACGGTGACGACGGGGCACTCGCGCGGTACGTGACCCGTCGCGCCGTCGTCGCGCTCGAACGCGCGGAGCGAGCGGTGATCGGCGACCGCTACAAGGTCCCGCGGCTCGTCGCCGCCCAGATCATGGACTCGCCGATCTTCCGGCGCCGTCTCGACGAGATCGCCGCCGAGCACGGCCTCTCGCGCGCCGAGGTCGAGTCGCGGGCGCGCAGTTCCCTCGACGAACTCGTGGCCGTGCAGTCACGATTGGTCACCGACCTGTTCACGCAGGCGATGCGGCCGTTGCACGCGTCGGCATGGACCGTGCACGCCGACGAGGCCGGTCTGCGCGCACTGCGCGAGTCCAACCGCCGGTACGCCCTGGTCTTCCTCCCCTCGCACCGGTCCTACGCCGATGCCTTCGTGCTGGGCGACATCCTGGCGGCGAACGATTTTCCCGGCAACCACATCATGGGCGGGGCCAACCTCACCTTCTGGCCGATCGGTCCCGTCGCCCGCCGCACCGGCACGGTGTTCATCCGGCGCAGCTTCGCAGACGACGACGTCTACAAGGCCGCGCTCGAGGAGTACTTCGCGTTCCTGCTGAGCAAGCGGTTCAACCTCGAGTGGTACTTCGAGGGCGGCCGGACCCGCACCGGCAAGCTCCGGGCCCCGCGCTACGGATTGCTCAGCTACGTCGCCAACGCGATCCGCGGCGGACGCGTCGAGGACGCGATGCTGGTGCCGGTCTCGATCACCTACGAGGGACTCGCCGAGGTCGCGGCGGTCGCCGCCGAACAGACCGGCGCGACGAAGAAAACCGAAGGCCTGGGGTGGCTGGTGCGCTACGCCCGCAATCAGCGCAAGCGGGCCGGGAACGTGTACGTGCGGTTCGGCGATCCCGTGTCGATGCGCGAACTGCTGGTCGCCGGTGGGGATCCGGACCTGACCGCACCGGCGCCGGCAGCCGACCCGTCCGCGGCGCCGACGGATTCCGAGGAGATACGGGTGCTGCGCCGCAAGGCGCTGCAGAAGGTCGCCTTCGAAGTCGCGGTCGGCATCAACTGCAACACTCCGGTGACGGTGAACTGCCTGGTCACCCTGGCCCTGCTCGGTGTGCGCGACCGCTCGCTGACGCTCGAGGAGGTGCGGGCCGTGATCGCACCTGTCCGCCGTTATCTCGATCGCCGCGGTGTCCCGCAGGGCGGGCTCCACATCCTCGACGTCGAAGGTGGGCTCGAGGACGTGCTCTCGTCGCTCACCCACGCGGGGGTGGTCACCACCTACGCCGGCGGGGAGGAACCGGTCTACTCGATCCAGCCGGGTCAGCATCTCGTCGCGGCGTTCTACCGCAACAGCGGCGTGCACTGGTTCGTCAACCGGTCGATCATGGAGCTGGCCATCCTCTACGCGCACGCCAATCTCGGTGACGATCCTGTCCGGGTGGCGTGGGAGGAGGCGAAGAACCTGCGCGACCTGCTGAAGTTCGAGTTCTTCTTCCCCGACCGAGACACCTACGAGACCCAGATGCGCGACGAGCTCGCCTTGCTCGTCCCGTCCTGGGGCGACACGCTGCCGACGAAGGACGAAGCGCTGACCGGTCTCGTCGAGACCGGCTTCTTCATGTCGCACCGCACGCTGCGGTCGTTCTTCGACGCGCAGCTCGTCGTCGCCGAGCGCCTCGCCGTCCGGGATCCGGAGCTCGAGGTCGACCGCGCCGCCTTCCTGTCCGAGTGTGTGGCGGTGGGCCGGCAGATGCTGCTGCAGCGCCGCCTGTACGGGCCGGAATCGGTGTCGTCGGAGTTGTTCGCGTCCGCGCTCGACCTGGCGCGCAATCGAGGATTGCTCGACCACGACGAGGACCCCGAGACCGTCCGCGAGCGCAGGAAGGCATTCGCAGCGGAGCTGTCCGAGTTGGCCCAGCGGGTCGCGCTGGCCGAGTCGCTCGACGTGTCGAACAGAAAGGTGGAACGGTGAACCTCGAGCAGGCCCTCGAACGGGTGCGTACGGGTCCGCAGGGACCCGAGGTGGCGGCCTTCTTCGATTTCGACGGCACCATCGTGCACGGCTTCTCCGGTGTCCACTTCTTCCGCGACCGGGTGCTCGCCGGGAAGGTCTCCGCATCCGAACTGGCCGCGACGATGATCAACGGGATCCGCGGGACGGAGACCGAGGAGGACTTCGAACGCTTCGTCGCGATCGCCTTCAAGGCGTGGCGCGGTCACACCGAGGACGAGCTCTACGAGATCGGCCGCCGGCTGTTCATGACGACGATCGCCGGACACCTCTATCCGGAGGCGTGGCAACTCATCGGCGCGCACCAGAACGCGGGCCACACGGTGGTGATCGCCTCGTCGGCGTCCCGCTACCAGATCCAGGCCGCCGGGGACGCGCTGGGCGTCGAGCACATCCTGTTCACCCCACTCGAGGTCGAGAACGGTGTGCTCACCGGACGGGTCGACGGGAAATCGTTGTGGCGCAGCGGCAAAGCGGAGGCGGCACGCAATTTCGTCGAGACACACGGCATCGACGCCGAGGCCAGCTACACCTATTCCAACGGTGGTGAGGACGTGGAGTTCCTGGCCGTCGCCGGCAACCCCACGGCCACGAACCCCGATCGCACTCTCACCCGATTCGCCATCGAACGCGACTGGCCGATCATGCGGTTCCGGCCGCGCGGTACGCCGGGCGCCCGCGAACTCGTCCGCACCGCCGCCGCCTACGGCGGGATGTTCGGCTCGGTGTGGACGGGTCTCGGTCTCGGTCTGATCAACCGCAGCCGCAAGACCGCGCTGGACTCGATCATCAGCATCGGCACCGAGGTCTCCCTGGCCCTCGCCGGAGTGAACGTACGCATCGTCGGGGAAGCGAATGCGTGGGCCGCCCGGCCGGCGGTGTTCATCTTCAACCACCAGAGTCAGCTCGACCCGGTGGTGCTGGCCAAGGTCCTGAGGCAGGACTTCACGGGCGTGACGAAGAAGGAGATGGCCAACGACCCGTTGTTCGGGCCGCTTCTGCGGTTCGTCGGCGCCACCTTTGTCGACCGCACGAACACCGAGCGGGCGGTTGCGGCGCTCGGACCCGTCGTCGACACCCTCCGCGAGGGGACGTCGATCGTCATCGCCCCCGAGGGCACACGCTCGCTGACCCCGGCGATCGGCAGGTTCAAGAAGGGCGCCTTCCACATCGCGATGCAGGCCGGTGTCCCGATCGTGCCGGTCGTGATCCGCAACGCCGGCGAGATCCTGTGGAAGCACTCGACCCTGCTGCGGTCGGGCACCGTCGATGTGGCGGTGCTCGAACCGATCGACGTGAGCGGCTGGTCGCGGGAGGACCTCGGTGAGCACATCGCCGAAGTCGAGGACCTCTACCGCCGCACGCTGTCGAGCTGGCCCACTGACTAGATGACGAACGAGACCGTGACACCCGAGGAGCCGGACGACGGAGCCGACGAGAGCCCGCACGGTGAGAGCGGGCCGCTCACCCCGAAGCGACGCCGGTATCTCAAGTGGATCGTCGGTGCTCTGCTCGTCGTGGTGCTCACCGTCGAGATCGTGCTCGTGTGGCCGGAACTGTCCGACAGCGTCCGCGGCCTCGGGCATCTTCACTGGGGTTGGGTCGCGGCAGCGGTGTTCGCCTCGATGGCGGAGATGTCGACCTTCGCACGGGTGCAGCGGGCGCTACTGTCCGCGGCGGGTGTGAAGGTCTCGCAATGGCAATCGCTTTCGGTGGCCCTCGCGGCGAACTCCATGAGCGTCACCCTGCCGGGCGGACCGGTGGTCGGGACGACCTTCACCTACCGACAGATGCGGCGCTGGGGCGCACCCCCGGTGGTGGCGACCTGGCAGCTGGTCATGGCCGGGCTCCTCCAGGCCGCCGGACTCGCACTGCTCGGCATCGTCGGCGCTCTGCTCGTCGGCGCCAGCAACAACCCGTTCTCGCTGATCTTCTCGCTCGGCGGTCTGCTGCTGCTGGTCGTGCTCATCCAGTACGCGGCCGGCAATCCTGGTTCGTTCGAATCGATCGGCCTGATCGCCCTGCGGAGCCTGAACCGGTTGCGGAAGAAGCCGGAGCAGGCGGGTGCGCGAGCGTGGCGGAAGATCGTCGGCCAGCTGAGCGCGGTGCAACTCGATCGTCCTCATGCGGCCCGCGCGTTCGGCTGGTCGCTGAGCAACTGGGTATGCGACGGTGCGTGCCTGGCGTTCGCCGCATACGCGGTCGGTGGCGCGCCGAGCCTGGCCGGTATCGCGGTCGCCTACGCGGCCGGAACCGCCACCAGCCGTGCCATCCCGCTGCTCCCCGCCGGTCTGGGTGTCATGGACGCCGTGCTCGTGCCGGCGCTCACCGCCTCCGGCATGACCGGCGCGCAGGCCCTGTCGGCGGTGGTCGTCTACCGGTTGATCAGTTTCGTGCTCGTCGCCGCGGTCGGCTGGATCGTCTTCGCATTCCGCTACCGGAACGTCGGCGAGGAGGGGGACGAGGACGAAACTCCCCCGGACCTGCGGCTCTGGGACGACGACTGAAGGCGCCGACCCGAAAAGATCGCCCGCGCGCCGGTCGGGGCGCTAGCGTTGTCCTCCATCCGGATGAATGGAGGGACGAGGTTCGTGGCACAGCACGAGGTCACACGTAAACGGGAAGTCTGGTCGGGCCGGTCGGTGTTCATCATGGCCGCAATCGGCTCGGCGGTCGGACTCGGCAACATCTGGCGCTTCCCGTACATCGCTTACGAGAACGGTGGTGGCGCATTCCTGATCCCGTATCTGGTCGCGCTGCTGACCGCGGGTATCCCCCTTCTCCTGGTCGACTACGCGATCGGGCACAAGTTCCGCGGATCGCCGCCGCTGGCCTTCCGCAGACTGCGCCGCGGCGCCGAATTCATCGGCTGGTGGCAGGTGCTGGTGTGCTTCGTCATCGGCGTGTACTACGCGGTGATCGTGGCCTGGGCCGCGCGGTACACCTTCTTCTCGATCACCGAGGCCTGGGGCGACGACCCCGAAGGCTTCTTCATGAGTTCGTTCCTGAACCAGGACACCGATGCGACCTTCGGCCTGAGCTTCGTGCCGGGCGTCGCGTGGACGCTGCTGCTGGTCTGGATCGCGACGCTCGCGGTGCTCGCTCTCGGCGTCCAGCGCGGTATCGGCAACGCCAATCGGTTCTTCGTGCCGTTGCTGGTCCTGCTGTTCGGTGCGCTCGTCGTCCGGTCGCTGACCCTCGACGGCGCGACCGCCGGTCTCGATGCGTTCTTCACCCCGAACTGGTCGGCGCTGACCGACACCGGGGTGTGGATCGCGGCGTACGCGCAGATCTTCTTCTCGCTGTCCGTCGCCTTCGGCATCATGGTGACCTACGCGTCGTACCTGAAGCGCAAGACGAACCTCACCGGTTCGGGTCTCGTGGTCGGGTTCTCGAACTCGAGCTTCGAGGTGCTCGCCGGCATCGGCGTCTTCTCCGCTCTCGGCTTCATGGCCCAGGCGCAGGGTGTCGAGGTCGGTGAGGTGGTCGCGGGCGGTATCGGCCTCGCCTTCATCGCTTTCCCCACGATCGTCTCGGAGATGCCCGGCGGCCCGCTCTTCGGTGTGCTGTTCTTCGGTTCGCTGGTCTTCGCCGGGTTCACGTCGATGATCAGCATCATCCAGGTGACCGTCTCGGCCTTCCAGGACAAGACGGGCCTCGGCCGGGTGCCGGCGGTACTCGCCATCGGTGGTGTGTCGGCAATCGTGTCGCTGCTGCTCTTCCCCACCACCACCGGCCTGAACACTCTCGACGTGGTGGACCGCTTCGCGAACCAGTTCGGCATCGTGGGTGTCGCCTTCGTGGCGCTCGTGGTGGTCGCGTGGATCTATCGTCGTCTGCCCGAACTCCGCGACCACCTCAACTCGGTGTCGTCGTTCAAGGTCGGCACGGGCTGGATGGTGTTCACGGGCATCATCACCCCGCTCGTCCTCGGCTACATGCTGTTCAGCGAGATCCGCGACCGTGTCCGCGACGGCTACGGCGGTCTTCCCGACAGCCTGGTCACGGCCTTCGGCTGGAGCGTGCAGGCCGGCGTGATCATCCTCGCCGTCCTCCTGACGTTCATCCCCTGGCGCAGGGGAATCGACGAGGAATACGAGCTGGACGAGAACCGTCCGCCCGCATCCGCCCAGGCGCCTGCTTCGTCCGGTGCTCCCTTACCCGGACCCGACTCGTCCACAGGAGGTACCCGATGAGCACAGCGGCCGTCGCCATGATGATTCTCGCCCTCGTCACGCTGTGGGGCGGTCTCCTGCTGAGCATCCTGCATCTGCGTAAGCATCCGGACGATCCGGACTGATCATCCGCACCACCGACTCACATGGGTGTCGGTTCGGTAACACCACGGGGCGGCGCTCTGGCCGGAGCGCCGCCCTTGTGGTCTCCTGGAGCCGTCATACTCTAAACCTCTAGTTTAGAGTTAGGTAAAGCCCGTCCGGGTGTCACGACCCACAGGAGGAGAACCCCATATGAGCCGCAGACACCGCAATCGGATGCGTCGCATCTCGGCCGCCGCAGCCCTGACCGTCGCCGCAGGTCTGGCGCTTCCCACCATCGCCGGCGCCGAACCCGCACCCACGGACCCGGCAGCACCGGCGGAAGCGCCCGCCACGAGCCCGCTCGTGAGCTCGCTCGAGGCTCTCCGCGCGCTGCCCGGCGTCGATCCCACGACTCTCGCTGCCGCCGAAGCGATCGCGAACGCACGCGGAAGCGCTGTCGACGCGGCCGAAGCGACACCGCTCGGCGCCTACGAGGACGGCATGGAGTTCCTGCGTCGCCTCGGCGTCGAACCGTTCCTCTACCCCACCGGCGCACCGTTCTGCACGGCCGACGGCGACCTGCCGCTGGGCACCGTGCCCGCCGTTGCGGGTGCTCTGCCCGGGCCATGGCCGAACCGCAGCCTGTCGCCGCTGCCGGGCACCCTGAACGTCGTCTCGCCCGGTGAGACGCTCTTCGCGTTCGTCCCCGTCGGCCTCGAGGAGGACGCCGACACCTCGGGCATCCAGCTCGCGTGGTTCAACGTCAACACCTTCCAGGGTGGCTTCGTCCCGATGGGCACGCCGGAGGAGACCGCGGCGGGAGCCATTCCGGCCGGCCTTCCCGTCCAGGCCCGCGGCATCGTCGAGCAGGCCATCACGACCTTCATCGCCGACACCCTGCCGCTGGGTGGCGTGCGGGTCGCGCCGGTCGAGACGGGGTCGGGCACCGTGCTCTCGGCCGTCTTCGGCAACGTGCGCAACGGCGACACGCAGTGCTTCTTCCTGCCCACGATCGGCATCGTGGACGTGCCGGCCTGATCGAACCAGAGCTCCCGAGCGGAGCCCAGAACTGCAGCGGGTGGGCGTCAGCTCGCCCGCTGCAGTCGGTTCAGCCGGTCGAACACGAGCGTGACGGCGGTGTCCATGTGCGCGAGCACATCGTCGACCGACTGCCGGCCCGCCACCCAGGCGACCAGCGCCGACATCCACACGTCGGCGATGATCCGCACGGCGTTGAGCACCTCTTCGGTGACGATGTCGATGCCTGCCGCCTGCGCGAACAGTCGGGTGAGCACCTCACCGAGACGGTCGAGTTCGGGCGCCGAGGACGCGTCGGCGAACATCGCCGCCCGGATGAGCGCGTCGTAGCGCAGCGGGTTCTCGGACAGACGCGGCATCACTCCGCGCAGGACGCCCATCAGGCGCTCGGCGGCACTGTCGCCAGGGATCTCCACGGTGGTCACGGCTTCGGCGGCGGTCTCGAATTCGAGTACGAGCGCCACGACGAGCAGGTGGTTCTTCGAGGGGAAGTAGCGGTAGACCGTGCCGAGAGCGACACCGGATCGGTCTGCGACCGCCCGCATCTGCACGGCGTCGTATCCACCCTCGGAGGCGAGCTCCTCGGCGGAGGCGATGATCCGCATGTACCGCGCCCGCTGTGCCGGTCGCAGGCCCGCACCGGGCGACCGGGTGGACCCGAGGGCCGGCCGCGAGGTCTGCGTCGACGCCGACTCCTCGCCCGCGGTCTCCGTCGTCGACTGCTCCGTCATCACGCCACCTTCCGTTCATGCCCGTTTCGAGGATAGTTCAGCGTGGGACGACTGCCTTTTCGTACGGCCGACCGGCCGCAACCGGACAGGTGTCCGGAAATCTCTTCCCTCCGGATGTAGAACGCGTTACATTTTCTCCGTCACCGTCTGGAGAGGGGCTGTTGTGCGCCACGGAATCACCCTGTTCACGAGCGACCGGGGAATCCGGCCCGAAGTCGCTGCCTCGACCGCGGAGAGTCGCGGTTTCGACAGTTTCTACGTGCCCGAACACACCCACATCCCGATCCGCCGCGAATCCGCGCATCCGGGAACGGGCAACGAGACCCTTCCCGACGACCGTTACATGCGCACCCTCGATCCGTGGGTGGCGCTGGGGCTCGCAGCCGCGGTGACGTCGACGATCAAACTGGGCACCTCCGTCGCACTGCCCCTCGAGCACGACCCCATCACGCTCGCCAAGACCATCGCGAGCCTCGATCACCTCTCCGGCGGCCGGGTGAACTTCGGTGTCGGATTCGGTTGGAACGCAGAAGAACTCGCCGACCACGGCGTACCGCCGAAGAAGAAGCGCACCGCCATGCGCCAGTATCTCGAAGCGATGCAGGCGCTGTGGACCGAGGAAGAAGCCTCCTACGAGGGAGACTTCGTCGCATTCGGGCCGAGCTGGGCGTGGCCGAAACCCGTGCAGCAACCACGGCCCCCGATCTTCCTCGGCGCCGGTTCCACCGACCGCAACTTCGACTGGATCGTCCGCCACGCCGACGGCTGGATCACCACCCCCACGGAGAACAACGTCGTCGACAACGTCGCCCGTCTCCACAAGGCCTGGGCCGACGCCGGTCGTGCCGGAACTCCCGAGATCCTCGCTCTGGCAGGCCGTCACGACGCCGAACAACTGAAGATCTGGGAGGACGCCGGGGTCACCGAGGTGATCTTCGGTCTGCCCGACCGCGCCCAGGACGACGTCGTCGCGTACATCGGCCGACTCGCCTCGAAACTCGACCACTGATCACCGACCCCGAACGGACCCCGATGAGCACCGATCTCCACCCCCTTCCCGCCGGCAGCGTCTCCACCTGGGACCACGAAGCCGACGTCGTCGTCGCCGGTTACGGCATCGCCGGTGTCTCGGCGTCCATCGAGGCCGCCCGCGCGGGTGCCGACGTGCTCGTGCTCGAGCGGACCGGCGGTTGGGGCGGTGCGGCCTCACTGTCGGGCGGCATCGTCTACCTCGGCGGCGGCACCCCGCTGCAGAAGGCCCTCGGATTCGACGACACGCCCGAGAACATGAAGGCGTTCATGCTCGCCGCGCTCGGGCCGGGCGCCGACGAAGCGAAGATCATCGAGTACTGCGAGGACAGCGTCGAACACTACGAGTGGCTCGTGGACAACGGCGTGGTGTTCAAGGAGAGCTTCTGGGGCGAACCCGGGTGGGAGATCCCCGGTGACGACGGCCTGATGTACTCCGGCGGCGAGAACTCCGCGCCCTTCAACGAGATCGCGACGCCCGCCCCGCGCGGCCACGTTCCGCAGATGACCGACAAGCGGACCGGCGAGAAGGGTGGCGGGTACATGCTCATGCAGCCGCTCTCCCAGGTCGCCGAAAGCCTCGGTGTGCGTGCCGAATACGACGTGCGGGTGCAGCGGTTGATCGTCGACGGCGACGGACGCGTCGTTGGCCTGACGGCCAAGCAGTACGGCAAGGACGTCCACATCCGGGCCCGCCGCGGCGTCGTCCTCGCGACCGGCAGTTTCGCGTACAACCAGGAGATGGTCGAGTCGTACGCGCCGCAGCTCAGCGGTCGCCCGGGTGCGGCGATCGAGGAGCACGACGGCCGTGCGATCCGCATGGCGCAGGCGCTCGGCGCCGATCTCGCGCACATGGACGCCACCGAGGTCGCCTTCTTCGGCGACCCGCAGTTGATGGCCCGCGGCATCCTCGTCAACGGCCGCGGTCAGCGGTACGTCCCCGAGGACACCTATCCGGGCCGTATCGGTCAGCTCACGCTGCTGAAGAACGACAACCAGGCCTATCTGATCATCGACGAACAGGCGTACGAGGAGGGTTGTGCGGCAACGAGTTCGACGCCCTTCTTCCGGTTCCGTCCGAAGTGGGTCGCGGAGACCGTCGCCGAACTCGAATCCGACATGGAACTGCCTGCCGGGACGTTGCAGGCGACCGTCGAGGTCTACAACAGGCACGCGGAGAACGGCAGCGATCCGGTGCTGGGCAAGAAGAGCGAGTGGGTCAAGCCCATCGGCAGCCCGATCGCCGCGCTCGATCTCCGTAACTGCACAGCAGGTTTCACGCTCGGCGGTCTGCGCACGTCGGTGAACTCGGAAGTGCTGCACGTGTCCGGCGATCCGATCCCCGGCCTGTTCGCCGCCGGTCGCTGCACGTCGGGCGTGTGCGCGTGGGGTTATGCGAGCGGCACGTCGCTGGGAGACGGAAGCTTCTTCGGTCGCCGCGCCGGTCTGTCGGCCGCGAAGGGCTGAGACCGAACGGGTGGTTCCGGCGGCCGAGCCACCGGAACCACCCGTCAGGTCAGAACACGCGATCCAGGTCGCGTGAGACGATCCGATCGGCGCCGTACTCGGCGAGTGCCGCGATCGTCATCGACGGATTGCACGCCCCGGTCGATCCCGAGATCTTCGCGCCGTCCACCACATACAGGCCGGGCTGGCCGTGCACGCGACCGGCGTCGTCGCACACCGCCCCGAACGGCGCACCCCCGAGCGGATGGAAGGTGTTGATGTCGACGGCGTTGACGTCGATGACGATCGAGGCCGGTCCCGCGATCCGCCGGATGCGGGCCTCGATCGCGCGGGTGAGTTCCCGGTCGTAGGCCTGATCCCAGTTCAGGACCGCATCGTCGCGGCCGGCGTCGTAGTGCCAGACTCCTCGGCCGTCGACGATCCCCAGACCGATCATCGTGGTCGTTCCCACATCGTCGGGGAACGGCACCGGGCCGGTGACGATCATCAACGGTCCGGCGGGATCGGTGTAGTCGCGCATACCCACACAGGCGGGGCCGCCCTGATGGTCGCCGGGGCTGACGAGCGGACTCGTCACGGCGAACACTCGGTCGCCGTTGTTGCCCCATCCCGTTCCGACGCCGTCGGGAAGATCGGGGACGAACCCCTTCGCCTTCGCCTTCACGAGGAGACGGGTCGTGCCGGCCGATCCGGCACCGAGGAACAGCGACTGTGCGAGGATCCGCTTGCGTTCGAGAACCTTCCCATCCGTGTGGATCCGGTCGACGTGCACGATCCAGGTGCCGTCCGGAGCGCGCTCGATGTCGCCGACCCGATGCAGCGGCTCGACCGTGACGTGCCCCGTGCGTTCAGCTTCGGCGAGATAGGTGACGTCGACCGAGAACTTACCGCCGTTGTTGACTCCGTAGATGACGTCGCCCGTCGTGTAGGACGGTTTCAGTTCCCCGGTCAGCTCCCGTCGCGCGAAGTCCCAGTCGATGCACATCGGCACCCTGAACGTGTCGTAGCCCTCCGAGCCTGCACGGTCCAGGAACTGTCGTGAGGACCGGTACCGATCGTGGTCGAGCAGATCGTCCGGGATGGTCGCGACCTGCAGCATCCGCGCCACCCGCCGGTAGTGGTCGGAGGCCAGCAGGTCGTAGTCGATACGCGAGGACACCGAATCGGAGAATCGCTGCCCGTCGGGCTGCACGGTCATGCCGTGATAGGCCAGCGAACTCCCGCCGACCCCCGCGCCGCACATGACGTCCATGCCGTTCCCCGGAACCCGTTCGATGAGCCCGGTGAACGGTTCGGTCGGGATCGGCGGAGTACCGGTCATCACCGGGGCGGACGACAACCACGACATCCGCCGGTCCGGTTGCAGCATGTGAGGGAACGTCTCGGCATTCGGTCCCGTGGGCCAGCGGATGCCCCGTTCGAGGACCAGGGTCTGCACACCGGCCCGGCCGAGATGCAACGCGGTGATCGCACCGCCGAATCCGCTGCCCACGACGACCGCCCGATGGCGCTCCTCGGTGACCTCGGCGCGTGCGCGTGGGATCGGGGACAACGACAACGCGGCAACGGCCGCACCGCCGACGACGGTTCCCCGCAGGAAGGTACGGCGGGACAGCGCAATATTCACGAAGGGCTCTCCTGGAGCGTGGTCAGACAACCGTGAGCGGGAGTGGGATTCCCCGATCTTCGAAGACGAAGGACGAACCCGTGCTGAAGCGCGTGATGGCGACCTCGTCGCACTCGTTCGCCGGGGATTCGGCACGGAACACCTCGACGACGAGAGCCTCTTCGGTCGCGGAGACCAGGCGGGTGGTGAAGTGCGGGTCCACACCGCGCACCAGAGCGTCGAGCGGACCGAGGTGGTCGGGGTCGATCAAAGTGGGCCAGGACCCGTCGTCGAAGGCGCCACCTCGCCGGTTGATCCGGAGACCCAGCGCGTCGTCGTCGAAACAGATCACCCGATCGACATACCGGTCCGGTGCCAGCATCGGGTGTACGTCGAGCACCGCGGACAGGCCGGCGAACGAGCGCGGCAATCCCAGCGCGGTACGGATGCGCTCGGACGTGATGCCGGCGATACCCGTGAGCTGCTTGCGGGTCAGCTCGATCGCGGACTGCTCGTCGGTTCGCTTGCGCACACTCATGAGGAAGCCCAGAGCGAGCAGGTGATGCTGCAGGCACACCTCCTCGGCGATGCGTACCAGGGCCGACTTCGAGAACTCGTCGAACCGGAGGTCTGCGAGGAGGGGACCCGAATAGTCGTGTCTCCCTTCGCCGTCGCGGTCGATCGGGCTCAGCTCGAGTGCCACGGCCGCGGACCGGCCGAGCGCTTCGGTGTGAGGTGCGACAGCCGGTGGTTCGTACGAGGGGTCGATGGTGACCGTCCACGCGCAGTGCGGGTGCCGATCGGCCGGCGCGCGGGGCGGCCGATGGATCGGCCGGACCCGGGCGTGCGGATTGGTGGCGAGCGCGGTGGCGTCGAAGGTCGGGTCCTCGATGTCGTGGCACATCGCGGTCACGTAGGCGTCGCCGAGGGGCTCGACGTCCATCAGCGCCCCGCAATGGTCGAGCGAGAACTCGCCGTGGTCGCGGTCGTCGACGCGATAGCGGAAGTCCATGAACTGCGGGGGCGCCCCGATATCGAGTTGCATGCCCTTGAAGATGGTGACGACGTCGTCGCCCTCGAACTTCAGGGCACGCTGCATGCGGCGCGTGTACCACGGCGACGACGCCTGCCATTCCTCGATGGCCACCTCCGCCATGCCCTCCCGACCGAACGCCGAGATCAGATGCGCCATCCCCGAACGGTCGATGAGCTGACCGCACAGCAACAGTTCGGGGACGAGCGCGGCGAGGTCGGTGCGGGAGAGCGCGGCGAACGATCCGCCGGTGTCCACGCCGGTCACCACAACGGAACCGGCGACTCGCCGACCCGGTACCAGCCGGGAAGACGCTTCTTCCCCGTCGATCGCTCGATCCGCTTCTGCATGCCGTCGGACAGCGCATCCGCCGTGATCATCTCGAGGAACAGGTGCGAGACGTTGCCGAAGTCGAAGAAGTCGCGCTGCCACGACCACTGGAAGTTGCCGCCGTACCGGAACCAGCTCCCGCCGATGCCGTGCACGGAGTAGTGCTCGCCGTTCTCGCGGGTCGCGTCGGCGATCTGCTTCCAGAACCCGATCACGTCGCCGGAGCGTTCGTCGACGACGAACTGCTGGTAGGGATACTGCCAGCCTTCGAGCCCGTCCATCTCCTGGCCCAATGCGAGGTCGCGGATCTCCTCGCGGCCCACGGCCATGAACTCGTCCTTCGGACCGTAGTTCCAGCCGTAGGTGGCGTCCTCGGTGTACAGGTCGGCCAAAGGCTTCCAGTCGCCTTCGGCCTCGGCGCGTTTGTTGGCGTCGACCCAGCGGGTGATCATCTCGTCGAGCTCGGCACGATCGAATGTGGCCATCCTGTCTCCTGGTCCTCAGTCTTCGACGATGCGAAGGGCTTGGGTGGGGCAGTACTTCACAGCTGCTCGTACGTCGGCGTGCATCTCCTCCGGCACGGGGTCGAGGAGGATCTCCACCTCACCCCGTTTGGCGACCGTGAAGGCGTCCGGGGCTTCCATCGAGCACATCGCGTGTCCTTGACACAGATCGAGATCTGCTTCGATCCTCATCCGAACCTCACTCCTGCGTTGCCGTGCCGGTGCCGGCCGCCGCGCGGGTGCGACGCCGGTACCGCACAGCACACGGCTGTTCGAGCTGGACCACCATCTTCGAGTGATCGTTGCGGTAGGTCTCGGGCGGCTGGGACAGTTCGAACTCGAAGTCGCGCAGCAGAACCGAGAATATCGCCTTCAGCTGCATGAGCGCGAACGCCGCTCCCACACAGCGGTGCCGGCCCGCCCCGAACGGGATCCAGGTCCACCGGTTGACGATGTCCTCCTGGTTGGGGTCGATGTAGCGGCCGGGATCGAAGGCGTCGGGATCCGGGAAGTCCTCCGGGATCCGGTTGGAGATCGCCGGTGTCGCACCCACGAGATCGCCCTCCGAGATCCGGTATCCGGCGACCTCGAAGTCGTCGCGCGCGACCCGAAGAAGCAGGATCAGCGGCGGGTGCAGGCGCAGCGTCTCCTTGAGCACCGCCTCGAGTACCGGGATCTGCCGCAGTGCATGGAAGCTCACGCTCTCGCCGTCGGAGTACAGGACGTCGAGTTCTGCCGTGACCTGCTGCATGCACTCGGGGTTGCGCAGCAGTTCGATGAGCGCCCAGGCCGCCGTGCCGGAGGTGGTGTGGTGGCCGGCGAACATCATCGAGATGAAGATGCCGGTGATCTCGTCGGCACTGAACCGCTCCTTGCCGTCCTCGTCCTTGATCGAGACGAGGACGTCGAGCATGTCGCGGTCCTCCTTGCCCTGCGGCGGGTTCGCGATGCGTCCGTCCATGATCTCCTGCACGAGCTCCACAAGCCCGCGGCGGGCCTCGTCGCGTCGCCGGAAACTCTCGATCGGCGCGTAGGGATCGACGAAGGCCAGTGCGTCGGTGCCCTTCTCGAGGTCGTGGTAGAGGTGGGCGAACCGTCCGTCGAGCTGGTCGCGGAACTTCTTGCCGATCAGGCAGGCCGACGACGTGTAGATGGTCAGCTCGGCGAAGAATTCGAGCAGGTCGATCTCGCCTTCGTCGCCCCACCGGGCGACCATGTCCTGCACTTCGCGGTCGATGGTCGCCGCGTGACCGCGCATCTGTTCGCCGCGCAGCGCCGAATTGTGCAGCATCTCCTTGCGGCGTTCGGGGCTGGCGTCGAAGACGACACCCTCACCGAAGACCGGCTTCATGAACGGATAGGCGGCCTGCTGATCGAGATCCTCGTCCGCGGCACGGAAGAAGAACTCGTTGGCCTCCGCACCGGAGAGGAGTACGACCTTCTTGTCGGCGAGCTGGAAGACCCCGACGTCGCCGCACTCCTCGCGCACCCGGCGCATGAGCGCAATGGGATCGGTGCGCAGTTCCTCGAGGTGGCCGTGTTCGTGTTCGCCGCCGGACACACGCCGGGGCTCGACGAGTGTGGTCATGAATTGTCCTTCCGCAGGGGTGCTTCGGGTTGAACCTCGATGAGCACGATGTGGGCGCCGCGGGGGGCCGAGACGACCGAGAGCGCGGCCGCGGCGATGTCGGATGCGCGAAGGAAGTAGGGGTGTCGGGCGAAACCCCATGTGCCCCAGTCTTCGAGCATCGGTTCGAGCACCTCCGCCGGCGCGGTCATGCCGGCACCGGTCTGCGTCGGTCCGGGGCGCACGACCGACGCGCGGACACCCGTACCCTCGAGTTCCATCCGCATCTCGCGGACGAGCGCTTCGAGGCCGGTCTTGGCGGCGTTGTAGGCACCCATCCAGGGCCGGGGAAGCACGGCACAGTCGGATCCGATCACGACGAAGTCGCCGCGCTTGCGTTCGATCATGCCGGGGAGCACGCGATGGGCCAGGCGTTGGGTGCCCATCAGGTGCACGTTGACCTGGAAGGCGAACCGGTCGGGGTCCATCTCGTGGGGCAGCGCGAAATCCATGTCGCCCGCTCCCGAGACGACGATCTCCGCGGCGCCGAGAGCCTCTTCCGCTGCGGTGACGAACTCGTCGACGGATTCGGTGGACGACACGTCGAGGAAGTGGGCGAAGGCCTCGCCGCCCTCACCGCGGATCTTCTCCGCGATCGCCGCGCACTCCTCCACGCGGCGCGCCCCGAGCGCGACGGGGTGCCCGGCCTCGGCGAGCGCGTAGGCGGTGGCGGTACCGATTCCGGAGGAGGCTCCGGCGACCAGCGCGGGACGGCGTTCGGGATGGGGTTCGAATCTAGGCATGTCGTTCGGTGACCTCTACAGGAAGGGCCGCGAAGCCTCGGACGTTGGTGGAATGGACACGTTCGCAGCGGTCCTCGTCGATCTCGTAGTCGGCGACGCGCCGGGCGAACTGTTCGAGCGCGATGTTCGCCTCGAGGCGGGCCAGATGTGCACCGAGGCAGAAATGCACTCCCCCACCGAAACTGGCGATCTTCTGGGAGCTGTCGCGTCCGATGCGGAAGTCGTCGGCGGTGTCGAATACGTCGGAATCGCGGTTGGCGGATCCGATGAGCAGCAGCACCTTGTCGCCGGACCGGATGGTGGCGTCGTGCAGTTCGATATCGGCGACGGCGGTGCGGGCGACGATCTGGCTCGAGGTGTCGTAGCGGAGGGTCTCCTCCACCCACTGCGGTGCGCGAGCCGGATCGCGGAGGACCTGCGCCACCTCGGATTTGTTGTGCGCGCCCCAGTAGAGGGCGTTACCGAGGAGTTTCGTGGTGGTCTCGTTGCCCGCGACCACCATGAGGAACATGAACCCGATGATCTCGTCGTCGGTGAGCCGGTCGCCGTCGATCTCGGCTGCCAGCAACGCCGACGTGAGGTCGGAGGTCTCCTTCTTCCGGCGTTCGGCGAGCATGTCGGCGTAGTAGCCGACGAGGTGCAGCGATGCCTCCATCGCGGCGACCGGCACGTCGAGCACGCCCTCCTCGCGGTGGACGACGAGGTCGGCGAGACGGCGGATCTCGCTGCGGTCGGATTCGGGCACGCCCATGAGTTCGGAGATCACGTCCATGGGCAGCTTGCCTGCGAACTCCGAGATCCAGTCGAATTCCCCTGCTTCTGCAGCGGGTTCGAGATAGCGCAGGGTCAGTTCGAGGATGCGTTCCTCGAGGTCGGCGACGCGCCGCGGAGTGAATCCCTTGGAGACGAGCCGGCGCATGCGCATGTGGCGCGGGTCGTCCATCGCGAGGAAGGACATCACCTTGTGGGCGTTGGGCCCGTAGGCGGACGGATCGAGCGAGACACCGTTCGCACTCGAGAGTCGCGTGTTGTCGCGGAAGGCCGCGACGACGTCGGCGTGACGGGACAGGGCCCAGAACTCGAGGTCGGGGTTGTGGTAGACCGGCGCCTCTTCACGGAGGCGGCGGTAGGTGGGATACGGATCTTCGTGGAAGGCGTAGTCGTACGGGTTGAAGATCACGGGGCCGAGCGTCGGTGGATCGGGCGAAGCGGGCCCTGCGTGCGACGCGGAGCCCGGGGATGCCTGGATCATGGCTCACTCCAATAGAAGTCGGGCGGATGTCTCCAGCCTGTCGGCGAGTTTCTCGTAGGTGCCGTAGCCCATGCCGGCCCGGACCAGCGCGCCGGCGTAGAGCAGTTCGAGTGCTTCGAGTTCGTCGGGATCGGAGTCGGCGCCGAGCGCTGCCGAGATCCGGTGACGGATGTCGAGTCCGATGCGCGCACGCAGGTGTTCGACATCGGGGTCGTGACCGAGCAGTGCACTGGTGACGGCGGCGGCGAGTTCGGGTTCGTCGGCCAGCAACAGCGCGATTCCCCGCAGCACCGCGACCACCCGATCGGCACGGCTCGTGCTCTCGGCGTCGGCCGTGGGAGCGTTGGCCAAGCGACGCCAGAACACCTCGGCGACGAGGTGTTCCTTCGACGAGAAGTAGGTGTAGGCGGTGGCCGGGGCGACACCGGCGCGGGCGGCGACCATACGCACCGTCAACCCCGTGAATCCCTCCTCGCGGAGCACCTCGACCGCGGCCTGCGTGAGCCTCGCAACCGTGTCGGCCTGCTTCTCGGTCAGGCGGCGACGGGTCGATTCGAGATTCACGTTTCTGGACACGTGTCTGGACATTACTACGGTTGGAGGGGGTCGGCAATGCCCGCAGCGCGTTCATTCGGCGAATTCAGCGCTCTCGGGGGTGGATACGGACGGGCATGGACTTGATGCCGTTGATGAAATTCGATCGCAACCGCCGCGGTTCACCCGCCGGCTCGACCCGGTCGATCCGGGCGGCGAGGGTCTCGAACATGATCCGCAGTTCGAGTCGCGCCAGATGTGCCCCGAGGCAGAAGTGCACACCCGTCCCACCGAAGGCGACGTGCGGATTGTGCTCGCGCCCGATGTCGAAGACGTGCGCGTCGTCGAAGACCTCCTCGTCGCGGTTCGCGCTCGGGTAGTAGACGATCACCTTGTCGCCCCGTTCGACCTGCTGGTCGCCGATCGCGGCCGGACAGGTGGGCGTGCGGCGGAAGCCGACCACGGGCGTGACCCAGCGCAGGATCTCCTCCACGGCGCTGTCGATCAGACCGGGATCGTCCTGCAGCCGGCGCCATTGTTCGGGATGATCGACGAAGGCCTGCATCCCGCCCGAGATCGCGTTGCGCGTCGTCTCGTTGCCCGCGATGACGAGCAGGACGAAGAACATGTCGAACTCCATCTCGGAGAGCGTGTCGCCGTTCTCGTCGGGACACCCCAGCTTCGAGACGATGTCGTCGCGCGGTTCGATGCGTCGTTGCGCGGCAATCTCGTTGGCGTACAGGAAGATCTCGGCGGCGGCGAGCTCGCCGTCCTCCTGGGTGGTGCCGTATTCGGGGTCGTCCCAGCCGATCATGCGGTTCGACCAGTCGTAGAGCTTGCTGACGTCCTCGGCCGGTGCGCCGAGCAGCGCTGCGATCACCTCCAGCGGCAGTGGAGCCGAGATCGCCGGGACGAAGTCGATCACCGTGCCGTCGCGTGCGGCCTCGATCGCGGCGTCGACGGTGCGTTCGCACGTCCGCCGGATACGCTCCTCGAGCGTCTTCACCATGCGCGGGGTGAAGCCACGGCTCACGAGTTGCCGAAGGCGGGTGTGCTCCGGCGGATCGAGGTTGAGCAGCATGGACGCCTGTTTCAGGCGTGTCTCCTCGTCGAAATCGTCGATCTGGGTGGTCCCGAGGGCCGAGGAGAAAGTCGTGCTGTCGCGGGAGACCGCGATGACGTCGGCGTGCCGGGTGACGGCCCAGAAGCCTGCGCCGCCCTCCTCGGGTTGGCGGTGGACCGGACAGGTGCGCCGGAGTTCGGAGAAGTAGCCGTGCGGGACCCCCTGGGCGAAGACGTCGGGGTTCTTGAGATCTGTGGGTGAAGTCGTCATGAAGCCGCTCTCGTGGGATTGTACGAATGGTATTCGTTTACAAACTACTCACCTTCGTTTGGAATGGAAGCCCCTTAGACTGCTTTCATGGCAGACGACAACTCCCGACCCGTGCGTCGGCGGACACTGACCCGCGACAAGGTCGTCGCAGCCGCGCTCGGGATCGTCGACGAGCTGGGATGGGAACAGCTCACGATGAGCACCCTCTCGTCGCGCTTGGGAATCGTCACGGCCTCGCTGTACAACCACGTCCGCAATCTCGACGATGTGCGGGCGACCGTGCAGATCCGCGCGATGAGCGATCTCGGAGCGCATCTGCGGGAGGTCGCGATGGGCCGCAGCGGCGTCGACGGGTTGCGCGCGCTGATCGACGCCCACCACATCTGGGCCGTCGAACATCCCCGCCGCTACGAAGCATTGACCACTGCACCGGTCGATCGCGACGGTCTGCTCGCCGCCGCACT
Source organism: Rhodococcus sp. Chr-9 (assembly GCF_000801125.1). NCBI lineage: Bacteria > Bacillati > Actinomycetota > Actinomycetes > Mycobacteriales > Nocardiaceae > Rhodococcus > Rhodococcus sp. Chr-9. The sequence goes on from NZ_JTIZ01000131.1 coordinate 209,514, forward strand.
GGACGCCAACGTCGCTCTGCGAACGATGCTCGCATCCTGCGGCGTTCCGGAGGAGGAGACGCTCGAGGCCGCGGTCGGCATGTTCGCCGCCCTGCACGGTTTCGCGGTTCTCCAGAGCAGCGGCTTCCTGGGCGACGAGCTCGATCTCGACCGCATCTACGAAGCGGTCGTGCGCGGAGTTCTGGCCGGCGCCTCCCTCGACCCCACGAAGACACGCTAGAGTGGCACGCATCAACTGAACACGTCCGTCTTCAGATGGAGGGGTCATGCGGACGATCGACACTCTCGGCGATCTCGTCTCACCGCTCGGTGGCACGATCAACGCCGCCAACGTCATCATGCAGCTCGCCCATCCCGGCGTCGGCCAGGGCGTCGTCGACAGCACGGTCGATACCGGCCGCGCCGATCTCCATCCGGTCAAGCGGGCCCGCACGACCGGCACCTATCTGGCGGTCGCGGTGTTCGGTAACGACGCCGACCGCGATTTCGTCCGCGAGTCGGTGCGGAAGATCCACGCGCGGGTCACGTCGCCACCCGGCGCGGAGGTCCGCTACAGCGCCAACTCCCCCGCCCTGCAGTTGTGGGTCGCGGTCTGCCTGCTCGAGTACTTCATCGACCAGCACGAATTCCTGTACGGCCCGCTCACCGAGGAGCAGTACGCCCGCATCCTTCGCGACGGCGCAACCCTCGCGACGACACTGAACGTCCGACCGGAGTCGTGGCCCACGACCCGCGAGGAGTACGAGGAACTGTGGAAGGCCGGCGTCACCGACATCTCCATGAACGAGCAGGTGCGCGAGTACCTCACCGAACTCTGCAATCTCGCGTTCCTCGAGGTGCGTCTCGGACGACTGGGCCGCGGGATCCACCGGGTGCTCGGCAGGTCGTTCGAACTGATCACGCGCGGTGCGCTGCCGCCGGAGTTCCGCGACCTCATGCACTACCCGTGGACCGCCGACGACCAGCGGCGTTTCGACCGCTATCTCGTGGCGGTCCGGCGCCTGCACCGCGTCACGCCGTGGGTGTGGCCGTTGCTGTGGAAGGCATATCTGCTCGATCTGCGCACGCGGCGACACCTCGGACTGCGCGTGTTCTGACCGGAGACCACCGGACCCTCGTCGAGACCGGTGTTGTGTGCGAGATTCGTCGAATTCCTCGCACACGACACCGGTTTCGTCCGTTTCGGACGAACCGTTGCATTCGATCGCGTCGCCGAACTATAGTCCAGACACCTGTCCAGAACCGAGGGAACGTCTGATGACACTTCGCCCCACCGACAGCTCCACCCTTCTGATCGACGGCAAGCTCGTACCCGGCAGCGGAGGCACCTTCGCGATCACCGATCCGAGCACCGAAGAACTGCTCGGCCACGCGGCCGAGGGCACCGCCACCGACATGGACGCCGCGATCGCGGCCGCGCGTCGCGCCTTCGACGACACCGACTGGTCACGCGACCACGCCTTCCGGGCCCGCTGCCTCCGTCAGTTGCGCGACGCTCTGCGCGAGCACATCGAGGAACTGCGGGAGATCACCATCGCCGAGGTCGGCGCTCCCCGATTCCTCACGAGCGCCGCGCATCTCGAAGGCCCCATCGACGATCTGCTCTACTTCGCCGACCTCGCCGAAAGTTACGCGTGGACGCAGGATCTCGGCAACGCCTCCCCCATGGGTATCCCCACCCACCGCTATCTGCTCAAGGAAGCGGTCGGGGTCGTCGGCGCGATCACGCCGTGGAACTTCCCGCACCAGATCAACTTCGCCAAGCTCGGGCCCGCTCTCGCCGCCGGGAACACCGTGGTGCTCAAGCCCGCCCCAGACACCCCGTGGTGTGCGGCCCTGGTCGGGCGGATCGCGGCCGAGGAGACCGACATCCCGCCGGGAGTGCTGAACATCGTCACCTCGAGCGACCACAGGCTCGGCGCACAGCTGAGCGAGGATCCGCGCGTCGACCTGATCTCGTTCACCGGTTCCACCGCGACCGGCCGGGCCGTGATGCGCGCGGCCTCAGAGAACCTCAAGAAGGTCTTCCTCGAACTCGGCGGCAAGTCGGCGTTCATCGTCCTCGACGACGCCGACCTGCGCGGCGCCTGCTCGATGGCGGCCTTCACCGTGTGCACGCATGCCGGCCAGGGCTGCGCGATCACCACGCGTCTGCTCGTTCCCCGCGAACGGTACGACGAAGCGGTGGCCCTGACCGCGAAGTCCATGAGCGGCATCCGGCCCGGCGACCCGCGCGATCCCGGCACGGTGTGCGGGCCGCTCATCTCCGAGAAGCAGCGACAGCGGGTGGAGGGCTTCATCCGCCTCGCCGTCGAGGAAGGCGGCACGATCGTCACCGGCGGCGGACGTCCCGCCGAACACGAGCGGGGATTCTTCGTCGAACCCACCCTCATCGCCGGCCTCGACAACTCCGCGCGTACAGCGCGGGAGGAGATCTTCGGCCCGGTGCTCGTGATCATCCCTCACGACGGCGACGACGACGCGATCCGCATCGCCAACGACTCCCCCTACGGCCTCTCGGGTTCGGTGTACGGCACCGATCCGGACCGCATCGCGCGGGTCGTCGCAGGTGTACGGACCGGCACGCTGGGCGTCAACGGCGGCATCTGGTACGCCGCCGACGCCCCGTTCGGGGGCTACAAGCAGTCCGGGATCGGCCGCGAGATGGGTGTGGCCGGTTTCGAGGAGTACCTGGAGACCAAGCTCGTCGCCGAACCCGCGAGCTGACCCGAACTTCCGAAAGGACTTTTCCGATGGCACGTTTCACCGGTCGCACCGCGATCGTCACCGGCGCTGCCCAGGGGATCGGCGAGGCGTACGCGCGTGCGCTCGCCGCCGAGGGCGCGAACGTGGTGGTCGCCGATATCGATGCCGAACTCGGCGAACAGGTCGCCAAACAGATCGTCGCCGACGGCGGCATCGCGAGCTTCACCTCGGTCGACGTCTCCGACCCCGCCTCCGCCGAGGCACTCGCCGCGTCGACCGTCGAGACCTACGGCAGCATCGACCACGTGATCAACAATGCCGCCATCTACGGCGGCATGAAACTCGATCTGCTGCTGACGGTTCCGTGGGACTACTACAAGAAGTTCATGAGCGTGAACCTCGACGGCGCCCTCAACGTCACCCGCGCGGTGTGGCCGCACATGACGAAGAACGGCGGGTCGATCGTCAACCAGTCGTCGACGGCGGCCTGGCTGTACTCGGGTTTCTACGGGCTCGCGAAGGTCGGGATCAACGGTCTCACACAGCAACTCGCCGTCGAGCTCGGCGGGTCGAACATCCGCATCAATGCGATCGCCCCCGGCCCCATCGACACCGAGGCGACCCGCACCACCACCCCCGCGAATATGGTCGCCGACATGGTGAAGCAGTTGCCGCTCAAGCGCATGGGCACTCCCGACGATCTCGTCGGCATGTGCCTGTTCCTGCTCTCCGACGAGGCCGCCTGGGTCACAGGGCAGATCTTCAACGTCGACGGCGGGCAGGTGATCCGCTCGTGACCGACTCCATGATCGGCCGGGTCGGTTACATCGGGCTGGGCAACATGGGGGCACCGATGGCCGAGCGGTTGCTCACCCGACCCGGAGGCCTCACCGTGCTCGACGTGGTGCCCGAGGCGATGAGCCCGTTCACCGACAAGGGCGCCGCGGCGGCGTCGAGCCCGGCGGAGCTGGCCGCCGACTGCGACCTCGTGTGCGTGACCGTCCTCGACGACGCCCAGGTCCGCGACGTCGTCACCGGTCCGAACGGACTGCTCGCGACGGCCCGGCCCGGCACGGTCGTCGCGGTGCACTCGACGATCTCCGACACCACCGCCGTCGAGCTCGCCGCGAAGTGTGCCGAGAAGGGAGTCGACTTCGTCGATGCACCGGTCAGCGGCGGCGCCGGCGGTGCGAAGAACGGCACTCTCGCCGTGATGGTCGGCGCGACCGACGACGGCTTCGCCAAGATCGAGGAACCGTTCGGCACCTTCGCGTCGCTGGTCGTGCACGCGGGTCCCGTCGGGGCGGGAACCCGGATGAAGCTCGCCCGCAACCTGCTCCACTTCATCGCGTTCACCGCGGCGACGGAGGCACAACGACTCGCCGAGACCGCGGGCATCGACATCACCGAGCTCGGCAAGGTCGTCCGGCACACCGACGCGATCACCGGCGGCGCCGGTTCGATCATGTGGCGCGACACCACATCTCCTCTCGCGGAGGACGACTCCTGGTTCCCGATCTTCTCGCGCGTGCGCGCCCTGGGTGAGAAGGATCTCGCGCTGGCACTCGATCTCGGCGATCGCCTCGGAGTCGATCTGCCGCTCGGAGCCCGGGCGCTGTCCGACCTCGGCCCCGGCCTCGGAGTCGGCACGGGAGAGATCGCACGGACCCGTTCCCGGAAGGAGCACGCATGACCGACGAGACCCGCCGCCGCGGCCTGGAGATGATGTCCAAGGTCTACGGCTGGGAGATGCAGGACGGTCCCGGTGAGCACTTCGCCGTCACCGCCGACCACCTGTTCGCGAACATCTGGACCCGGCCCGGGCTGACCATTCGTGATCGGCGACTGCTGCTGCTCGGGGCACTCACCGCGCAGGGCGCCCCGGACATCGCCGAGATCCAGATCGAAGCGGCGCTGAAGAACGAGGAACTCGACGAGCAGCAGCTCCGCGAGATCGCCCTGTTCCTGTGTCACTACGTGGGCTGGCCGCTGGGCTCGAAGCTCGACAACGCAGTGGGCAGCGTGCTGCAGCGACGGAAGGCGGCGGCCCGCTCGTGAGCATCCCCGGCGGATCCGTACCGGAGCCGGACTGTCCGGAACTCGGGTTCTACGGCCTCGCCGGGCACGCCGACGACCCGAGGGCGCTGCTCGACGAGATCGCCGTCGCCGAACGCATCGGTCTCGGCTCGGTCTTCCTGTCGGAACGGTTCGACACCAAGGACGCGGCAGCGCTGGCCGGTGCGGCCGCCGCGACGAGCCGCACGCTCGGGATCGGCACCGCAGCGACCAATCCGCACACCCGCCATCCCCTCGTCACAGCGACGATGGCGACCACACTGCACCGGTTGAGCCGCGGCCGCTACGCCCTCGGGTTCGGCCGCGGCTTCGACGTGCTGTTCGATCTCATGGGTCTGCCTCGCGTGACGTCGGCGCGGCTCGAGGACACCGTCGATCTGCTCCGGACGCTGTGGCGCGGTGACGCGGTCGTCGACCGGCACGGCCCGGCCGGCGACTTCCCGTATCTGCGACGCACCGCCGAGGGCGTCGACCGCATCCCGATCCTCATGGTCGCGCTCGGCGAGCGCACGCTCGACCTGGCGGGACGCGTGGCCGACGCCGTCGTCCTGCACACAGTCTTCACCGGACCAGCGACCCAACCAAGGCCGCTGCGCGCCCAACCCCCGATTTTCTGCTCGATGTACGTCCTTCCGGGCCATATGGCAGGTAATCGACACCACGTCGGGATCAGCGACAACAGTTCGGGTCCAGCACCATCCGCAGGGCTTCGAGAGACTCGGCGCGAGGGCGGCAGAAGACGTTCATCCCGCGGCGTTCGGATACGACCATGCCGGCCTTGCGCAGTTGCCCGAGGTGGTGACTGACGGTGGATTCGGTCAGATCGACGCCGGTGGCGAGATCGCAGGTGCACACTTCGCCGTCGTCGGCGGTGAGCAGGATCGACATGAGCTTGATGCGGACCGGGTCCGCCAGCGCCTTCAGCCGCAGGGCGAGTTCGAGAGCTGCGTTGTCGCTCATCGGCGCGGCCGAAACCGGTTCGCAGCAGATCGGGGCGCTGACGTCGATCACAGGCAGAGCTTTCGGCATGGTTCGAGCTTATCCACTTACTTGACATATGTCGAAAAGGTGGCGCATCCTGTACCCGTCCAGAGTTTCGACATATGTCACACAAGTGGAGGATGTCATGTCCCGCGCACAACTCGCCCTCAACGTCGACGACCTGCAAGAAGCGGTCGCCTTCTACTCGAAGCTGTTCGGCACCGAACCGGCCAAGGTCAAGCCGGGCTACGCGAACTTCGCGATCGCCGAGCCGCCGCTCAAGCTCGTGCTGCTGGAGAACCCCGGCAAGGGCGGCACCATCAACCACCTGGGCGTGGAGGTGGAATCGAGCGAGAAGGTCCATGCCGAGATTGCCCGCCTGACCGGCGAAGGGCTGTTCACCGATGAGGAGATCGGCACCACCTGCTGCTTCGCTACCCAGGACAAGGTGTGGGTCACCGGGCCGGCCGGGGAGAAGTGGGAGGTCTACACCGTCCTCGCCGATTCGGAGACCTTCGGCTCGAGCCCACAGCACCTCGACGATTCGGCCGCCACCGAGGGCGGCGTGTGCTGCGGCACCGCCGCCGCCCCGACCGAGGACAAGCAGGAGGCGCCAGCCGCACCGTCCTGCTGCTGAACAACACCCCTCGATGTCGGCCACCGGATTCGGATGGCCGACATCGGTGTCTTCAGCGACGGAGCCGGTCGGCAAGGTCGGTGACACGAGCGGCGATGTCGTCGCGGACCAGCCGCATCCGTTCGATGCCGTCGATGCCGCGCTCGGACGGCTCGTCGGTGTCCCAGTTCTCGAACCGTGTCCCGGCCACCGGATCGAGACGGGCTTCGCGGCCGAGGGTGACCACGAGATCGACGTCCCGAACCAGCTGGGGGTCGACCAGTGTCGGAGTCTCGCCCGCGATGTCGACACCGACTTCGAGGAGCACTTCGGCCGCCAGGGCATTGATACTGGTGCCGGGCTTCGTACCGGCGGAGTGCACCGCGACGGTGTCGCCGGCGGCGGCCCGCATCAGGCCGGCGGCCATCTGGGATTTTCCGCCGTTCTTCACACAGACGAACAGCACCGAGGGTGTGCTCACGGTCGAGGTCCTTTCACGCAGGTCGGGTGTCGAGGTCGAGGTCGGCGACAGCGGCCTTGGCGGTGCGGCCGACGCCGAGGAGGGTGGCCGAACCGGGTCCGGTCCAGTCGCCGTAGCCGAGCAGGTGCAGGCGCGGTTCCTTGAGTGCGCGGGTGCCGGCGACCGGCACCGTGCCGGTGTGATCGCGCAGCCGCAACGGGCGCAGGTGTGCGAGGGCGGGCCGAAATCCCGTCGCCCACACCACGACATCAGCCCGCTGGTGACGCTCACCCCAGGCGATGCCGTCGACGGTGAGCCGATCGAACATCGGCAGCGCGGTCAAGACGCCGCGCTCACGGGCGGCAAGCACCTCCGGGACCATCACGATGTCCCCCAGGGCGGCGATGCCGCCGGGATCAGTCCGTCCGGCAGCCAGGGCCACTGCACGGCGGGAGGCGAGCTCGAACAAGGCCCGGCCGTCGACGCCATCCGGCAGGAACCGCGGGGGCCGGTTGGTGACCCAGATGGTTCTCGCGGTGGTGGAGATCTCGGCGACGAGTTGAGCCGCGGAGTTGCCACCCCCGACCACTACGACGTCCGAGCCGGTGAACTCGGCCGCGCTACGGTAGTCGACGGTGTGCAACTGCCGCCCGGTGAACACATTTATGCCCGGATAGCTCGGCAGAAACGGTCGCTGCCAGGTACCGGTGGCGCTGATCACCCGCCGCGCCCGCCACTGCCCGCGGTCGGTGTCGACCAGCAGATCAGGGCCGTCGCGGCGTACCGCCTGCACCCGCACCGGCCGCTCGATCGGCAGGCCGTAGCGGGTTTCGTAGGCGGTGAGATAGTCGACGACATGCCGTGCCGGCGGGAATCCGTCCGGCCAGCGGGGCATCGGCCACCCGGGCAGGGATGCGAATTCCGCCGGGGAGAACAGATGCAGCGAGGACCACATGTGCGGCCACGCCCCACCTGGCCGTTCCTGGTCGTCGAGGATCACGAAGCGGTGCCCGGCCCGGCGCAGGTAGTAGCCGGCAGCCAGACCCGCCTGCCCACCGCCGATCACCACGACATCGACGTTCGTCATCGGAGAGCCTCGGGTCAGCGCGGGGTGGGCGGGGCGGTCAGCTCGGCGATGAGGGCTTCGACCTTGGCGCGGATCTCATCGCGGATCGGACGCACCGCCTCGAGGCCCTGCCCGGCCGGGTCGTCGAGCACCCAGTCGCGGTAGGACGTGCCGGGAAAGACCGGGCAGGTGTCCCCGCAGCCCATCGTGATGACCACATCCGATGCCTGCACCGCCGCGGTGGTGAGGATCTTCGGGTTCTCGGTAGAGATGTCGATGCCTACCTCGGCCATCGCCGCGACCGCGGCCGGGTTCACCTGTTCGGCCGGGGCGCTGCCGGCCGAACGCACCTCGATCCGGTCCCCGGCCAGAGCGGTGAGGAACCCGGCGGCCATCTGCGAGCGGCCGGCGTTGTGGACACAGACGAACAACACACTCGGTGTGCTCACGGATCAGACCTTTCGTGGCGCCGGCACCTGCGCCGACTCATGACGGGTGAAGCGCTTCCGTAGGGCGAGGGAGACGTAGACCAGGGCGACCAGGACGGGAACCTCGATGAGCGGTCCGACCACCCCGGCCAGGGCCTGCCCGGAGGTCACGCCGAAGGTGCCGATCGCCACGGCGATGGCGAGCTCGAAGTTGTTACCCGCCGCGGTGAACGCGAGGGTGGTGGTGCGTTCGTAGCCGAGGCCGATCGCGGCGCCGAACAGGTATCCGCCGACCCACATGATCGCGAAGTACGCCAGCAGCGGCAGCGCGATCCTCACCACGTCCAGCGGGCGGGAGGTGATCTGCTCGCCCTGCAAGGCGAACAGGATCACGATGGTGAACAGCAACCCGTACAGGGCCCACGGTCCGATCTTCGGCAGGAAGGTGTCCTCGTACCAGGTGCGGCCCTTGGCCTTCTCGCCGAAGTGTCGGGTGAGGAACCCTGCGACCAGGGGAATGCCGAGGAAGATCAGCACCGATTTGGCGATCTGCCATGGCGATACGTCCAGGGCGGCCTGTTCGAGGCCGAGCCAGCCGGGGAGCACCGACAGGTAGAACCAGCCGAGCACGGCGAACATGATCACCTGGAACACCGAGTTGATCGCCACCAGCACCGCCGCGGCTTCCCGGTCGCCGCAGGCGAGGTCGTTCCAGATGATGACCATGGCGATGCACCGGGCGAGACCGACGATGATCAGGCCGGTGCGGTACTCGGGCAGATCCGGCAGCATCAGCCAGGCGAGTGCGAACATCAGTGCGGGTCCGAGGATCCAGTTGAGGATCAGCGACGAGACCAGCAGTTTGCGGTCGCCGGTGACGGTGTCGAGGCGGTCGTAGCGCACCTTCGCCAGCACCGGGTACATCATGATCAGCAGACCGAGGGCGATCGGCAGGGAGATGCCGTCGATCTCGATGAAACTCAACGCTTCACCCAGTCCGGGGATCAGGCGGCCGAGCAACAGACCCACCACGATGGCGGCGCCGATCCACACGGCCAGATACCGGTCGAGGGTTGACATCTTCCCGACGACAGCCGGGTGTTCGGTGTTCGTCGCGGTCATCGGGCCGACTCCACGGCATCGCTGGCCGGGGCACAGCCCGAACCCGGCAACACCCCTACCTCGGCGGAGAGCACGGCCGACAACTGCGCCAGGGCTGACGGGATCACCCGGTAGTACACCCAGGTGCCACGGCGTTCGCAGTCGAGCAGGCCGGCCTCGCGCAGCACCTTGAGGTGATGCGAGATGGTCGGCTGGGACAGGTCGAAGGCCGGGCTGATGTCGCAGACACAGCTTTCGCCGCCCTCATGGCTGGCGATCAGGCTGAGCAGCCGTAGGCGTACCGGGTCTCCGATCGCCTTGAACATCCGGGCCAGGTCTGCAGCCCAGTCCTCCGTCAGAGGTTCCCGTACCAGTGGTGCGCAGCAGAGGTCACCACTATCAGTTTGAATCGACACCCATCAATATTGACACTGATCGAATCAGCCGGCAAATCGTCTTGCCACATGCGGTCAGGGCAGAACCTCCTCCCACAGAACCTGACGGTTCACATTCCTAGGATCACCGCCCATGACAACCAGTACCCAGTTCACGCCTTCTCGTGAACGGCTCCTCGAGCTCATCGACGAACTGTGGAACGGATGGAATCGGTTCTTGAACCGAGACCCCAATCGTTGTGCCGACCGCGGGATACCGAACATCCACTGACCACAGCCGTGGTCATGGCCTATGAAACAGCGATCACCGCGCATTGGCTCGCCGAGGTGGGAGATTCGCGGTGATCTCCGTCAGTCCCCCGTACAACGAGTCCGGTGGCGGCGGCACGGCGTGTCCCGTCGTAGCCCGGTCGACAGATCGCATCTGGTCGGTCCTCGCGACCGTCGACGAGTCGACGCCCGAGGATCTTTCGTTCGCGGAAGCTGACCGGACGGCTCGCGACCTACCTGCAGGGCTGTGGTGACGTGCTCGTGCGTGCGAACAGCTGGGATCCTCAGGTACTGCACCGTTTCAGGGACGACGCGCAGGTCCGTGCTCATTCCGGACCGACCGACGCGGCGCCCACCGAAACGGCGCCAAGCCCACCGAGCTCGCCCCGGTCGCCGCCGCGTGGCGGACGACCCGCGACCCCGAGCGTTTCGCACCTCTACCCGCAAACCCCGGCCGGAGCGCACGATGACCGATCTGTAGTTGTCGGTGGACGACCTGACTCCCGAACGACTCTCGGCCGTGCTCAGTGGCACGGTACGCACGTGCAGGTCGAGCGGATCGGAACGGGCCGGATCGCCACGAGGACCGAGCGCGGCGACCGCACGTTCGCGGTGATGGTCGAGCGGTCGTGCGCCGCGATCCGCGATCTCGACAGTCTCACCGTCGTGTCCGAGAGCATCGGACGCCGCGATCGGTCGGTAGGGTGCTCGGGATACACCGCATCACGCGAGAAGAACGGAGATCCATCCGATGTCCCGCACCACCCTGCCCCGTGAGGCGATCGAACTCGCTGAGGCGACACCGGGTTTCATGCCCCAGGACGAGGGAACCGCACTGCACGAGGCTGCGGTGCAGTATCTCGGTGACGGCGTCGGCGTCGAGATCGGCACCTACTGCGGCCGCTCGACCGTGTATCTCGGCGCTGCGGCCAAGGCGACCGGCGGCACCATCGTCACCGTCGACCACCACCACGGTTCGGAGGAGCATCAGCCCGGCTGGGATTACCACGATCCGTCGCTGGTCGACCCGCACACCGGCCGCCTCGACACGGTCGGCGCACTGCGGCACACTCTCGCCGACGGCGACCTCGAATCGCACGTCGTCGCGGTGGTCGGCAATTCTCCTGTGGTGGCGTCGTTCTGGCGCACCCCCGCCTCGTTCGTGTTCATCGACGGCGGACACAGCAGCGAGGCGGCCCGGGCGGACTACGACGGCTGGGCGAGATGGGTGCGCATCGGCGGCGCCCTGATCATCCACGACGTCTTCCCCGACCCGAAGGACGGCGGCCGGCCTCCGTACGAGATCTACTGTCTCGCACTGGAGAGCGGGGAGTTCGTCGAGAAGTCGGTGACGTCCTCGCTGCGGGTTCTCCAACGCACCGCCGGCACGGTCGGATCACGGCCCGGCAGCTGAACTACCGGACGAGCACCGGGCAACGCTCGGTGCAGCGGTCGGCGCCCACCTGGTCGGCGGGTGCCGCCGCATCCCGGAAGATCGCGTTTCCTCCCGTCGTGCGCGAGAGCGCGTCGGCGGCGAGGATCACCGCTGCGCTGGTCCAGGAACTGACCTCCACCGGCCAGCGCTTGCCGTCGGCGTAGACCAGACCGGTCCAGTACGAACCGTCCGGGTCGCGCAGATGCTGCATGGCCGCGAACAATTCGCGGGCACGCCCGGCGTGGCCGAGTGCGTCGAGCGCCAGGACCAGTTCGCACGTCTCGGCTCCGGTGACCCACGGACGATGGTCGACGCACCGGATCCCGAGACCGTCGACGACGAAATCCGACCAGCGTTCGCGGATCCGTTCGTGCGCATCGGTGCCGCGCACCGCTCCCCCGAGGATCGGGTAGTACCAGTCCATCGAGTACTCGGGCTTGGGCGTGAACGCCTCGGGATGCCGACGCAGAGCGTGGCCGAGACGGATCAGCGCGACCTCCCATTCGGGTTGCGCCTCACCGATCAGATCGGCGATCCGCAGACCGCACCACAGGCTCTGGTGGATACTCGAACAGCCTGTGAGCAGCGCTTCGTCGAACATCCCGCCGTCGCCTCGCGCCCAGGAGATCTGGCCGCCCGGCAACTGCATGTCGACCACGAGGTCGAGCGCTGCCCGCACCGTCGGCCACATGTGCTCGACGAACCCGCGATCACCCGTCACGAGATGGTGGTGCCATACGCCAACGGCGATGTAGGCCGTGAAATTGCTGTCGGTGTCGTGGTTCTCGACGATGTCGCCCCGGAACTGGAAGGGCCACGACCCGTCGGCGCGCTGCGTCCGCCGCGACCACTCGAAGGCGGCGTCCGCCTCTTCGCGTAAACCGATGACGGTCAACGCCATCGCGGATTCGATGTGATCCCACGGGTCGATGTGCCCACCGGGGAACCACGGGACGGCGCCCGAGGGCTCCTGCATCCGCGCGATGGCCCGGCCCGTCGCCAGGCTCTGTTCCGGCGACAGCACACCCGGCACCGACGGCACCGTCACGCGCGCGGATTCACCGCGCCGCACCGGCGTTTCCCGGCTTCTCGAGGTAGAACACGACACTCTTCCCGATGACGGGATCGAGGATCTTCTCGGCCGTGCGAGTGATCCACGGGGCCTTCATAAGATCCCAGACCAGCAGCCGGTGGTACGCCTTCGTCAGCGGATTGTCGTCGTTGTCGACGCCGACGGCGCACTTGAGCCACCAGTACGGTGCGTGCAGTGCGTGGGCGTGGTCGGTGCCCGAGACCGTCAGACCGGCTGAGGCGAGTTTCGCGGCGAGTTCGTCGGCCTTGTAGATGCGGATGTGCCCGCCCTCCACCTCGTGGTAGGCGTCCGACAGGGCCCAGCAGATCTTTTCCGGCAGCCAGCGCGGCACGGTCACGGCCGCGACACCACCGGGTTTGAGGACCCGGACGAGTTCGGCGATGGCCCGCTCGTCCTCCGGCACGTGCTCGAGCACCTCGGAGATGAGCACGAGATCGAAGGTCGCGTCGTCGTACGGCAGCGCGAGCGCGTCGCCGACCTCGGCCCGGGCCAGCGCACCCTCGGGGACCTCGCCTTCGAGTTCCATCGCGACGAACATGTCGGCGACGGCCTTCATGTCGTCGGCGTTCTGGTCGAAGGCGACGACATCCGCGCCGCGGCGGTACAGCTCGAAGGAGTGGCGCCCCGCGCCGGCCCCGATGTCGAGAGCGCGTATCCCCGGTACGACGCCCAGGCGGTCGAAGTCGACGGTCAGCATCCGTTCTTCCCCTCTCGATGCGCGGCGATCGCCTTGTCGTAGATCGCGGCGGTCTGCGCGGCCACGGCCGCCCAGCTGTAGCGTTCGAGCACACGCTCGCGGCCCTTCGTGCCGAGACGCCGACGCTCGGCCGGGTCGTCGAACAGGCCCGCGAGCCCTGCTGCAAGCTGTTCGGCGTCGCCCGGAGGCACCAGCCGACCGGCGTCCCCGACGACCTCGGGGATGGCCCCGGCGCGGCTCGCGACGAGCGGTGTTCCGCACGACATCGCCTCGATGGCCGGCAGCGAGAATCCCTCGTACAGCGACGGCACCGCCGCGATCTCGGCGGAGGCGAGCAGGTCGGCGAGTTCGGTGTCGTCGATCCCGGAGACGGTGCGCACGACGTCGCCGATCGCGAGTTCGTCGATGAGCTTCTCGGTGGCGCCGCCCGGGGCGAGCTTCGAGACGAGGACCAGTTCGATCTCGCGTTCGGTGCGCAGCTTCGCGACCGCCTCGAGCAGGGTGGGAACACCCTTGAGCGGGGCGTCGGCGCTCGCGACGCAGACGATCCGACCGGGAACTCGCTCGTCCTTCCGCGGCGCGAACACCTCCGTGTTCACGCCGAGCGGGATCGTGTGGATGCGTTCGGATTCGATCCCGAAGGCGGTGCGGATGTCGTCGGCCGAGTTCTCCGACACCGTGAGCAGCGTGGGAATCTGCTGGGCCACCTTCTCCTGCATGCGCAGGAATCCGTACCAGCGCCGGAGCGTGACCTTACGGCTGAGGGTGGTCGCGGAGGCGAGATCGAGTTCGCGGTCGCGGGTGATCGGATGGTGGATCGTCGCGACGAGAGGAAGGTCCTCGGCGATGCGCAGCAAGCCGGACGCGAGCGACTGGTTGTCGTGCACGACGTCGAAGTCGCCGAGGCGGTCGCGCAGCAGTCGTGCGGCGCGCAGACCGAAGGTGCGTGGTTCGGGGAAACCGGCGGTCCACATGGTGGCGACCTCGAGGACGTCGATCCAGTCGCGGTATTCACCCAGCTTCGGGGTGCGGAACGGATCGTCGTCGCGGTAGAGATCGAGACTGGGCACCTTCGTGAGCGTCACGCCGGGGTCGAGCTCGGGGTACGGCTGCCCGGAGAACACCTCGACGGTGTGCCCCTGGGCGACGAGTTCGCGACTGAGATGGCGGACGTAGACCCCCTGACCCCCACAATGCGGCTTGCTCCGGTACGACAACAGAGCTACGCGCACATTCCACCTCGGGGTTCGCTCGGAGGGCCAGGTCACTCGGACAGATGTCCACTAGTTGTGTAGGGCACACACTAGAACATGTTTTGTGTCCTCACGATAGCGAGCCGGACCGCACCCGGTGCGGATCGGCGGTACGAGTGGGACCACGACGCAGACACCGGACCGCGAACAGGTGACGACGACGAAGCCCCGGTATCGATGTGATGCCGGGGCTTCGCCTGGAGCGACCCTGACGGGACTCGAACCCGCGACCTCCGCCGTGACAGGGCGGCGCGCTAACCAACTGCGCCACAGGGCCATGAGGAACCGGAGTTCCCACAGCTCGACCCACCGCAACCGGTGGGTCGAAGATATGAAATTGATGGTTGTTCGCCGGACAACCGTGGTGGCCAGGGCCGGGATCGAACCGGCGACCTTCCGCTTTTCAGGCGGACGCTCGTACCAACTGAGCTACCTGGCCGGACGGCACCCGAACCGAATGCCGATCGAAACTCTGGAGCGACCCTGACGGGACTCGAACCCGCGACCTCCGCCGTGACAGGGCGGCGCGCTAACCAACTGCGCCACAGGGCCATATATATTCACTTCTCACACCAAGATACTGCACACTTCGACGAGGTCGAAGCGTACCCCCTACGGGATTCGAACCCGCGCTACCGCCTTGAAAGGGCGGCGTCCTAGGCCGCTAGACGAAGGGGGCCCGATCGGATTTCTCCGAACCGCACCCTCAACGGGTTTGGCGTTCCGTTGGGAGCTTGGACAGCTTATGCCACGGCATTCGCGAATCACAAATCAGCAGGTCAAGTGGCTGATTCGTCGTTGTTGGGCCTGCTCGGCCAGCCCTTCTCCCGCCACTGCGCGAGCCACTGCTCCGATGCCATCGCCTCGAGCGGCACCTCCACGCAGGCCTCGAAACGGGCGCGGACGTCGGTCTCCGGCGACGTGAGGTCGGCGAGATAGCGTTGACCGGCGAGTGACGACGCGATGGCCTCGACGAAACGCTGGAGGTCGACATCGGGCCGGAACAGGCCCTTCTCCTGCGCTTCGCGCGCCAGCTGGTAGCCGGCCCGCCCCCACAGGACGCTGCCGCGCAGCCTGACCTCCTCCGCGAACTCGGGTTCGGTGACCAGACGGAACTCCGCGGCGATGACCACGTCGTCGTGCAGAGCCGCACCGAGATCACCGACGAGACCGTGCAGCCGCTCGAAGGGGTCGAGATCGGGGACGTCCATCCACCTGCCGACGATGGCACGGTAGTGCTCGAGTCCTTCGTCGAGCACCGCCCGGGCCAGATCCTCCTTGGACGCGAAGTGAAAGTACATCGCACCCTTGGTGGCGTTCGACTGCTCGAGGATGGCGTTGATCGATGCTGCGGCGAAACCTCGCCGCGCGAATTCGGTGGCTGCCGATCGGACGATCGCAGCCCGCGTACGACGCGCACGCTCCTGTTGACGAGGCATGGGGAAATTCGGCCTTCCACGTTCCTGTGTTCCCCCACGAGACAACTCTAGTCTGCCCCCTCACAACCCCGCTTCCAGGCCGTGTTCCACCGGGTGAAATGTGAAACTCCACCCCCGACACCCGGGTTTCCACAGAACACACCGAGTGGTACGCTTTGTCCGGCTCGGGTGCGGAGCAGGGGGTGGGCACCCGAGCCTCTTTCCATTCGTCACGGGTGGCGTCCGCACCGCCGGATGTCCGATATCATCGATCGCGCAGCGTGGCTCACCCTGTGATGTGGTCACCGGACCATGCGGTCTGATCACTGCGGTGTGGTTACACTGTGCGCCCATGCCCCTATAGCTCAGTTGGTAGAGCTACGGACTTTTAATCCGCAGGTCGTAGGTTCGAGCCCTACTGGGGGCACCGGCAACGCCGGCGTCGTACACGACGCCGGCGTTCGTCGTTCCGGAACGTCCCACGGTCCTTCGTCGGAGTCCGGGTCCTTCGTCAGAGACGGTGGGAGCCGGGCGGGACGTCGTCGGTGTTCCGGCCGAGTTCCTTCTCCGCCTCACGGCGCGCCTCGAGGCGCTCCTGCTCGATCCGGCGCTGCTCGAGATCCGTGCGGGCCTGCTTCAGATCACGTCCGCGCTTGCGGTAGCGGGTGAGCGCGACGACGAAGATCACCGCGAACAGAGCTCCGACGATCGCGCCGATCAGCGTGGCGCCGCGGAAGCCGGGCGCGTCCACGTCGAGGATCCGCTCCCCCGCGTGCGCACCGTTCCCCGTACCCAGCACGACCGCCAGGGTCATGAGGTTCGGCAGGGCGACCACCAGCGCGAGCACGCCGAAGGTGATCTGCAGCCCGCGGCTGTACCGCCAGTTGCGGACCTGCCAGATCCACGCGAGCAGCGCGATGGGGATCGCCGTGCACAGGATGCCGAAGAGCAGACCCCACAGCACTCCGCGCGCGAAGCCGCCCTCGGCGAGGTTTGCGATCCGCTGCGCCCACCAGCGAGGAACGAACGCCGCCAGGGTGTAGTAGGCGATGACGAGCACGATCAGCGCCACGACCACGGCGATGGTCTTCTTCGCCCACGGCGGCAAGCCTTTCCGCGAACCGGTCTCGTCGACATTCATGTCCGTCATTTCGAACCTTCCTGGCCGATCGGTCCATGTGCACCTGCCGTGCGCATCTCACCCTACGGACCACCGCATTCGGAGCAGTGCATTCGGGCAGGTCTCTTCGCACTGCGAATTTCACCCGGTGCGGTTGCCCGTCTTTGTATACGGTGAGCCGCAGGGGTAATCGAATGTTCATCGTCCGGGGAGGAACATGCGCAGTTTCGTGGACCTGGGCCTGTTCCTGGCCGCCGTCGCTCTGGGAATCGGGTCGGTGTTGCCGGTGGTCGGCGGAATACGACCCACCGAGATTCCCCTGTCGGCGCTGCGCGACGGTTTCCCCGAGGGCGATCTCGCCGGTGTCGCGGTCCCGGGTCTACCGCTGTACGAGTCCCTCGCGGTACCGCTGGTCGTGGCCGCGATCCTGCTCCTCGCTGCCGCACTGTTCGACTCGGTGGCCGTCGGCTGGGCCGGGACGCTGATCGGTGTCGCGACGGCCGCGGTGTTCTGGACGCGTCTGTTCCAGACCCACGGCGAGTACGTCGAACTCAACCGCAGTACGACCCTGACCAATCAGAACGGGACAGTGCTCCTGCTCAGCGGCACGCTCGTCGCACTGCTGTGTTGCCTGATCGCGTTGCGCCGTTCGCCGACGAGCGCCGCCTCGCTCGACTGACGCCTCCCGCTGCAACGGGCTTCGTCCCGATACCCTCTCGGCACCGGGTGGCCACTTCGGGGCACCCACGAGCCAAGGCAGGAACGATGGCAAGTCTCGACGATCTGATGTCCCGCATTCCCGTCGACCAGGTGGCGCAGCGACTCGGTGTCGACAACGCGACGGCGGAGACGGCCGTCCGCGCCGCACTCCCCACCCTCGTCGGTGGTCTCGACGCCAACGCCCAGAATCCGACCGGGGCGGCCTCGCTGCTCTCCGCGCTGGGCAAGCACTCCGAGTCGAACCTGGCCGAAGGTCAGGTCGACGTCGACGGGATCGACACCGAGGACGGCGACAGGATCGTCTCCAATGTCTTCGGCGACAAGAAGGATCAGGTGATCTCGACCCTCGGTTCCGTGAACGGCGCCGGTGGGAACGATCTGATCGCCAAGGTCCTGCCGATCATCGCCCCCATCGTGCTGTCCTATCTCGCCAAGCAGATCGGTGGCGGTGCGGGAACGAACACCGCGAGCGCTCCGCAGGGCGGAGGTCTCGCCGATCTCCTCGGGGGTCTGCTGAAGAACGCCGGTGGTGGATCGGTCGGCTCCGGCGGTGGGATCGGCGACGTCCTCGGCAGCGTGCTCGGCGGCAGTTCGGGTGGTGGACTCGGCGGTCTCCTCGGGGGACTTCTCGGTGGAGGCAAGCGCTGAAACCCTCCGGAACCGCACGTTCCGCTCGTCCGTGTGATACGGCACGAGCGGGACGGTACTGTCCTCGAGCCGCTCGGACCTGTACCGTGATCCGGGCGAATGTGGGGGGCCACCGGTGCACCGCGTGCCGCGGCGACGAACGGCCGGGCTCCCCTCCTCCGTAGGCCGGCGGAATACACGGACACGATGTGAGGGGTAGAAGAGTATGACGCGAGTCCTGACTCAACTGGAGCTGCTGCGAGAGTTGGAGCCTGTGGCCGAGGCGAACCTCAACCGGCATCTCTCGATGGCGAAGGACTGGCACCCCCACGACTACGTGCCGTGGGACGAGGGCCGGAACTTCGCCGCGATGGGCGGTGTCGACTGGGAACCCGAGCAGTCGAAGCTCGACGAGGTCGCCAAGGCTGCCATGATCACCAACCTCCTCACCGAGGACAACCTGCCCTCCTACCACCGGGAGATCGCCGAGAGCTTCTCGCGCGACGGCGCCTGGGGCACCTGGGTCGGCCGGTGGACCGCGGAGGAGAACCGCCACGGCATCGTCATGCGCGACTACCTGGTCGTCACGCGCGGTGTCGATCCCGTCGCACTCGAGAACGCCCGCATGGAGCACATGACGAACGGCTTCGCGTCCCCCAACTCGACTGGCATGCTCCACTCCGTCGCCTACGTGACCTTCCAGGAGCTCGCGACCCGCGTGTCGCACCGCAACACCGGTCGTGCCTGCGACGACTCGATCGCCGACAAGATGCTCCAGCGCATCGCCGCCGACGAGAACCTGCACATGATCTTCTACCGGAACATCTGCGACGCGGCGATCGACATCGCTCCGGCCCAGACGCTCGCCGCGATCGTCGAGGTGCTCGAGAACTTCCAGATGCCGGGTGCCGGCATGCCGAACTTCCGTCGCAACGGTGTGTTGATGGCCAAGCACGGCATCTACGACCTGCGTCAGCACCTCGACGACGTCGTGATGCCGGTGCTGCGCAAGTGGAGGATCTTCGAGCGAGATCTCGGCAGCGAGGCGCAGCAGGATCTCGACAAGCTCGGCAACTTCCTCGACGAACTGGAACGTCAGGCGGGGCGGTTCGAGGAGATGCGCGATCGCTCCCTCGCCCGCGAGGCTGCCAAGCGCGAGAAGGTGGGCGCGCACGCCTGAGTCCGGATGCACACAGCCGCCCGAGTCCGGATGCACACAGCCGCCCGAGTCCGGCGGAGGTTATCCTGTAGCCCGGTGCCGTTTTCGGTGCCGGGCACAGTCGTTTCCGCGGCCCATCACTGACGGGCACGCTATTTCTTTGTCACACAACGTTTTCCAGAGGTACCCATGTCTTCCCTCCGTATCGGCCCGCTCGAACTGAACAGCCCGGTCGTGCTGGCGCCGATGGCGGGAGTGACGAATGTCGCATTCCGCACGCTGTGCCGCGAACTCGAACTCGAACGGGCCGGCAGCACGTCGGGCCTGTACGTCTGCGAGATGGTCACCGCCCGCGCCCTCGTCGAGCGGCACCCGGTCACCATGCACATGACGACCTTCGGCCCCACCGAGACGCCGCGGTCGCTGCAGCTCTACACCGTCGATCCCGGCACGACCTACGCGGCGGCGAAGATGATCGTCGACGAGAACCTCGCCGACCACATCGACATGAACTTCGGATGCCCGGTCCCGAAGGTGACCCGCAAGGGCGGAGGGTCGGCCCTCCCTTACAAACGCCGGTTGTTCGGGCAGATCGTCGCGGCCGCCGTCCGCGCGACCGAGGGCACCGACATCCCGGTCACGGTCAAGTTCCGCATCGGGATCGACGACGAGCACCACACACATCTCGACGCCGGTCGCATCGCGGCCGCCGAGGGTGCCGCGGCCGTTGCCCTCCACGCCCGGACCGCTGCGCAGCGGTACTCCGGAGCGGCCGACTGGGACGAAATCGCGCGGCTGAAGGAGCACGTCACCGACGTGCCCGTGCTCGGCAACGGCGACATCTTCGACGCCTCCGACGCCGAGAAGATGATGGCGCAGACCGGTTGCGACGGCGTCGTCGTCGGTCGCGGTTGCCTCGGACGTCCGTGGTTGTTCGCCGAACTGAGCGCCGCGCTCGGCGGTCGCCCGATCCCCACCCCGCCGAATCTCGGTGAGGTGACGCAGATCATGCGGCGGCACGCCGAACTGCTCGCCGATCACCACGGCGAGGATCGCGGTCTGCGCGACATGCGCAAGCACATCGCCTGGTATCTGCGTGGTTTCCCTGCGGGTTCGGAGATCCGCAACGGCCTCGCCCGCGTGTCGACGCTCGCCGAACTCGACGACCTGCTGGGCAAACTCGACCACGACGTACCCTTCCCCGCCGATGCCGAAGGCCCGCGGGGACGTCAGGGCTCCCCGAGCAGCGTCGCTCTGCCCGACGGCTGGCTCGACGATCCCGAGGACACCTGCGTGCCCGAGGGCGCCGACATGATGCACTCGGGCGGGTAACCCGTCCCGGCATGTAGTCCCGGACGATAGACGGATCGACCGGTGGATGTCGTGCGACACAGCCGCGTCACCGTCACATGAAACAGACGATCAGTATCATTGCGGAGTCCTCGCGACGGTCGCCGGTGAGCGATCACGTGGACGACGACGGATCCGAGGCGGTGCGACCGCGGAAAGAGCAGGTATCGGTGGGCGAGGAGCACGAGACAGGATCCCCGGATCCTCGCGCTCCCTGGGAACGGCCGATCGCCGACAGCAGCTACCGCGAATCCCGCTCGTCCCGCCGCAGCCGCTCGGGTGGGGTGCACCGCTCCGACGACACCGATCCCGATTCGCGTCGCCACGAGAGTGCACGCAACCGCCGGGCCGCGGACTCGGACGATCCGGAGCAGCTCACGGTCGCCGAACTGCTCGACAAGATGGGACGACGATCCGATCCGTCCCCCCGGTCGGATCCGCCCCCGGCCGATCCGCCGCACACGTCCACCTCGTCGTTGCCCCCGGCCCGTCCCCGCGACCCGGAATCCGCCCGGCACGTCGCGACCGAGGACGATGCCGGTCGAGCGGAACTCCCGCGCAGGACGCCGCCTCCGGCTGCGCCGCCGACTCCGTCGGGACCTCCCAGCCCTCCGGTGCCGCCGGCTTCTTCGGGACCGCCGACCACGGTCGCCCCCCCGGTGCAGCCCGGTGCTCCCCGGGTGCCCCCGGGACCGTCCCGGCCCCGGCCGCCGGAGAAGCCCGCCCCGCCGCACATCCAGGCTCCCGATCGGATGGCGGGCCTCCCGTCCGTTCCGCCCCCGGTACCGACTCCCCCGACCTCGGCGCAGCCCCCTCGAGCAGTGCCTCCCGCGGACTCGCGCCCGGTGCCTCCCGCGGACTCGCGCCCGGTGCCTCCCGCCGGGTCGCCGCAGACCGTCAGACCGCCGCAGACGCCTCCTCGACAGCAACCGCCGATCGCGGACGAACAGCCGACCGTCAAGATCGATGCGGTGTCCCCCGAGGGCGCTGCGTCGCCCGCCGAGAACGAGAACGACGACCGGACGACGGACGAGAAGGCGCACGGCTCCGCTCGGCCCCGCACGGTGGGCAACGCGACTCTCGGCCGGCTCGCGCAGAGCAAACAGCGCAAGCGGAAGCGTCTGAGGTTCGCGGCGAGAGCGGCGGTGGCGTTCGTCTCGGTCCTCGCGCTCCTCTGTAACGGTGCGGTGTGGGGATACGTCCGGTCCACGGAGGCCGGCTTCTCCCAGATCGCCGCGCTGGACACCGAGTCGGAGGACATCGTCGACCCGGTCGGTCAGACCGGCGACGAGACCTATCTGATCATCGGCACCGACACCCGCGCCGGTGCGAGCGGTGAGATCGGCGCCGGGACGGCCGACGACGCCGAGGGCGCTCGTGCCGACACCGTCATCCTCGTCAACATCCCCGCCGATCGCAGCCGCGTGGTCGCGGTGTCGTTCCCCCGCGATCTGGACGTCGATCGACCGGTCTGTCGCGGATGGGACAGTACGACCGGCGAATACGATTCCGAGCTCTATCCGGCCGCCGAAGGCGACAAGCTCAACGCGACCTACGCCCTCGGCGGACCGAAGTGCCTGGTCAAGGTGATCCAGAAGATGTCCGGATTGAGGATCGGCCATTTCGTGGGCATCGACTTCGCCGGCTTCGAATCGATGGTCGACGAGATCGGCGGCGTCGAGGTGTGCACCTCCATACCGTTGTACGACAACGAACTCGGTCCCCTGATCGAGACTCCCGGCACCCACACACTCGACGGCAAGCGGGCACTCGACTACGTCCGCGCCCGCAAGATCGACCAGGAGGGCAACAGCGACTACGGCCGGATCAGCCGGCAGCAGAAGTTCCTGTCGTCGCTGCTGCGCTCGACGTTGTCGAACAAGGTGCTGTTCGATCCCGTGAAGCTCAACGGCTTCATCAGCGCCTTCACCCGCGCGACCTTCGTCGAGAACGTCAACGCCGAGTCGCTCGTCAAACTCGGGCGTTCGATGCAGAACGTCGAGGCGGGTGCGGTGTCCTTCCTGACCATCCCCACGGCCGGTACCAACGACTGGGGCAACGAGATCCCGCGCACGGACGACATCAAGGCGATCTTCACCGCGATCATCGACGATCTCCCTCTGCCGGGTGAGAAGCGGGGGGAGGACCCGACGGAGGTCGCGTCCGCTCCCCCGGCCGAACCGCTGCCCGCGCAGCTCGCTGTCGATCCGTCGACGGTGTCGGTGCAGGTCTCGAACGCGTCGGGTCTGTCCGGGCTGGCGGCCGGCACCGCCGAGGAGGTCGCCGCCTACGGCTTTCCGGTCTACTCGATCGGCAACTATGCCTCCGGGACGAGCAAGCAGACCGTGATCCGCTTCAGCGAAGGACAGGAGACCGACGCTGCGACGGTGGCCTCGGCCTTCCCCGGTGCGGTGCTGCAGGAGGCTCCGCCCTCGGCCCAGCTGGGCAGCATCGTGGAGATCGTCCTGGGTACCAGCTTCGACGGCACCGTCGTCGCTCCCACCCCCGCGGGCACGCCGCTCGCCCCGATGCAGATCCGGACCCGGTCGGAGTCGTCGGTCGAGCTCCCCGCCGATCTCGCGATCACCAACGCCGCCGACGATCTGTGCACGTAGACACCACTGTTCGGCCGTCGACGTTCACCTCTGGTTCATCCGATGCTCGCCGTTCGGACCGCTCGAGGTCGTAGGCTGTGCCACTATGCGCGTCGTCTACAACGAACAGATGGGCGAACTCGGCGATCTCCTCGGGGAGATGGCCGGGCTCGCCGGGACCGCGATGGAGCGGTCCACCAGAGCTCTTCTCGAAGCCGATCTCGCTCTCGCCGAGCAGGTGATCGACGAGCACGAGAAGATCACCGAACTCGTCACGATCTGCGAGGAGAAGGCGTTCCAGCTGCTCGCCCTGCAGGGTCCGGTCGCCGGCGATCTGCGTGCCGTCGTCAGCGGCATCCAGATCGTGGCCGACATCGACCGCATGGGTGCGCTCGCACTGCACATCGCGAAGGCGACCCGCCGACGTCATCCCAAGCACGTGCTCCCCGACGAGGTGAAGGGCTACTTCGCCGAGATGGGACGGATCGCGGTCGCCCTCGGTGCCGCCACACGGGAGATTCTCGAGACCCGTGATCCCGCCCGGGCCGCCCGCCTCCACCACGAGGACGAGGCGATGGACGATCTGCACCGACACCTTTTCACCGTGCTCATGGACCGCGAATGGGCGCACGGCGTCGCAGCCGCCGTCGACGTCGCCCTGCTCGGCCGCTTCTACGAGCGGTTCGCCGATCACGCCGTCGAGGTGGGCCGCCGCGTCATCTTCCTCGTGACCGGCAAGCTCCCCACCGAGGAGGAGATCCGTCAGCTCGTGGAGAAGGTGGACAGTCTGACCGTCTACCCGGAGCACCACCGAGCGCAGAACCCCTGAGCCCACGACTGTCGAGTGCAGTAAGCACACGAACGACGAGACCCCGACCGGACGGATCCGGTCGGGGTCTCGTGTAGGTAGTGGCGGCTCAGCCGAAGCGGCCGGAGATGTAGTCCTCGGTGGCCTTCTTGCTCGGGTTCGAGAAGATCTTCTCGGTGTCGTCGATCTCCACCAGACCACCCGGGCGGCCGGTCGCCTCGAGGTTGAAGAAGGCCGTCTGGTCGCTCACGCGCGCGGCCTGCTGCATGTTGTGCGTGACGATGACGATGGTGAAGTCCTTCTTCAGCTCACCGATCAGGTCCTCGATGGCCAGCGTCGAGATGGGGTCGAGGGCCGAGCACGGCTCGTCCATGAGCAGCACATCGGGCTGGACCGCGATGGCGCGGGCGATGCACAGACGCTGCTGCTGACCACCGGAGAGGCCACCGCCCGGCTTGTCGAGACGGTCCTTGACCTCGTTCCACAGGTTGGCGCCGCGCAGCGACTTCTCGGCGATCTCGTCGAGGGTCTTCCGGTCGCGCACACCCTGCAGCTTGAGGCCGGCGACGACGTTGTCGCGGATCGACATCGTGGGGAACGGGTTGGGACGCTGGAAGACCATGCCGATCGTCTTGCGCACACCGACCGGGTCGACGTTCTGATCGTAGATGTCCTCGCCGTCGAGGAGGATGGATCCCTCGACACGGGCGCCGGGCGTCACCTCGTGCATGCGGTTGATCGACCGGAGCACGGTGGACTTGCCGCAACCGGACGGGCCGATGAAGGCGGTGACGTTCCGCGGCGGCACGGACAGCGTCACGTCGGCCACGGCGTGGAACTTGCCGTAGTAGATGTTGACGTCCTTGAGATCCAGACGCTTAGCCATTACCGGCTCCCTACTGGTGTATCGATGTGAGAAGAGGTCTGTGGGTTACTTCTTGCCGACCTGCGAGTACCGGCTGATCAACTTGGCCGCGATGTTGAGGACCGCGATGACCAGGATCAGGGTGAGCGCGGCGCCCCAGATGCGCTGCGAACCGGCGTCGGTCGGGTTGTTCATCTCGGCGACCATGACGCCCGGGAGGGTGCCTTGCTCACCGCCGAACAGGTCGAGATTGATGAAGGGCGCGTAGCCGACGAGGATCAGCAGCGGCGCCGTCTCGCCCATGACGCGGGCCAGGGCGAGCATGATGCCGGTGATGATGCCGGCGAGCGAGGTGGGCAGCACGATGCGCGCGATGGTCTTCCACTTGGGGACACCGAGGGCGTAGGACGCTTCGCGCAGGTCCTGCGGGACGATGCGCAGCATCTCCTCGGTGCTGCGCACGACCACCGGCACCATGAGCAGAACGAGCGCGAGCGACACCGCGAAGCCCGACTTGGGCATCCCGAAGGTCGACACCCACAGTGCGTAGATGAACAGTGCCGCGACGATCGATGGGACACCGCTGAGGATGTCGACCATGAACGTCGTGATCCGGCCGAGCCGCGACCGGCCGGCGTACTCGACGAGGTAGATCGCAACGAAGACGCCGAGCGGGATGGAGATGATCGCGCAGACGAGTCCCTGCAGGAGGGTGCCGACGAGGGCGTGGTAGATGCCGCCGCTCATCGACGAGGACGTCAGTCCGCTCAGCGAGTGCGTGAACCAGGTCGGCGAGGTCAGGGCCGGCAGGCCCTTGGCGACTACGGTGAACAGCACCCAGGCCAGGGGAATCAGCGCGACGACGACCGACAGCGTGACGAGCACGGTGGCTGCGGTGTCCTTGATGCGGCGACGCCCGCTGACCCGCTGGAAGGCCGGGGGCTTGACCGGCGAGGAGAGCGCGGTGGTCGACGTGGTGGTGGTCGACATGGATCAGTCCTTCTTTCCTGCGACGATCATGCGCGCGGCGGCGTTGACCACGAAGGTGAGCACGAAGAGCACGAGACCGGCGGCGATGTAGGCGCCCGCCTGGATGTCGTTGTTGAATTCGGCGTATCCCAGCGCAATCTTGGACGCGATGGTCGCGCCGCCGTCGAACAGCGACCAGGAGAACGCCTGCGAGGTGGTGCGCAGGATGAGGTACAGCGCCATCGTCTCGCCGAGCGCGCGGCCGAGACCGAGCATCGAACCGCTGATGTAGCCGGACTTGCCGAACGGGATGACGGTGGTCCGCACGACCTCCCAGCGGGTCGCGCCGAGTGCGAGCGCGCCCTCGATGTGGGCCGTCGGGGTCTGCACGAACACCTCGCGGCTCACCGCGGCGATGGTCGGCAGGATCATCACGGCGAGGACGATGCCGGCGGTGAAGATCGTTCCGCCGCCCACGATGGACCCGCTGCCGGTGGCGAAGAGCGGGAACCAGGCGAGGGTGGTATTGAGCCATTCCGCGACGGGGCGCAGGAACGGGGCGAGGACGAGCATGCCCCACAGGCCGTAGACGATCGACGGGACCGCGGCGAGCAGGTCGATGACATACGCCAGCGGTTTCCGGAGCCGGTCGGGGCAGTACGAGGTGAGGAAGATCGCGATGCCCAGCGCGACCGGCATGGCGAGGAACAGCGCGAAGAAGGAGACGAGCACCGTCACCTGGAACAGGTCGAGGACACCGAACGCCATGTCGGTGATGTCCTGCGTGATCCAGTCACGGCTGGTGAGGAAGTTGACCTGGTTGCGCTGCAGCGCCGGGACGGCACGCCAGACGAGGAAGACTGCGATCGCGCCGATGATCACGGAGATCAGGACGGCGGAGCCGGAGGCGAGCGAGCCGAAGATTCTGTCTCCCGGCCGCACGACTGTCTTGCGTGCCCTGTCCGGGGATGGGGGTGGGGTGCTGATCGTGTCCTCCGTGATGCCGGTTGCACCGCCCGTTCCTGAGCGGGTCGGTTCATCGGTCGCGATAGAGACCGACGTGTTGTGCGCGTCACTCATGTGCGCTCGCAATCCTTCTCAGCGTATTCCTCAGGAACGGGCGGGTCGATGATCCCTCGGTTACTCACCGGACCGAGGGATCGGCGGGTCATCCGGCGGCGATGGCGTCGATCGACTCGGTGAGGCGGGTCTTGAAGGCGTCGGGCAGCGGGACGTAGCCCTGCTCGGACAGGCCTTCCTGGCCCTCGTTGGCGGCGGAGATCAGGAACGACTTGACGGCCGCGGCGGTGTCGGCGTCGTAGCCGGCCGAGCACACGATCTCGTAGGTGGCCAGCACCAGCGGGTAGGCACCCTCTTCGGAGCTGCCGAAGATCGACGACAGGTCGAGCGTGAGATCCCCCTCGGAGGCCGGGACGAACTCGGCGCCCTCGATGGCCTTGCCGGCGGTCTCCTCGGTCAGTTCGACGGGTCCGGAGCCGTTGTCGATCTGCGCGATGCTCAAACCGTTCTGGTCGGCGAAGGACTTCTCGACGTAGGTGATGGAGTTCGGCGAGCCGGAGACGGCCTGCGCGACACCCGCAGAACCCTTCGCGCCCTCACCGACACCGCCGGTGAAGTCCGAACCGGCACCGGAGGTCCATGCGCCGTTCGACGCGGTCTCGAGGTACTGCTGGAAGTTGTCGGTGGTACCCGACGAGTCCGAGCGCACGATCGGGGTGATGTTCGCGTCGGGCAGCTCAGCGCCCTCGTTGAGAGCGGCGATGGCCGGATCGTTCCACGTGGTGATCGAGCCGTTGAAGATCTTCGCGGCCGTCTCGGCGTTCAGCACGAGCTCGTCGACACCCTCGACGTTGTAGGCCAGTGCGACCGGGCCGAAGACCAGCGGCAGGTTCCATGCGGGATTGCCGGCGCAACGCTCGGCGGCCTGTGCCGCCTGCTCGTCCTTGATGGCCGAGTCCGAGCCGGCGAAATCGATCTGGTTCGCGATGAACTGCGTGCGGCCGTCACCGGAACCGGTGGGGTTGTACGCGACGTTGACGTTCGTGCCCTTCTCGGAGCACACCGCGATGTAGGTGGAGACGAACTGGTCCATCGCGTTCTTCTGGGCCGACGAGCCGGCACCCGAGAGGTTGGACTTGCCGTCGCAGGCTGCAGCGGACGCGGACGCATCGACGTCGACCGACCCGGCATTGTTGTCGGTACCGCACGCGGCGAGCGTGAGGGCTCCAGCGGCCACAACACCGAGCAGGGCGCCATTGCGCTTGAGGTTCACCTGTTCTCCTCCGGAAGTAACTTCACACGACCGCGGCGCCGAGCGGCGGCGGCATCGAGGCGCGGGCGACGCCGGCGCCGGGTCTGCGGCACTCGACCCGCTAGTGAAGTTAGGAGGAGACGGTGGACACTCGGACTACCGAAGGTTAACGCCGGATGAACACGCCGGATACACCTGGCGATGGTGTTACGACCATCACTCGAATCCTGACCGCGATCGGCGTGTCGGGTGGCAGAGTCCACCCTTCACGCCGTTCGTCCACCCGATCGGAGAGGGTCACGCCCGGGCGTAGGCGACGTCCACGTGGAACCGCTCGAAGCCGAGTTTGCCGTAGGTGTTCAACGCCGCGGTGTTGTCGCCCTCGACGTAGAGCAGGACACCGGGCAGACCCCGATCGCGCAGATAGTGCAGACCCGCGAGGGTGAGCAGGCGACCGAGCCCTCTGCCCTGCGCGGACGAGTCGATACCCACGACGTAGACCTCGCCGAGCTGCGGGTCGGACGCCGTGGCCGGGTGCACCTTGGTCCAGTGGAATCCGAGCAGCTTGTCGGGCTCGGCGGGATCGAACGCGAGGAACAGGCCTTCGGGATCGAACCACGACTCGCGTCGGCGTTCCTCCACGTCGGCGGCCGTCCAACGCCCCTGCTCGGGATGCCACTCGAAGGCCGCCGCGTTGACGCGGAGCAGTTCGGCGTCGTCCTGCGGGCCGCCGTAGGTGCGCAGCAGCACCGAGTCGGGCACCTCGAGGGCGGGAAGATCGTCCTGCTCGAGGGATCGACGCAACTGCAGGAGTTCGCGGACACCGGTCAGACCGAGACGGCGCGCCACCGCCTGCGCGGCGGGCAGGTCGCCGTGTGCCCACACGCGGGTGCCGTCGCCGCCCTCGGTGAGTGCACGGTCGACGAGTTCGCGGCCGAGTCCGTGCCCGCGCTGCGGCGGGTCGACGACCACCTCTGCCATCGCCGGATGACCGTCCTGAGCAGGCACGACGTTCGCGTAGCCCGCGACCTCACCGTCCTCTCCGAACGCGACGAGATGCCGGGCCGCGCCCTCCCGTCCGAGGGAGTGCACCGCCTGTTCGGAGATCGGCGCGGTGCCGTCGGTCTGCGTCGCCCGCGACACCACGGCGCGTACGGCTTCGGCGTGGTCGGTGGACGGGTGGTCGACGAATTCCGTATCGGTGCTCACGGAACGAATTGTGCCCCGGACTCCCCTGCGCCCGAGTCACCCGCGCCGGATTCCTCCGCACGGGGGTCGTCGAGAAGCGTGTCGTCCACATCGTCGTCGTCGACATCGGGAGTGGCATTGCCACCCTTGCCCACGCGGTTGGAGGGACGCACCGCCTTGTAGCCGACGTTGCGGACCGTTCCGATCAGCGCTTCGTGCTCGGGGCCGAGTTTCGCTCGCAGACGTCGGACGTGGACGTCGACGGTGCGGGTACCACCGAAGAAGTCGTAACCCCAGACCTCCTGCAGCAGCTGGGCGCGGGTGAACACCCGACCCGCGTGCTGGGCGAGGTACTTGAGGAGTTCGAACTCCTTGTAGGTGAGGTCGAGGGGACGTCCGCGCAGGCGGGCGGTGTAGGTGCCCTCGTCGATCGTGAGTTCCCCGAGAGTGATCTTGCCGGTGTTCTCCGGTCCCACCGCGACACCCGAGCGGCCCATGAGCAGGCGCAGGCGCGCGTCGAGCTCGGCCGGTCCGGTGCTGGACAGCAGGATGTCGTCGAGTCCCCATTCGGGGTTGACGGCCACGAGTCCGCCTTCGGTGAGCACGGCGACGACGGGCAATGCCGACCCGGTGCTGCCGAGCAGTCGGCACAGTCCTCGCGCGGCCGCGAGATCGGAGCGGGCATCGACGATGGCGATATCCGCCGAACCCGCCTCGAGCAGCGACGAAACTTCTGTAGGAGCCGGCCTGACCGAATGCGGGAGCAGCGCCAAGGACGGCAGGACCGCATCCGGATTCGGGTCGGAGGTCAGAAGGAGCAGCTCCACCGGGCCTCCAGTTCTTCGCGCGACCAGCGCGGATAGGTGTCGTAAACGTCGTGCAACAGACTAACGCCCCGATTGTTACCGCTATGTAAGCACGAGAATTCCGTGGACGGCCTCGGAACGGACGGGCGCGGCCCGACCGACGGCGCGTCCGACACAATGGTGGGCGTGCGCAAACTGATCTTCGGTCTCGTAGTCCTGCTCGGACTCGCAGTCCTCGCCGACTTCGGCGCGGCGGCGTGGTCGGAATACCGCGTCTCGCGTGCGCTGCGGGAGGGTGGCGTTCTCGAATCCGATCCGGCGGTGACCATCCACGGCTTCCCCTTCCTCATCCAGGCCCGCGACGGTCACTACGAGAACGTCGAGATCGTGGCCGACAACGTCCACACCGATCTGCTCGGGGACATCACGGTCGAGGCCAATCTGATCGGTGCGCACGCCGAGGCCGGTGAGCTGCTCGACGGGTCGATCCGGTCGGTGCCCGTCGACCTGCTGTACGGCCGCGTCATGCTCGACGCCACCGAGCTCGGACAGCTCTACGGCATCCCCGACCTGCAGGTTTCCGCTCCCCCGGCGAGCAAGTCCGACGGGACGGGCGGATCCGGCGGGTCCGGTCCGACGACCGCCGGCGGGGTCGTCCTCACGGGGACGGTGCCGGTCGGACCGGTGGATGCGACGGTGAGTGTCCAGGCCGATCTGGTGCTCGACGGCGACCGCGTCCACATCGTCGCGTCGGATCTCTACTTCGGCCCCGAGGGACGCGCCGACTTCTCGGTTCCCGACGTCCTGAAGCCGGCGGTGCTCGGACTGTTCACGACGACGATCGAGCCGCAGAATCTGCCGTTCGGCGTGCGGCCCACCTTCGTCGAGGCGCGGGGCTCCCGGATCGTCATCGAGGGCGAGGCCCGCGACGTCGTCATCGATCTGCAGGAAGTGCAGACGCCCGCATGATCGCAGTAATCGTCCTCGTGGTCGTGATAGTCGCCACACTGGCGGTGGGAACGGCCCTGCGCACCCGTTCCGGCAAGCTCCGCACCACCGGCGCCTCGGCGGGCACCCACGAACTCCATCCCGCGCTGGCCACAGCGGGTGTCGGTGACGGCGTACCGGTGATCCTGCATTTCTCCGCGCCGTGGTGCGGACCGTGCGCGGCCGTGCGACGGGTCGTCGTGCAGGTTCTCGACCGCGATCCCGGTCGGGCACGCGAGGTCGAGCTGGATCTCGACGAAAATCCGGTCCTGGCACGGAAACTCGGGGTGCTGTCGCTGCCCACTACCTTCGTCTTCGACGGCGAGGGGCGCGAACGGTTCCGCGCGTCCGGCGTTCCGTCCGTCGACGACCTGCGCACAGCCCTGTCGTCGTTGTGATCCCGGGGGTCCACCCCCGAGGGGACGTGCGTTAAACTCCCTCGCGTGCAGAACCGCCACGAGCTGATGCTCACCCGACGCCGCGCAGTCGATCTGTGCCGCCTCGGTGGCTGTTGTTGTCCCTGCTGAACGCATCGACGGGCTGGCCCCGATCCTTGCGGCACCGATGCCGCCGAACCGATGCGTCGCCCCGCGGTCGTATGAATACCCTCCGCCCAGCGAATCAGAATCCAGCAGGAGATTCCCCATGCCCGTATCCACTCCCCGCACGTCCGGTAGGCAGGTCGACGTCCGTGGCCCGCGTTTCGCGGCGTGGATCACCACCGGCGTCCTCGTCCTCGCCCTGGTCGTCGCCACCTTCTCTCCCGTCGCAGCGGCCGTGATCCTGGCCCTGCAGACGATCGTGTTCGCTCTCGGAGCGGCACTCGGCCCGCGACGCAGCCCGTACGGTGCGCTGTTCGCGAGGCTCGTCGCTCCCCGCCTCGGTGCTCCGATCGAGACCGAGCCGGTGGAGCCGCTGCGGTTCGCGCAGCTCGTCGGATTCGTCTTCGCCCTCGTCGGAACGGTCGCGTTCTTCGCCGGCGCCATCGTCGTGGGCTCGGTGGCCGCAGGCTTCGCGCTGTTCGCGGCGCTGCTCAACGCCGCCTTCGGCGTGTGTCTCGGCTGCCGGATCCACCCGCTGGTCGCTCGAATGCGTCGCGTGCCCGCCTGACCGGCGGTCACCGAACTCGACATCCCACACCTCACCCTGGCACGGACCCTCGCACGGGTTCCGGTCACGGAAACCTCCAGGATTCCCTCACCGAAAGGAACACCCATGGCTCGCTCCGACGTCCTGGTCTCCGCCGACTGGGCAGAGCAGAACCTCACTGCGCCGAAGACCGTCTTCGTCGAGGTCGACGAGGACACCTCCGCCTACGACGGCGGCCACGTCGAAGGTGCCGTCAAGCTCGACTGGCGCAAGGACCTGCAGGACGCCGTCCGTCGCGACTTCCTGAACCGTGAGCAGTTCTCCGAGCTCCTCTCACGCAAGGGCATCGCCAACGACGACACGGTCGTGCTCTACGGCGGCAACAACAACTGGTTCGCCGCCTACGCCTACTGGTACTTCAAGCTCTACGGCCACCAGGACGTCAAGCTCATCGACGGCGGCCGCAAGAAGTGGGAGCTCGACGGCCGTCCGCTGTCGAAGGACGAGGTCACCCGCCCGGCCACCGAGTACAAGGCCGCCGAGCCCGACTACTCCATCCGCGCCTTCCGCGACGAGGTCATCGACTCGATCGGCACCAAGAACATCGTCGACGTGCGTTCGCCCGACGAGTTCTCCGGCAAGATCCTCGCCCCGGCGCACCTGCCGCAGGAGCAGGCGCAGCAGCGCGGCCACGTCCCCGGCGCCATCAACATCCCGTGGAGCACCACCGCCAACGAGGACGGCACCTTCAAGTCCGACGAGGACCTCGAGAAGCTGTACGCCGAGAAGGGCTTCGACGACAGCAAGGAGACCATCGCCTACTGCCGTATCGGTGAGCGCTCGAGCCACACCTGGTTCGTGCTCCAGGAGATCCTCGGCAAGAAGAACGTCAAGAACTACGACGGCAGCTGGGTCGAATACGGCTCGCTCGTCGGTGCACCCATCGAACTGGAGGTCAACTGATCATGTGCGGCGCCCCTGTCCAAACCCAGACCCTGCCCGCCGGCGTGGACACCGAGAAGGAGACGGTCATCACCGGCCGTGTCCTGAACGCCGACGGCGAGCCCGTGGGCGGTGCGTTCGTGCGCCTGCTCGACGGCACCGACGAGTTCACCGCCGAGGTCGTCGCCTCGGCGACCGGCGACTTCCGTTTCTTCGCCGCCCCCGGCGACTGGAAGATCCGCGCTCTGTCCAGCTCCGGCAACGGCACTTCCACCGTGAGCCCCACCGCTCCCGGTGTGCACAACGTGGACGTGACGGTCGCGAAGTAATCCGGCCGGAACACCTCGTCGAAGGGCTCTGCTCCACCAGGAGCGGAGCCCTTCGTCGTACCGGAAAAGGGGTTGTCTAGAATGACCGCGTGGTCATCTTCTTCGAAATCCTGCTGGTCGCCGCGGCGCTCCTCATCACCTGGTTCGCGCTGTACACCATCTACCGCGTGGTCTCCGACGGATCGTGACGAACGACGGATCGGACGCCCCGCGGCGTAGCGGCGACGAGGCGATCGCCCGGGCCGCCGAGCGCGCTCGCGTCACCGCCGAGCTGAACATCCCCGTCCTGGCCGGGCTGCCGGGCGCCGAGGACACCGCGAACCTGCGGCTCGGCCCCGACCTGAGCCCTGCCCTGCTCGCCGTCCTCCCGATGGTCGGCGTGTGGCGCGGTGAGGGCGAGGCCAACGATCCCGAGACCGGCGACTATCCGTTCGGTCAGCAGATCACCGTCGCGCACAACGGCGGCCCGTATCTGATATGGGAGTCGCGCACGTGGCGTCTCGACGACGCGGGTGCCTACGTGGGTGAGGATCGGCGCGAGAGCGGTTTCTGGCGCGTGTCCGGAACGGGTGCGCCCGACAGCGATGATCCCGAGACGCTCGAACTACTGCTGACGCACAGCTCCGGCGTCGTCGAGCTGTACTACGGCACCGCGCTCACCCAGTCCTCCTGGGAACTCGCGACCGACGTCGTGATCCGCACCAAGTCCGGTGAGGTCGTCGGCGGCGCCAAGCGGCTCTACGGCATCGTCGACGGTGGCGACCTCGCCTACGTCGAGGAGCGCGTCACCGCCGACGGCGAGCTGAAGCCCCGGATGTCCGCCCGCCTGTCGCGCCATATCGGCTGATCGGGCCCCTTTCTTCCGACCCGAACGGTCCGGGCCTGTTCCCAATGAGGGAACAGGCCCGGACCGCTTTTTTATCGGTTCTCCTCGACGACCGTCGTACCGGTGGAGTCCTTGTTCTCGGCATGCGCGCCGTTGCCTCGTGCACCGAGCGCCTCGGGTTCGCCGGCATGGACCCGGTGGACTCCGGCGTCCTCGGCATCCTCGGCTGCGTTCTCGCCGTCCTCGCACTCGTCGGGGATGGCCCTCGTGTGGATGACGACCTCGGGTGCCGGTAGTTCCTGGGCAGCCTCGAGTTCCTCGGCCGATCGCACCTCGGGCCACTGCCGGGTGATCGGCTCCGGCCGCTCGCCCAGGTCCTCGCGGATACCGCGCACCAGGCTGTACATCATGATGAAGCCCATCACGAAGAACGGCAGACCCACGACGGTGATGACCTGTTGCAGGGCGTCGAGCCCGTCCTTACCGGTCGCGACGAGCATGGTCGCTGCGACCAGGCCCATGAGCACCGCCCAGAACAAGCGCTGGTGGATGGGCGCCTTCTCCTCGTGCCCGGAGGCCATCATGTCGAGCACCATCGACGTGGAGTCCACCGAGGTGACGAAGAAGATCACCACCAGGATGATCGCGATGCCGGACACCAGGCCGGTGAGCGGGAAGTTGCCGAGGAACTCGAACAGGGCACCCGGGATGTCGCCGGCGTCCACGACACGTTCGACGAGTCCACCCTCGCCCTCGAGTTCGATGTGGAACGAGCCCATCCCGAAGATGCTGAACCAGATCACCGAGAACAGCACGGGCAGGCCGAGGACACCGCCGACGAACTCACGGATGGTCCGGCCTCGCGAGATGCGGGCGATGAAGATACCGACGAAGGGCGACCACGTGATGGTCCACGCCCAGTAGAAGACCGTCCAGGTGTTCTGCCAGCCGGAGTCGGCGAAGGTGTCGTTCCAGAACGCCAGACGCGGCAGCGCCTCGGCGTAGATCCCGGCCGACTCGATCATGCCCTTGAGCAGGAACAGGCTCGGGCCGGTGACGACCACGAAGACCAGCAGCATGACGGCCATGCCGATGTTGATGTTCGACAGGCGTTTGATGCCCTTGTCGAGACCGAGGGCGACCGAGATGCCGGCCATCACCGTCACGATCGCGATGAGGGCGATCTGGACGACCCCGGATTCCTGGATGTCGAACAGCTGCGCGAGACCGGCGTTGATCTGCAGGGTGCCCAGGCCGACCGAGGTCGCGACACCGAAGACCGTGCCGATGATCGCGACGACGTCGATGGTCTTGCCGATCGGGCCGTAGATGCGGCCCCCGAGCAGGGGCGCGAAGATCGAGCTGACGCGCGGCGGCAGGTGCCGCTTGTAGATGAAGTAGCCGAAACCCAGGCCGGGCAGGGCGAAGATCGTCCAGGTGTGCAGTCCGAAGTGGTAGAGCGCGAAGCCCATGGCCTCCTCCGCCGCCTCCACCGACTGCGGCTCGACGTCCTGCATGGGCGGGCTCGCGAAGTGGGAGATCGGCTCGGCGACACCCCAGAACATGAGGATCGTGCCGATACCGGCAGCGAACAACATGGCGAACCACGCCAGGGTCGAGTGTTCGGGCCGCTCGTCGTCACCGCCGAGCCGGACCCGGCCGTAATGAGTGAAGGCGATTCCGACGAGGAAGAGCAGGAAGGTCGTGACGCCGAGGACGTAGAACCATCCGAGGTTCGTCATGATCCAGTTCGACGCGGTACTGAAGATCGAATCGACCCCGTCGGTGAACAGGATCGTGAGTACGACGAAGAGCAGCGCGATGATCGCAGAAGAGAAGAAAACCCCCGGTGACGTGCGCAATCTTAACGAATCGTGAGCTTTTTGAAGTATCGGCACCAAACCGGTGTACCCAAAACGGACGAACTTGAACACCCGAAACGCCGATCTTGCCCGAAATGCGAACAGCCCCCGAGCCGCACCGCCGGACGGATCGCTCCGTGGGTCGGCGGTCCCGATCGGACGGATCGGGAGCTCGGGGGCCGGGTGACTACCTGGGATTCGCCAGCCGCGCGCGGTCGGTGAATTCCGTCGTCTCGAGCAGCTAGCGGGTAGCCACCTCACGCGTCCGAATATCAATCACTTCCAGACCACCTCCTTCCTCGTGTACCAGCGAAACTACGCTTCGTTCACGAGGCGGGCAACGCATTTTTCTCGACGCGAACGACCAGATCGGCGGTGGTATCCGCGGGCAGGCGGTGGGTGACCACCACGACGGTGCGCTCGGGGCCGACCAGGTGTGCGTCGCGGTCCAGGAGGAGTCGCTGCAGCAGGTCGGCGCTCTCGTCGTCGAGATGCTCCGTGGGTTCGTCGAGCAGCAGGACCTGTGCGGGCGACAGCAGTGCCCGGGCCAGCAGGAGGCGTCGGCGCTGCCCACCGGAGACGGTGCGGGCCCCGGCTCCCAGGACGGTGTGGACGCCTTGTGACAGTCCGTCCACCCACTCCCCCAGCCCCACGGCCCAAAGGGCGGCCAGTGCCTCGTCCTCGTCCACGTCGCCCCGCGCGACACGCAGGTTCTCGAGGATCGACGTGTCGAACAGGTGGGCGTCCTCCGCGAAGAAACCGATCTTCCGGCGCAGGGCCGCGGGGTCGACGTCCGCGAGGTCGACACCGTCGAGTGTCACCTCACCCCCGCGTGGGGCGAGCAGACCCGCGAGCGTCATGAGCACGGTGGTCTTGCCGCTGCCGCTGCCGCCCACGATCGCGACGCGAGCACCCGGCCGCAGGTCGAGGTCGACCGGTTCGGTGGACGGTCCGCCGGGCCATCCGCCTTGCACGCCCACCGTACGGAGCCGGCCGGGTCCGTCGGCCGGCTCGGTGCCGCGCGGAACCGTCCTGTCGGCACGGTCGAGCATCTCCGTGATGCGACCGGCCGCCAGGCGTGCGCGGTTGAGGGTCTGCGCGGCTGCCGGGAGGACGGCGGTGGCCTCGAACGCCGACAGCGGCAGCAGGACGAGGATGCCGAGTGTCGTCGGGCTCATGGCCGCCGGACCGGAGCCGAAGACGGCGATACCGACGAGGAGGGCACCGAGCACACTCACGCCGACCGCGAGGGGCGCGGCCGCGTCGGCGAACGCCGCGGGGACCGCCGAGCGGTCGGTGGCCCGGACGGAGGCGATGTTCGCGGCGCGGGCCCGTCGCGCGAGCGGGTCGAGCCGTCCCGCGACCCGCAGTTCCGCCGCGTGGTCCAGCACCGTGACCGCGTCCTCGGTGAAGCGGGTCCGCGTGGCGTTCGCATCCGCGTCCGCGCGGGCGGCGGCGCGAGCCGACAGCCACGGCGCGAGCACGCCGGCGACGAGCAGCGCCACTGCGAGCACCACGCCGGCGGCGGGAGCGATGACGGTGACGGTGACGACCGCCGCGAGGGAGAGCACCGCGGCGACCGCGATGGGCACGAGTGCGCGCACCACGACGTCGCCGAGAGCGTCGACGTCGGCACCGGTGCGCGCGAGCAGGTCGCCGCGTCCCACGCCCAGGGCGGCGGCCGGGTCGCCGTCCGCGAGTCGCCGGTAGAGATTCGCGCGGGCCGAGGTGGTGCCGCGCAGCGCGGTCTCGTGCGTTGCGAGTCGTTCGAAGTAGCGGAACAACCCGCGGGAGATTCCCAGCGCCCGCACCGCGACGACCGCGACGGTCAGGTCCAGGACGGGCGGCATCTCCCATGCCCGCACGATCAGCCACGCCGAGAGACCGGCGAGCAGCAGGGCACTGCCGAGGGTCGCGACACCGGCGAGGACGGCGAGCAGCACTCGGCGCGGCTCGAGCTCGAGCAGGGCCATCGCCCGGCGCAGATCCTTCACCGGGACACCTCCGTCGGTGCTGCGTGGACGGTGACGACCTCGTCCGCGATGGCGAGCAGGGTGGGGCGATGCGCCACGACCACCACGGTGCGGCCGGCCGCGGCGAGCCCGCGCAGCGTGGACAGGACGGTGGCCTCGGTGTCCTCGTCGAGGTGGGCCGTGGGTTCGTCGAGCAGCAGGACCGGGCGCGGGGAGGCGAGGGTGCGGGTGAGCGCCAGTCGCTGACGTTGGCCGAGCGACAGGCCCGTGCCGCCGGCCCCCACGACGGTCCGCCAGCCGTCCGGGAGTTCGGCGAGCACGCTGTCGAAGCCGGTGGCGGCGCAGACGTCGTCGAGTTCGGTGGCCTCCGGGTCGACACCGGTGAGTCGCAGATTGTCGGCGAGCGTGCCGGGCAGCAGCACCGGCCGCTGCGGAAGCCACGCCATCTGCGACCACCAGTTCTCGTCGCCCGCGACGGGACGTCCGTCGACGGTGACGGTCCCCTCGCTCGGCTCGGCGAGCCCGAGCAGCGCCAGGAGGGCGGTGGACTTGCCGGCCCCGTTGGCGCCGGTGAACGCGGTGATCCGGCCGGGACGGCAGATCGCGTCGAGCCGGTGCGGGGCGCAACCGTCGCGGCCGGGCACGGAGACGCCGTCGAAGACGATCTCGCAGTTCGCGACCCGGTCGGTGCCGATCGTGTCCGTGGAGGTGCGACGCGAGGAGGCGCGGCGAGAGGAGGCGCGGCGAGAGGAGGCGGCGTCCGGCACCGAGTCGAGCACGGCGAATGCCTTGTCGGCCGCCGCCATCCCGTCCTCGGCGGCGTGGAACTTGCTGCCGACGGTGCGCAGCGGGAGGTAGGCCTCCGGCGCGAGGATCAACGCGATGATGCCGGCTTCGAGGGGCATGGATCCGTAGACGAGGCGCATACCGATGCTCACGGCGACGAGGGCGACGGACAGCGTCGCGAGGAATTCGAGGACCGTGCCGGACAGGAAGGCCACGCGCAGGGCCGACATCGTAGTCGCGCGATGCTCGTCGCCGAGTTCGCGCACGCGATCGGCGGGCCCCTTCTCACGACCGAGGGCGCGCAGTGTGGGAAGACCCGCGAGGAGGTCGAGCAGTTGTGACGACAGTGTCGTCATCGCGCGCAGGGTGCGGTCGGCCTTGCCTTTGGTGAGCAGGCCGATGAGGATCATGAAGATCGGGATGAGCGGCAGCGTGATCACGACGATGACCGCCGAGGTGAGGTCGTGCAGGGCGATCACGACGATCGTCACCGGGGTGAGGATCACGGCCAGCAGCAGCGCCGGCAGATAGCCGGTGAGATATTCCTTCAGCCCGTCGAGTCCGCGGGTGAGAACCACCGCGATCTCGTCGCGTCGCGGGTCGAGTTCGCGCG
Source organism: Rhodococcus sp. Chr-9 (assembly GCF_000801125.1). Classification (NCBI taxonomy): domain Bacteria; kingdom Bacillati; phylum Actinomycetota; class Actinomycetes; order Mycobacteriales; family Nocardiaceae; genus Rhodococcus; species Rhodococcus sp. Chr-9. The sequence goes on from NZ_JTIZ01000131.1 coordinate 249,394, forward strand.
GGGGCAGATTCGCCGCGGAATCGAGGACCTCGTGTTCGAGTTCGGCGACCACGCGGGTCGCGGACCGGTGCGCGTACCGCGACTGCAGCCACGTCACCGCGACCCGCACGACGATCGCCACCGCGAGGATCGCCAGTTCGGTCGTCCAGTCGCCGACGGACCGGGCGTCGGTGGTGATGACGCCCGCGAGGACCCGTCCGATCATGAGTGCGGTGACGACGACCATCACGACATCGACCACCGAGGTGACCACGGTCNTCATGCTCACTTCGAGCCGATCTTCAGACCGATCGAGTGCGGGATGTGGTCGGTCGACAGACGCTGACGGAACACCCAGTACGTCCAGCCCTGGTAGGCGAGGACGACCGGGGTCATGAACGCTGCGGCCCACGTCATGACCTTCAGTGTGTACGGGCTCGACGACGCGTTCTCGATCGTCAGCGACCAGGACGGGTCGAGGGTCGACGGCATGACGTTCGGGAACAGCGACGCGAACAGCAACACCGAGGTCGCGGCGATCGCGACGGTGGTGAACACGAACGCCCAGCCCTCACGCGCGACGATGGTCAGCGCGACCACCGCGAGCAGGGAGATCGCCGCCACGGCGACGAGCGCGATCGTCCAGCCCTTGCCGTAGGCGAGTTGGGTCCACACCACGAACGCACCGGCCACGAGGACGGCGGGCACGGCCAGCTTCCGCGACATCGCCACGGCATCCGTCCGGACCTGTCCCTCGGTCTTGAGCGCGATGAACACCGCGCCGTGCAGCGCGAAGACCAGCGCCGTCGTCGCACCGCCGAGCAGGGCGTACGGGTTCAGCAGGTCGAAGAATCCGCCGACGTACTGCTTGTCGGCGTCGATCGCCACGCCGCGCACGATGTTCGCGAACGCCACACCCCACAGCACGGCGGGCACCCACGAGCCGAAGATGATCCCCCAGTCGCAGCGGCGACGCCAGGTCGGATCGTCGACCTTGCCGCGCCACTCGATGGCGCACACCCTCACGATCAGGGCGAGCAGGATCAGCAGCAGCGGGAGATAGAAGCCCGAGAAGAGGGTCGCGTACCACTCGGGGAACGCCGCGAACAGCGCACCACCCGCGGTGATGAGCCAGACCTCGTTGCCGTCCCAGACCGGACCGATCGTGTTGAGCAGCACCCGGCGCCGGGTGTCCGCCTCGACGGTCCTACCGCGGCCGAGCACCGGGAAGTGCATGCCCACACCGAAGTCGAACCCCTCGAGGACGAAGTAGCCGGTGAACAATACTGCGATGAGAATGAACCAGATTTCCTGAAGTCCCATGTCCGCCCACTCCTAGTACGCGAAGGACAGCTGTTTCGGCTGCGTGTCGTCGGTGTCGTCGTCGGAGCCCGGCGGTTGCGCGTCGTGCTCCTGCGGGCCTTCCATCGCGTACTTGCGGATGAGCCAGAACCACACCACGCCGAGCGCTGCGTAGACGAGGGTGAAGGCGATCAGCGAGGTGAGCACCGTTCCTGCCGCATGATCGGAGACACCCTGGTCGACGGTGAGCCGGATCATGTCCACGCCCGTGGGATTCGGATGCACCACCCAGGGCTGCCGGCCCATCTCGGTGAAGATCCAGCCCGCACTGTTGGCGAGGAAGGGCGTGGGGATCGCGACGAGCGACAGCGTCGAGAACCACCTCTGGTCGGGCACCCGGCCGCCGCGGGTGACCCACAGCCCGGCCAGGGCCAGGGCCGCGGAACCGGCGGCGAGGCCGATCATCGCGCGGAACGACCAGTAGGTGACGAACAGGTTGGGCTTGTAGTTGCCGGGGCCGAATTGCTGTTCGTACTGCGCCTGCAGGTCCTCGACGCCCTGGAGGGTCACGCCGCTGAACTCGCCCTGCGCGAGGAAGGACAGCACGTAGGGCACGTCGAGGACGTGGATCACGCCGTCGCAGTCGTTGTGCGTGCCGATCGTGAGGATCGAGAAGTTGGGGTCGGTCTCGGTGTGGCACAGCGACTCGGCCGAGGCCATCTTCATCGGTTGCTGCTCGAACATGAGCTTGGCCTGGACGTCACCGGTGACGAACAACCCGATGCCCGAGATGATCATGACCATCAGGCCGAGGCGGGTCGCGGGGCGGAACAGTCTGCGGGCGTCGTTCTCGAGGCGCTGGGCCTCCTCGGGTTCCGAGGTGCGGATCTCGGCGGCGCGTCGCATGTTGCGGACCATCCACCAGCCACCGATGCCGGCGACGAAGGTTGCGGCGGTGAGGAATCCGCCGGCGACCGCGTGGGGGAAGGCTGCGAGCGCGGTGTTGTTGGTGAGCAGTTCCCAGATGCTCGTCAGCTCGGCGCGGCCGGTCTCGGGGTTGTAGGTGGCCCCGACGGGATGCTGCATGAACGAGTTCGCCGCGATGATGAAGAAGGCAGAGGCGTTCACGCCGATCGCGACGAGCCAGATGGTCGCGAGGTGCACGAGTTTCGGCAGGCGCGTCCAGCCGAAGATCCACAGGCCGAGGAAGGTCGACTCCATGAAGAAGGCGACGAGACCTTCGAGGGCGAGGGGTGCGCCGAAGACGTCGCCGACGAAGCGGGAGTACTCGCTCCAGTTCATGCCGAATTGGAATTCCTGCACGATGCCGGTCGCGACACCGAGCGCGAAGTTGATCAGGAACATCTTCCCGAAGAACTTCGTGAGGCGGTACCAGTGATCCTTGCCGGTGACCACCCACATCGTCTGCATGATCGCGACGAGCGGCGCGAGGCCGATCGTCAACGGCACGAGGATGAAGTGATACACCGTCGTGATCCCGAACTGCCACCGGGACAGATCCAAGACGTCCATTGCCACTCCGAGTGAGGCCCGGTCGATACGGAGATCCAGAGCGGGGCCGACGCTGCGGTTCTCGTTCGCGAAGACACGCCGGTAGTACTGCTCCGGCCTTGCTACTACCGAATGTAGTAGCGATTGCGCGAAGTGGGACAGGTTCGTGTCGCCCGACACATCGGACTCACGTCACATCGGATACGGATCACCCGCGGGGGCACACCCGCCGCCACTCAGGAAGCTGCATCGACCGATTCGCTCACGAAGCGGCGTCGACCGCCTCGTCGACGAGGCCTTCGATCTCGCCCTCCTGGACCCGCGAGACCAGCGCGTGCCCGTTGAGGGTGTGCACCCGCACCGCGAGCGCCACGCTGGAGATCAGCCAGAGACCGTCGGCGACGACGAGATCCGCCGGGCGCAGCGGCTCGTACCGGACCGTGAAGTCCCGCTCCCCCGCCAGGTCGAACAGTGCCTGCTGCGTGGTGCCGGGGAGGATCCCCTGCTCCGGCGGCGGAGTGAGCAATGTCCGGCCACGCGCGACGAGCACCGTCGACCGCGGACCCTCGAGCACGTAGCCCTCGGCACTGACGAAGATCACGTCGTCGGCGCCGACCGACTCGGCGTGACGCAGTGCCGCCATGTTCGTCGCGTACGACAGCGTCTTGGCACCGAGGAGCTGCCACGGCGCCTTCTGCGCCAGATCGGTCGAAAAACCCCGTTCGAGGGTCACCACGGACACGCCGTCGCGCCGTGCGATGCCGACACGCTCGGCCACCGGCGTCACGAGCAGGAAGGCCGTCGGCGTGTCGGCGCCCTCACGACCACGCGTGTAGACCAGGCGCAGCACGCCCTCCTGCTCGGCGCCCCACTGTTCGAGTGCCACGTCGACGGCGAGCCGCCAGTCGTCGCGATCGGGTTCGGGCAACTGTGCGGCGGCCGCGGACGCCGCGAGCCGGGCGAGATGCAGTTCGAGCGCACGCGCCCGGCCGCCTCGCACGAGCAACGTCTCGAACACCCCGTCGCCACGAAGAACACCGAAATCGTCGGCGTGCAGAAGGGGTGCGTCCGCATCCCTCACCTCGCCGTCCAGCGTCACCAGCACCCGCTCAGCCATGGCGCTCAGCCTAGCCACTGGCAGACCTGTCGGCCGGTTCCCCATAGACTGGTGTCGTGACCGAGTCTCCGATCGTGTCCGAAAGCGCCCTTCTCGCACTTCCCGGCGCAGTCGCCTCGCCTTCCGGCGGGCCCGATGCCGGACTTCCCTGGCATTACGGCGACCCGCTCGGCGAGCAACGTGCCGCCGCCACGTCCGCCGCCGTGGTCGACCGTTCCACCCGCTTCGTCCTCGCTGTTCCGGGCGACGAACGCCTGAGCTGGCTGCACACCATTTCCAGCCAGCACATCGCGTCGCTCCCGAACGGCACCTCCGCCGAGAACCTGAGCCTCGACGCGAACGGCCGCGTCGAACACCACTTCGTGCAGACCGACCTCGACGGCGTGACGTGGATCGACACCGAAGCCGACCGCGGACCCGACCTGCTGGCCTTCCTGAAGAAGATGGTGTTCTGGGCGAAGGCAGAACCCCGCGACGGCAACGAACTCGCGGTCCTGAGCCTCCTCGGGCCGGACGCCGGCAGCCCCGCCGTGCTCGCCGTGCTCGGGATCGACGCGCTGCCGGCCGAACCCTATGCCGCCGTCGCCCTGCCCGCCGGTGGCTTCGTCCGCCGCATGCCGTGGCCCACCGAGCACTCCTTCGACCTCCTGGTGCCACGCGAGTCGCTCACCGCGATCTTCACCGCCCTGCGGGACGCCGGCGCGCGTCCGGCCGGCAGCTGGGCGTTCGAGGCCCTGCGCGTCGAAGCGGTCCGTCCCCGGATCGGTGTCGACACCGACGAGCGCACCATCCCCCACGAGGCCCGCTGGGTCGGCGGACCCGAGCAGTACGGCGCCGTCCACCTCGACAAGGGCTGCTACCGCGGTCAGGAGACCGTCGCGCGGGTCCACAACCTCGGCAAGCCCCCGCGACATCTCGTCCTTCTCCATCTCGACGGCTCGGCCGACGGACGACCCGAGACGGGCGACGACATCACCGCCGGAGGTCGCGCGGTCGGACGCATCGGCACGATCGTCGACCATCACGAACTCGGGCCGATCGCGCTCGCGCTCGTCAAGCGCACCATCACGCCCGACACGGCCCTCGTCGCAGGACCGTGCGCGGCGTCCATCGACCCCGACTCCATCCCTCCCGACGACGGCATCCAGGCAGGAAGGGCGGCGGTCGACCGATTGCGCGGCCGGTGACCGCCGAGACGGCCGGCACGCGGCCGGCGACCTCGGGGACCGTCGCAGCGGTCTGCGTCGTGCACACGCTGCACGAGACCGGACTGCGGCGTAATCCCGTCACCGCGATCGACAAGCGTCCCGTCGACGGGCCGGTGCACGTCGGCGAGCTCGGCTTGACCGGCGACCGCCAGTGCGACACCGCCAACCACGGCGGCGTCCACAAGGCCGTCTACGCCTTCTCGCAGGACGAGTCGCGCCGCTGGGGCACCGAACTCGACCGGGAACTGCCCATCGGCTGGTTCGGCGAGAATCTGCACGTCGCCGGGTTCTCCCCCACCGACGCCGTCATCGGCGAGCGGTGGCGCGTCGGCGACGGCGGTCTGCTCCTCGAGGTGACCGGCCCCCGTACCCCTTGCCGCACCTTCGCGATCCGTTCGGAGGAAGTCGACTGGGCCACCCGGTTCGTCGCTCGCGGCGATTGCGGCGCGTACCTGAAGGTGATCTCCGAGGGACCGGTGGCCGCGGGCGACCGCATCGTCGTCGAGCACGTCCCCTCCCACGCGGCCACGGTGCGCGATCTGTTCACCGGGCAGGGCCACGAGCGGGTCGCCGCGATGCTCGAGCAGCAGGCCGACATCGCTCCCAGCGTCGCCGACAAGGCTCGCCGCCTCGCCGGACGACCACAGGAGGGGCGGGCACGGAAGGGAGAGAGTCGTTGAGCGTCGAACTGGTCGAGGTGGTGCGCTCGGGCTTCCGGGAGTGCATCCACCGCGGCTCGCTGATCGTTCTGGACCCGGACGGCGAGGTCCTCGTCTCGCTGGGCGAGGTGCACACGCCGATCTATCCGCGGTCGTCGAACAAGCCGATGCAGGCGGTCGCGCTGCTGCGCGCCGGCTTCGTCCCCCGCGACTCCGCCGAACTCGCGATCGCCACGGCGTCGCACGAAGGTGAGGCCGACCACGTGGAGGCCGTCGAGCGGATCCTGTCCGGTGCCGGTTTCACCGAGAAGGACCTGCGCTGCCCGACGGATCTGCCCGGCAACGAACTCACCCGCGCCGAGGTGCTCGCCGCCGGACGCACGCCGCGGTCGATCTACATGAACTGCTCGGGCAAGCACGCGGCGATGCTCGCGGCGTGCGCGGCGAACGGCTGGGACACCGACGGCTACACCGACGCCGGCCACCCGCTGCAGCAGCTGGTGACCGAGACGATCCTCGAACTGACCGGCGACATCGAGGACACCGATCTCGGAATCGACGGCTGTGGTCTGCCGATCGTGCCCGTCCCCCTGTTCAATCTCGCCCGCGCCTACTCGCGGCTCGCGACGGCGGAGGTCGGCACGCCCGAGCGCGCCGTCGCCGACGCGGTGCGCGAGCATCCGTTCCTGATCTCCGGCACCGGCAAGGACGATCTGAAGCTCATGCGCGCGGTGGGCGGTCTGCTGTGCAAGGCGGGCGCCGACGGGATCCACGCCGGCGCGCTGCCGGACGGCACATCCTTCGCCTTCAAGATCGACGACGGGCACGAGCGGGCACGCCTCCCGCTCACCGCGGCCCTGCTCCACCGCCTCGGAGCGGGTGCCGCCACGAACGCCGCGACCTTCGATTCCGAACGGCTGGCGGTGCTCTCGTCGGCACCGGTCTTCGGTGGTGGCGTGCGCGTCGGCACCGTCCGGGCCGTCCCGGGGGTGTTCTGAAGGGCATCTCTATCACATTTCAACAGCATTCATGCAGGTCGGGTCGTTATGAGGCGTAACGGACACCGGCCCAGCCGGGTGTGTGGAGGCGCAACCGAAGTTTCCACGCTAAAGTGGGCGTCAGGAAAATACTCAACACACCGGGGCCGCCACTTTTCCCCAGGCCGCCCCGTCAAAGCGCGAGGGGGTTGGCCATGGGCCGCGGCCGGGCTAAGGCAAAGCAGACCAAGGTTGCACGGCAACTCAAGTACAGCTCGCCGTCCACCGACTTCGAGAGCCTCCAGCGAGAGCTGTCTGGCGGAGCAACCAACTCGCAGCGGGACGAAGTCTTCGCCGAGCAACGTTCCGGTTGGGACGACGACTACGACGACGACTGGCGTCGCTGACCTGATATCACTCTCTGACGGAGGGGGAGGCCGACTTTCGGCTCCCCCTCCGTCGGTGGTGTGGTCGGCGTTCGACGCGAGGCCGGACGGCGCTCGTCACCGTCCGCAGCCTTCGAGCCTGTGACTTCCGAGTTCACAACACGGCAGTAGCCGAAAGGCCGGTTCCCCCATTCATCCTGGGGGAACCGGCCTTTCGTCGTGTTCGCGTCGGGCGACGCGCGCCCGTCAGAAGCGCGGGTGGTCTCCGAGCAGCACCGCGCGCTCGTCGGCGCCGTCCTGCGCCTTGCGGACCGTGCCGAGCGTCCAGCAGTCGATGTGCCGGGCGGTGAGCACCGCCAGAGCCCGGTCGACGTCCTCGGGGGCCACGATGGCCACCATGCCGACGCCCATGTTGAAGGTCTTCTCCATCTCGACCCGCTCGACCCGTCCGCGCTGCGCGATGAGGCCGAAGACCGGAGCCGGGCTCCAGGTGGTGCGGTCGAGCTCTGCGACGAGCCCCTTGGGCATCACGCGCGCGAGGTTCGCGGCGAGACCACCACCGGTGACGTGGCAGAAGGTACGCACCTCGGTCTCGGCGGCGAGCGCGAGGCAGTCCTTGGCGTAGATACGGGTGGGCTCGAGCAGCTCCTCGCCGAGGGTGCGACCGAACTCGTCGACGTGCGCCGTCAGGCTCATCTTGCCGATGTCGAGCAGCACCTTGCGGGCGAGCGAGTAGCCGTTCGAGTGCAGACCCGAGGCGCCCATCGCGATGACGACGTCGCCGGGGCGCACGCGGTCGGGTCCGAGCAGCTTCTGGGCCTCGACGACACCCACGCCGGTCGCGGACAGGTCGTAGTCGTCGGCCGCCATGACGCCCGGGTGCTCGGCGGTCTCGCCACCGAGCAGCGCGCAGCCGGCCTGGACGCAGCCCTCGGCGATGCCGGCGACGATCTCCGCGACCCGCTCGGGCACGACGCGGCCGACGGCGATGTAGTCCTGCAGGAAGAGCGGCTCGGCGCCGCAGACCACAAGGTCGTCGACGACCATGGCGACGAGGTCGAGACCGACCGTGTCGTGCTTGTCGAGTGCCTGCGCCACCGCGAGCTTGGTGCCGACACCGTCGGTGGACGCCGCGAGCAGCGGCTCCTTGTATCCGTCCTTGAGCGCGAACAGACCGGCGAAACCACCCAGGCCGCCCATGACCTCCGGGCGGGTGGCCCTCTTCGCGTGCGGGGCGAACAGTTCGACGGCTCGGTCACCGGCCTCGATGTCCACGCCCGCCGCGGCGTAGGAAGCTCCGGGGGTTGCGTCCTCGGTCATGAGTTGTCGGCTCCAGCCTCGAGTTGTGTCTTGTCGTGAAATATCTGGCTACATGCGGGCAGGCACACCTGCGTCCGGGCATGCGAAACGCACGCCGAACCGTGCCGACCGCGGCACTTACGGTACCCGACCAGCTTCTACGGCCGACTGAGAACGTCCGCGTTGTCGTTGTCCAACACGGTCGGGGTGGCCGAATCGGTGTCGACGACGCCGGCGAGGACGTCCTTGCCCGCCTGATGTTCGCTGGGGAGGGCGATCGGGTAGTGGCCGTCGAAACATGCAGCGCACAAACGGGATGCGGGCTGCTCGGTGGCGCCGATCATGCCGTCGATCGAGATGTAGCCGAGCGAGTCGGCACCGATCGACCTGCGCACCATCTCGACCATCTCGTCGTAGTCGTGCCCCTCCTCGACGGTGTCGCGGGTACCTGCACCGTTGGCGATCAGCTCGGCCGGCGACGCGAAGTCGATGCCGTAGAAGCAGGGCCACTTGACCGGCGGCGAGGCGATGCGCACGTGGATCTCGAGAGCACCGGCCTCGCGCAGCATGCGGATCAGGGCGCGCTGGGTGTTGCCACGCACGATCGAGTCGTCGACGACGACGAGGCGCTTACCGCGGATCACCTCGCGCAGCGGGTTGAGCTTGAGCCGGATACCGAGCTGGCGGATGGTCTGGCTGGGCTGGATGAAGGTGCGGCCGACGTAGGCGTTCTTCATCAGGCCCTGGCCGTACGGGATCCCCGAGCCCTGCGCGTAACCGACGGCGGCCGGGGTGCCCGACTCGGGTACCGGGATGACCAGATCGCCGTCGATCGGGTGTTCCTTCGCGAGCCGGCGGCCGATCTCCACGCGGGTCGCGTGGACGGAGCGACCGGCGATGGTCGAGTCGGGGCGCGCGAGGTAGACGTACTCGAAGACGCAGCCCTTGGGTTCGGGGTTCGCGAAGCGCGACGAGCGCACACCGTCCGCGTCGATCGCGAGCAGTTCGCCGGGCTCGATGTCGCGAACGAAGGAGGCACCGACGATGTCGAGGGCGGCGGTCTCGCTGGCGACGACCCAGCCGCGGTCGAGGCGTCCGAGGCACAGCGGGCGGATACCCCAGGGGTCGCGGGCCGCGTAGAGGGTGTGCTCGTCCATGAAGGTCAGGCAGAACGCGCCGCGCAGCTGCGGGAGCAGCTTCATCGCGGCCTCTTCGATCGTGCTGTCCTTCGCGCCGTGAGCGAGCAACGCACCGACGGTGTCGGAGTCGGAGTTCGCCGCACCGGGCCGTGTGGGATCGAGCACGCCGAGACGACGTCCGCGTTCGGCGAGTTCGGCGGTGTTGACGAGGTTGCCGTTGTGGCCGAGCGCGACGCCCGAGCCGGCGGCGGTGGTGCGGAAGATCGGCTGCGCGTTCTCCCAGGTCGTCGACCCGGTTGTGGAATAACGGCAGTGGCCGATGGCGATGTGGCCGGTCATCGCGGCGAGCGTCTGCTCGTCGAAGACCTGGCTGACGAGACCGAGATCCTTGAACACGAGCACCTGCGAACCGTCGGCCACGGCGATGCCCGCAGCTTCCTGCCCTCGGTGCTGCAGCGCATAGAGACCGTAGTAAGTGAGCTTCGACACGTCCTCGCCGGGAGCCCACACTCCGAACACTCCGCACTCTTCGCGGGGTTCGTTCTCGGGTTCGGTGGAGGCGAGAAGATTACGTGTGTGGACCGACAGATCGGCACTGGTCACGGACGTGCTCCCTGAGGCTGGACAAGCGGGGCTCCCCCCATTCTACGGGCAGCGCGGGGTGCTTCTTCCCGGACGCCCGGCGTGAACCCCGGCAAACGTCAGAGTCGGGCGATCGGGAGCAGCCGTCCGATCTCCGCTGCGCGCCCACCCGACGCCTCCACCGCACCCGAGTCCACGGCCCCGGCGAAATCGATGCTGCCGACCACCAGACGCAGCCACGTCCGCGGATCGGTCTCGACGACGTTCGGTGGTGTCCCCCGCGTGTGACGCGGGCCTTCGATGCACTGGACGGCCACGAAAGGCGGCACCCTAACCTCCACACTCGACCCAGGGGCTATCTGCTCGAGGCTGCGGGCACTGAGCCGCACAGCGGCGGCGAGATCGGAGCGCGGCGGTTTCTCGTCGCTCTCCCCCCTCATCCACGGACCCACCCGTTCGAGAGCTGCGCGCAGTTCGGCGGGGTCGACGGGTCTCCGGGGTGCCATGGCAGCACACCCTAGCGACGCGCGTCGCGCTCGGAAGTACGCAGCCTCGTCGCGATGCCCACGGCGACGGCCCCGCCGGCGTTGATCGCCAGGTGCAGGAGCATCGGCGCGACGACGCTGCCGGTCCGTCGTCGCAGTTCGTCGAACACCACCCCGCTCAGGGCGGTGAGCGCGACGGTTCCGGGCACCGAGTCCCCGGCGTGCCGGGCGGGGGCGACGTGCCAGAGCCCGAAGGCTACCGAGGTCAGCACCCGGTGCCACCTCCGTGACTCGCGGCGGGTCAGGGCGTACAGAACCGATCGGAACAGCAGCTCCTCGGCCAGGACCGTCCCGAAGGGGATGTGCACGAAGACCCACTCGGTGTGGTCGGCGCGTCGCGCTCCGGCGGCCATCCGCCGTCGTACGGGTGAGACGGCGAGCATCACCGTGTAGGCCGCGACGGGCAGGACCACCGACGCGGTCCCCCACCGCAGGCCCTTCCCTGCCCCGCGCCAGCCGAGCTCGGTTGCGGAGACCCCGGCCGCGCGGGTCGCCGCGGCGAGCGCGACACCGAATCCGGCGTTCGCTGCGGCCCGGCCGCGCGGACCGAGATCCATCGCCGGGAGGACGAGGTTGTTCCACGCGACCAGCGCGGCGGCACATCCCGCAGCGGTGCAGCTCACGGCGGTGCCGGTCACTGCAGCGACTCGCGATGTCATTTCTCGGGCCCGTCGTCCTCCGCGAACGCCTCGAGGGCGATGCGCACCCGCTCGGTGTCGTTCTCGGTCCAGCCCTCGGGCTGGGTGATCTCGATCCATCCCTCGAGCACCGCCGACCCGTAGTTGTGGCCGTGTCCGTCGGGGACGCCGGCAGCGTTGGTGAGGTCTGCGGAGACCTGCCAGAAGGTGACGAAGGGGAACCACCGCATCTGCGGCAGCCGGTCGCGTCCGGGCGGCTCCGACAGCCAGTCGGGGCGGGAGAACAACAGGTCCGGCGACCACCAGACGACGGGATCCGAGGCGTGCTGGATGTAGAGCACGCGCGGCGACAGCCACGGTGTGTCGGGCTCGTGGATCGCCTCCCGGCTGTCTGCGAAGCGCACGACGAGACCGTCCGCGTACACCGGTTGCACCTCGGTCGTGCCGGGATCGCGGCGCTCGACGAGCTGCCGCCACAGACGGTTGGAGTTGGGCGGGCCCACCCACAACACCCCGTCCATCTGGGCACGGATCTCGGCAAGGCTGTCGAAGGCACCCTCCCCCGACTGCGTGCCGAGGCTCTCGCCGTAGAGGAACAGATCGGGGCGGTCGTCCTCGGGCAGCTGCGACCAGCGTTCGTGTACCCGCTCGATCAGCATCTTGCCTGCGGCCGCAGCCTTCTCACGGTCGGCGAGGAAGGAGATCCAGCTCGGGAGGTAGGAGTACTGCCAGGCCACCATCGCCAGGTCGCCGTTGTGCACGAGCTCCATCGCGCGGGCCGCGGTGGGATTGACCCAGCCGGTGCCGGTGGTGGGGATCAGGACGAGCGTCGAGCGGTCGAAGGCACCGGTCCGCTCGAGTTCCGCGAGGACGAGGTCGATGCGTTCTTCCGGGGTGGGTGCGGTGTCGAGACCGACGTACACGCGGATCGGTTCCGGTGCGGGACTGCCGTTGACGGCGGTCAGTTCCTCGGCGTCGAGTCCTCGCGAGACGAAGTTGCGACCCTCGAATCCGAGCGTCTCCCAGGCCGCGAGGGACTCGGGACTGCCGGACTTTGCGGGGTCGACCGGTTGGATCGCCCCGGGACGAGTGGTGTCGTCCTCCAGGCCGAACGCCTGATTGACGATCGCGTAGGAGCCTCGGACGAGCACGCCGTCGATGAGCATGAAGGTCGCCAGCACGACGACGAGAACGCCGAGCGTGCGGGCGAGACCGAGCGGCATCCGGGTGCGGCGCATGAGCAGCATCGACACCCAGCGGACGATGTCGCGCAACCCGCGCCACAGAGCGATGAGGGCGGCAGCGACCGCGACGCTCAGCACGATGGTGCGCAGATATCCCGAGGTCGTGGTGCCCTCGACACCCATCAGGGCGGCGAGCTGGCGTTGCTCGCCGGCGGAGAGCACGAGCGCGACGAGCGACGCGAGAACGGCCGCGACCGGAACCGCGACCTTGATGGCACGCAGCACAGGCAGCGGCGGCGGCCACCATCGCCACGCGGGGAGCAGGAAGCGGGCCACGGGCCAGCCGACGACGCATCCGACGCCGTACCCGATCGTGGCGTTGATGCCGCCGATCAGGCCCTGGAAGAGCCAGTCGCGCGGAAGCAGCGACGGCGTCAGCGACCAGCAGAAGAACAGCGCGGCGAAGGCGACGCCCGTGAAGTCCAGGCCGAGCCACCCCCACACCCGCGCGGTGAGGGGGTGGCGCTCACCGAAGTCGGTGACCGCGGCGATGATCCGGCCCTGCCGGGCCTCGAACGCCGCCAGTCGATCGACCTGGGTGGCCGGCACGGTTACCCGAACAGGGCAGGCAGGGTCCCTTCCCACACCTCGCGCAGCTCGGTCATGGGGATCGAGAACAGGCCCTGGATCTCGACGGAGTCGGATCCCTCGTCGACGACGCCGATGCGCACCCACGGCATGTTGCGTGCGGTGCACATGCCCGTGAAGCGCGATTCCTCGGTGCGCGGCACGGCCACGAGCACGCGGCCGGCAGATTCGGAGAACAACGTCACGAACGGATCGGCGCCCTCGGGGAGCAGCACGCGGCAGCCGGTCTCGCCCGCGAGTGCGGCCTCGACGACGGCCTGCGCGAGACCACCCTCGGACAGGTCGTGTGCGGCGGAGATCAGGCCGTCGCGCGAACCGGCGGTGAGGATCTCCGACAGCAGCCGCTCACGGTCGAGATCGACCTTCGGCGGGACACCACCGAGGTGGTCGTGTTCGACCTGCGCCCAGATGGAGCCGTCGAACTCGTCGCGGGTCTCGCCGAGCAGGATCAGCGTCTCGCCCGGCTCGAGGCCGACGCCGGTGGGGATGCGACGGTGCACATCGTCGATTACACCGAGCACCGCGACGACCGGGGTCGGCAGGATCGCGGTGGCGCCGGTCTGGTTGTAGAAGCTGACGTTGCCACCGGTGACGGGGATGCCGAGCTTCGCGCAGCCGTCCGCGAGGCCGCGCACGGCCTGCTGGAACTGCCACATCACGCCGGGGTCCTCGGGCGAACCGAAGTTCAGGCAGTTCGAGACGGCCTTCGGCGTCGAACCGGTGACGGCGACGTTGCGGTAGGCCTCGGCGAGGGCGAGCTGGGCGCCCGTGTACGGATCGAGCTGCGTGTAGCGGCCCGAAGCGTCGGTCGCGAGCGCGATGCCGCGGCCGGTCTCCTCGTCGATACGGACCACACCGGCGTCGGCGTTCTCGGCGAGCACCGTGTTGCCGCGCACGTAGCGGTCGTACTGCTCGGTGATCCACTTGCGGCTGCACAGCGCCGGCGACGCGAGCATCTTCAGCAGCGTCTCGCGCAGCTCGTCGGCGGTCTCCGGACGCTTCAGGCCGGCGGTGGTGTTCGCGATCAGCTCGTCCTGCGAGGCCGGGCGCTCGACGGGGCGCTCGTAGACCGGGCCCTCGTGCGCGACCGTGCGCGGCGGCACGTCGACGACGGTCTCGCCGTGCCAGTCGATGACGAGGCGGTCGCCGTCGGTGACCTCACCGATGACGGTGGCCAGGACGTCCCACTTCTTGCAGACGTCCATGAAGGCATCGACGTTGTCGGGCGTGACGACCGCGCACATGCGTTCCTGCGACTCCGAGGACAGCACCTCGGCCGGGGTCATGCCCTTCGCGCGCGTCGGGACACGCTCGAGGTTGATGTGCATGCCACCGTCGCCGGCGGCGGCGAGCTCGGAGGTCGCGCAGGACAGACCGGCACCGCCGAGGTCCTGGATGCCGACGACGAGCTTCTCGCGGTAGAGGTCGAGGCAGCACTCGATGAGCACCTTCTCGGTGAAGGGGTCGCCCACCTGCACGCTCGGGAGCTTCTTGGGGCGGCCGCCGGCGCTGTCGTCGAAGGTCTCGGAGGCGAGGACGGATACGCCGCCGATGCCGTCGAGGCCGGTGCGGGCGCCGAACAGGATGACCTTGTTGCCCGTGCCGGAAGCGTGGGCGAGGTGCAGGTCCTCCACGCGCATCGCACCCGCGCACAGCGCGTTCACGAGCGGGTTGCCCTGGTAGGAGGCGTCGAAGACGGTCTCGCCACCGACGTTGGGCAGGCCCAGGGAGTTGCCGTAGCCGCCGACACCGCGCACGACACCGTCGACGACGCGACGGGTGTCGGGGTGATCGGCGGCGCCGAAGCGGAGCTGGTCCATCACGGCGATCGGGCGGGCGCCCATGGCCATGATGTCGCGGACGATGCCGCCCACGCCGGTCGCGGCGCCCTGGTACGGCTCGATGTAGGACGGGTGGTTGTGCGACTCGACCTTGAAGGTGACGGCCCAGCCGTCGCCGATGTCGACGACGCCGGCGTTCTCACCGATGCCCGCGAGCATCGACTCACGCATCTCGTCGGTGGTGGTCTCGCCGAAATAGCGCAGGTGCACCTTCGACGACTTGTACGAGCAGTGCTCGGACCACATCACCGAGTACATGGCGAGTTCGGCGTCGGTGGGGCGACGGCCCAGGATCTCCTTGATCCGGGTGTACTCGTCTTCCTTCAGACCCAGCTCCCGATAGGGCTGAGCGGCGTCGGGGGTTTCGGCGGCGTGGGAGACGGTATCCACGTGCGGTGACACTGGGCGTCGGGTCCCTTCACTCTGGGATCGAAAACGGCAGGCCGGGCGGGAACTGCCGCGGATCAGTCTATCGTTGTGCAGGCGCGACGGGGTTCACCGGTGCGGGCACGAACCCCGACGGTGTGACGGCCACCTCGGTGCCCAGCGCATCGAGGGTGACGGTGCCCGAGTGCTCCCCGTCGAATCGGTACCACCCGTCGACGAGCGTGAAGGTCGCGATCACCGGCGGTCCGCCGAGATCGACGATCCAGTACTGCGGGACGCCGGCCTCCGCGTATTCGGAGAACTTCGTGACGCGGTCGGTGCGGGCCGTGCCGTCGACGGTGACCTCCACGACCAGCTTCACCTCGGAGATCGGCGCCCGATCGGGATCGGCGTCGACGAGGGAGCGTCCCACGACGATCACGTCGGGGCACCGCACCGTCAGCGGCTTCTCCGCGACCAGCACCTCGACGCCTCCGAGCGCGCACCATTCGTCGGGCAGCTTCTCGTCGAGGAGCAACGCCAGGGTCACCGCGGCATGATCGTGCGCCGCCCCCGGCGCGGGCGCGGCGAGGAGCACGCCCTCGCACACCTCCACATGGTGCCCGTCGGATTCGGGCAGGGCCGCCCACTCGTCGAGGGACAGCAGATGATCGGGGTAGGACGGGACGTCCACTGCATTCCCCCGTTCTCTCCGACCGGACACGACCGTCTTCAGTGTGTCACCGGCGGGTGCTTCGGGGCGGGCGAACGCGGTCACGATGCCGGGGTCAGGAAAGCGGTCAGGGCCTGCGCATAGCTCGCCACGTCGTCCGCGCCCATGAACTCGCGCGCCGAGTGCATGGCGAGCTGCGGGGCGCCGACGTCGACGGTCGTGATGCCGGTCCTCGACGCGGTGATCGGGCCGATCGTCGAGCCGCACGGCAGGTCGGCGCGGTGCACGTACCGCTGCAGCGGGACCCCCGCCTGCTCGCAGGCCAGCACGAAGGCTCCGGCGCCGGTCGCGTCGCTCGCGTAGCGCAGGTTCTGGTTCACCTTCAGGACCGGTCCGCCGTTGACCGCGATGCGGTGGGCGGGTTCGTGCCGCTCGGGGTAGTTGGGGTGCGTGGCGTGCGCCATGTCGCCGGACGCGACGATCGAGCCGGCGCGGGCGCGGAGGAACTCCTCCCGGCCGCCACCCCGGAGCAGGACGATCCGTTCGAGGACGGTGTCGAGCAGTTCCGAGAAGGCGCCGCGGTCGGACATGCTGCCGACCTCCTCATGGTCGAACAGGGCGAGGAGCGGCATCGGGCCACCGTGCGCTGCGACGTGTTCCGCGGCGGCGAGAAGGGCGTGCAGTCCGGCGTAGCAGGTGCCCTGGTTGTCGAGACGCGGTGCGCTGACCAGGTCGCGGCCCGGCCCGACGACCGCGCTCGGTGCGAGGTCGTGGGTCATCAGTTCCCAGCCGAGCACCGCGCCCGGGTCGATTCCGTGCTGCTCGGCGACCCACGCGATGAACGAGCGCGGTTCGGTGCCGACTCCCCAGACGCCGTTGACGTGGCGCTGCGGATCGAGCTGGACGCCCTTGCGGTCCTCGGACAGGTGGATGGCGAGCTGCGGGACACGCAGGACCGGCGCGTCGACTCGGACGAGGACGTCCTCGGTCGTCTCCGCCGCGCGCACGGTGAAGCGGCCGGAGATGCCGAGGTCGCGGTCGAGCCACGAGTTGAGCCACGCACCGCCGTACGGTTCGAGTCCCACCATCCGCCAGCCCGCCGATGTGAGGTCGGGATGCTGCTTGACGCGCAGGTTGGGGCTGTCGGTGTGCCCGCCGACGATGCGGAAGGGTGCGGCCGGATCGTCGGCGACACCCTCGGTGCTCCATGCGATCAGCGACCCGCCGCGTATCAGGAAGAAGCGTCCCGGTTCGGAGGGCCAGGCCTGCTGCTCGTGCAGTTCGACGAAGCCCGCCTCGGTCAGCGCCGCGGCGACGGTGGCGCAGACGTGGAACGGCGACGGCGACAGGTCGACGAAATTACAGAGACCCCGAGCATCGGCACGCGTGGAAGACATGACTGCATCTTCGCATCACGGACAGCGGGAGCGCCGACCGAAAGCGCCGGCCCGCTCTCCTCGTACCGAGTGTCAGTGCCCCTCGGCGACGCAGAACAGGTTGCCCTCGGGGTCGGCGAGCGTCACCCAGCGGAAGTCGTCGCCCATGTCCTCGCGGTGGACCTCCTTCGCGCCGGCCTGCACGAAGCGCTCGACCTCGGCGTCGAGGTCGGGGGCGGCGAGATCGAGGTGCACGCGGTTCTTCCCGGGTGTCGGATCGGACACCTTCTGGAAGCCCAGCCTGATGCCCTGTGGCAGGGCGACGATGAAGAACCAGCCGTCGTTCTCCTGCTCGATGCGGCCGCCCGTACGCCCGGCCCACCATCTCGCGATCGGAGCCGGATCGGTCGTGTCGAAGGTGATCATCGCAATGGTCGCTGTCATGGCGCGACGGTACCGCCGGGGACCGACACGCAACGCCCGTCGACGGACAGGCCCGATTTGGGTAGTCCTACTCAGGACAGGACGATTCGGCTCCGGCAGACTGATCCGCGATGTCGCGCATGGGGGATGACGACGACATCGCGCCCGGGACTTGATCGGGGGGTCGAGCTCCGGGTTGTAGGGACGAGGGATTCCGCAGCCGATCGGGACGGTGGCGGGGTCCCTCGTTCCGTCTCTCCTGTTCCGGAACTTCGGTTCGAAGGATTCCTCGAGCCCGCCGGAACGAGCGACGCCCCCACGACCCGGGAGGGTCGATGGGGGCTTCGCCGGAAAATTCCGGTCAGGCGGTCACGCGTTGACGACCGCGTCCAGCACGCTGTAGAACATGCCGAGTCCGTCATCGCTGGGGCCGGTGAGCGCCTCGGTGGCGTGCTCGGGGTGCGGCATGAGACCGACGACCCGGCCGTTCGCCGACGAGATGCCGGCGATGCCGCGCTGCGAACCGTTCGGGTTGTCGCCCGCGAAGCGGAACACCACGCGACCTTCACCCTCGAGCTCGTCGAGCACCTTCTCCGATGCCTGGTAGCGGCCCTCACCCGACTTGAGCGGGATGAGGATCTCGGCGCCGGCCTCGTAGCGCGAGGTCCACGCGGTGGTGTTCGACTCGACCTTCAGCCACTCGTCGCGGCAGACGAAGTGCAGACCGGCGTTGCGGGTGAGCGCGCCGGGCAGCAGACCCGCCTCGCACAGCACCTGGAAGCCGTTGCAGATGCCGAGGACGGGCATGCCCTTCTGCGCGGCCTCGACGACCTTGCCCATCACCGGTGCGAACCGTGCGATGGCACCGCAGCGCAGGTAGTCGCCGTAGGAGAAGCCGCCGGGCACGATCACCGCGTCGACCCCCTTGAGATCGGCGTCCCCGTGCCACAGGCTCACGGCCTCACCACCGGCGAGCTTCACCGCGCGGGAGGCGTCGACGTCGTCGAGCGTGCCCGGGAAGGTGATGACTCCGATGCGTGCGCTCATGCGTCACCGTCGATCCGCCGGATGGCCCAGTCCTCGATCACCGTGTTGGCGAGCAACGACTCGGCGATCTTCTCGAGCTCCTCGTCGCCGACGCTGCCGTCGACTTCGAGCTCGAAACGCTTACCCTGACGGACGTCGGTCACGCCCGCGAAGCCCAGCCGCGACAGCGCCCCGGTGATGGCCTGACCCTGGGGGTCGAGAATCTCGGCTTTGGGCATGACTTCGACGACGACACGCGCCACGTGCTGCTCCTCGGTAGTAGTGCTGGCGCCCGGGGACGGACACCGGACATCCAGCAGTTTACCGGCCGTGGCCACCGGGAAGGGCATCGGCCGAGGTCCTCCTCGTGCGAGACCCGTCACCCCCGTTCAACGCCGCTCGGCAGCAACGAGTTCGCGCACGCGGGGCGCGACCTCACCGGCGAAACGTTCGAGGTCGGACCGCGACCCGTCCGCGGTCTCCGCGAAGGTGCCGGAGATGTTGTAGAGCCGGCGGATCGCGGCGGGATCACGCCCGGCACGGTGCGCGCCCTCGTCGACGCGAGCGCTCATCTCCCCCAGCTTCTCGGGCCCGGCGGCGAACGAACTCGGCAGCCATCCGCCGGCGAAGCGGCCGGTGACGTCGAGCATCCGCTTGCCGTAGGCGCCGAGCCAGATGCCGAGAGCGTGCGCGGGGAACGGGCCCCGCTTCGCGCCGGTCAGCCGGTAGTACGTGCCGTCGATCCCGGCCGCGCCCTTCTCGTCCGACCACAGAGCACGGATCACCCCGATCGCCTCGATCAGTGCGTCGACCGCTTCGCCGGGGATGCGATGCGGTCCAGGCGCTCTCCGACACCACGGCGAGGTCGACGACGCCCACCGGATCGGCAGCGGACGGCGTGAGGAAGATTCCGAAGCGGAGTTCCTGTCCGTGAGTCGGTCATCGGGCTCCTCCCGACGGCATACTCGACGACATGCAACTGACCCATTTCGGCCATTCCTGCATCCTCGTCGAACACCTCGGCGCGAAGCTCCTTTTCGACCCCGGAAATTTCTCCCACGGGTTCGAGGGCATCACCGGACTCGACGCGATCCTCGTGACCCACCAGCATCCCGACCACGCCGATACCACCCGGCTGCCCGCGCTCCTCGAGGCCAACCCCGGAGCGCAGTTGTTCTCCGACCCGCAGTCGGCGAACCTGCTCGACGGCGACTGGACCGCGGTGCGTCCCGGCGACTCCTTCTCGGTGGGTTCGCTGACCGTACGCGGCACCGGCGGACGGCACGCGGTGATCCACCCCGACATGCCCGTCATCGACAACACGGCCTTCCTCGTGGGCGACGACGAGAATCCGTCGCGGCTGCTGCACCCCGGCGACTCGCTGTACATCCCGCACGAGCGCGTCGACGTGCTGGCCCTGCCGTCGACCGCGCCGTGGCTCAAGATCTGGGAGGCGATCGACTACCTGCGCGCGGTGAATCCGCGGGTCGCCGTGCCGATCCACCAGGGCATCGTCAACGACAACGGTCGCGGCATCTTCTACGGCCGGTACAGCGAGATGGCGCCGGAGGGCACCGAATTCCGCGTGCTGCCGCACGAAGACGGCGTCGAGGTCTGACGCTGCGGAGCGCGAAACGGTCGTCGGCGCGGGATGTTTCGCGCTCCTACGACCGTTTTGCGCTCTGCTGTCCCAGTCG
The DNA here is from genome assembly GCF_000801125.1 of Rhodococcus sp. Chr-9. Taxonomy (NCBI): domain Bacteria; kingdom Bacillati; phylum Actinomycetota; class Actinomycetes; order Mycobacteriales; family Nocardiaceae; genus Rhodococcus; species Rhodococcus sp. Chr-9. Next base: position 269,971 of record NZ_JTIZ01000131.1, read on the forward strand.
ACGCCAACGGGAGGTTCAGCGGGCGGCGGCGCGACCCGCCGCCCGGCCCGAGAAGATGCATCCGCCGAGGAAGGTGCCCTCGAGCGACCGGTAGCCGTGGACGCCGCCACCACCGAAGCCGGCGACCTCACCGGCGGCGAAGAGGCCGTCGAAGACCGACCCGTCCGACCGCAGGACGCGCGACGACAGGTCGGTCTCGAGCCCGCCGAGCGTCTTGCGGGTGAGCAGGTGCAACTTGACCGCGATGAGCGGTCCGGCCTTGGGGTCGAGGATCCGGTGCGGCGCCGCGATGCGGACGACGCGGTCGGGTACGTAGGCCCGCGCCGAGCGCACCGCCGCGACCTGCAGGTCTTTGGTGTACTTGTTGTCCATCTCGCGGTCCCGGGCCTCGACCACCGAACGCACCTGCTCGTAGTCGAGCGGCGCCTCGGGGGTGAGTTCGTTCATGCCCGCCACGAGATCGGCGAGCGTGTCGCGGACGACGAAGTCGACACCGCGCTCCTTGAAGGCCTCGACCGGTCCGGGGGCACCCGACCTGACCCGCTGCAGCAGCAGGCGGAGGCTGCGCCCGGTGAGGTCGGGATTCTGCTCGGAGCCAGAGAGCCCGAACTCCTTCTCGATGATCTTCTGGTCGAGCACGAACCAGGTGTGGTCGTAACCCGTGCTCACGATGTACTCGAGGGTGCCGAGCGTGTCGAAGCCGGGGAACAACGGCACCGGCAACCGCTTGCCGGTGGCGTCGAGCCACAGCGACGACGGGCCGGGCAGGATGCGGATGCCGTGATCGGGCCACACCGGGTCGTAGTTGGTGATGCCCTCGGTGTAGTGCCACATGCGGTCGCGGTTGACGATGTTCCCGCCGGCCTTCTCGGTGATCTCGAGCATCCGGCCGTCGACGTGCGCGGGCACACCGCTGAGCATATGCTTCGGCGGCTCCCCCATCCGCTTCGGCCAGTTCTTCTTCACGAGGTCGTAGTTGCCGCCGATCCCGCCGGAGGTGACGATCACGGCTCCGGCGGAGAACTCGAAGTCCCCGACGACGGTGCGGGAGGACGCCACGCCGCGCGCCGCGTCGGTGGGCTCGAGGATCGCTCCGCGCACACCGGTGGCGGCGCCGTCGGTGACGACGAGTTCGTCGACCCGGTGGCGGTGCTTCAGCGTGACGAGACCGCGTTCGACGCCTTCGCAGAGCTTGCGCTCGAAGATTTCGACGAGGCCCGGACCGGTACCCCAGGTGATGTGGAATCGCGGGACCGAGTTGCCGTGCCCTGCAGCGTCGTATCCGCCGCGTTCGGCCCAGTTGACCATCGGGAAGATCTTCAGCCCGCGCTGCTCGAGCCAGGCGTGCTTCTCCCCCGCGGCGAACTCGACGTAGGCCTGGGCCCAGCGCCGCGGCCAGCGGTCCTCGATCTCGCGGTCGAAGCCGGCGGTCCCCATCCAGTCCTGCAAGGCGAGTTCGTAGGAATCCTTGATCCCGAGTCGTCGCTGTTCGGGACTGTCGACGAAGAACAACCCACCGAACGACCAGAAGGCCTGCCCACCAATGTTGTTCGAGTTCTCCTGATCGACCAGCAGAACCTTGCGACCGGCGTCGATCAGTTCACCGACCGCCACGAGCCCCGCGAGTCCCGCCCCCACCACGATCACGTCAGCATCCATGGCCGCCAACATTACCGAGCGGATGCGGCGACCGGGAGCACCGGCGGGCCAGGCGGGATCACGCCACGCGGCTGTTCGACGGACGCGGCCGCCAGGCGTGGACGGTCGGTTCGGCACCGTGGTGCAGCGCGAGGTCGACGGCGTCGAGGATCGCCTGCCGGGGTCCGGACTCGGCGAGCCGGGGAGCGGCGATCGCCAGACGCAGCAGCTCCCCGCGCCACGCCGTCCGCGACGCGCCCATCACCATCGCGCGGCAGCGCCACACGTCCGACCCCGCACCGTCACCGAGCGCGTACAGCCGCGTCTTCGTCACGGTGCCCGCCACCAGATCGTGGATCCCCGCGTTGTCCGCCATCATCCGGAAACCGACCTGCGGAAGTGCTGTCACTGCGCCCGGCGACGCGCGCCATCGCGGTGGTGCGAACAGCCGGGTGCGCAGTCCGGTCTCCTCGAGCACACGGTCGGCGGCGAGCAGGCGCAACCGTGCTTCGTGCTCGGGCAGCGTCGCGAACTCGGCGCGACGTCGCTTCGTCGCCGCCTGGTCGTAACCGTGCAGCACGATCGCGTCGCCGCCCTCGCGTCGCTCGAGCAGCCACTCCTGCGTCGCCGGATCCCGCACGAGGCGGTAGTGGTCTTTCAGGCGGGGTGCGACGAACAGCGACAACGGCACTCCACGCGCGTCCGTCTCACGGGCGAAGGCGTCCACGAGGTCGCGCGTGACGTCCCGGATCCCCGACACCGACACGATCATCCGTCCGCTCATGCCCCCGAGCCTGCTGCACTCGGGTGAACGGCGTCCTGCCCGACCGGGAAGTCCGGATGAAGACTCGGGCCGGCGATCCGCATCCCGTTCATCGGGACAGTGTCGACGGCCACACGGAGCCGGGCATACCGTCCGGGCGTGGCAGTCCCGAACCAGACCTATACGCGCCTTCTCTCCCCCGGCACCATCGGGCCGATCACCCTGGACAACCACGTGGTGATGCCCGCCATGGACATGAACCTCTGCGAGGACGGGGAGATCGAGCAGGGCGACATCGATCATTTCGTCGCCCGCGCGGCCGGAGGCACCGGGCTGATCGTCACCGGATGCTGCGCGGTCGCCTATCCGGCGGGATGCACCAGCACGAAGGAACCCGGCCTGTCCGAGGACCGGTTCATCCCCGGCCTCCGCGCACTGACCGACGCCGTCCACGAGGCCGGCAGCAAACTGTGCGTGCAGATGGTGCACCACGGCAAGGTCGCCCGTATCGACACCCTGCAGGGCCGGCCGCAGCTCGTGCCGAGCATCCCGAAGCCGCCGAGCGACATGAGCGCCATGGCCGACTGCACGCCCGCGGAACTGCAGCGCATGGCATCGATCCAGGGTGGCGCGCAGGCCACCTACAACGAGGCCTCCGAGAGCGACATCGAATGGTTGATCCGGATGTTCGCCGAGGCCGCGGGCCGGGTCGCCGCCGCCGGAGCGGACGCCGTCGAGATCCACGCCGCCCACAACTACGTGCTCGGCGCCTTCCTCAGCCGCTACACGAACCAGCGCACCGACGGATACGGCGGGTCGCTGGAGAACCGGGCCCGGCTGACCTGCGAGGTGATCCGCGCGGTCAAGGCCGAGATCGGCGACCGCCTCGCCGTCATCGTGCGGCTGGCAGGGCAGGAATACGGTGAGACGGACGGCCTGACCGTCGAGGAATCCGCTGCTGCCGCAGTGCTGTTCGAGCAGGCCGGTGCCGATGCACTCCACGTCACTGGCACCGCGCTGAACGCGTTCGCGAATTTCACCGACGGCCCGTTGCCGGACAAGGTCGGCTACTACACCCACAACGCGGCGGTCATCAAGCGTGCGGTGTCGATCCCCGTCATCACCGTCGGCCGCATGCTGCCGGAGGTCAGCGAGCGAATGATCGCCGAGGGCGTCACCGACTTCGTCGCGATGGGACGTCAGTTGCTGGCCGATCCCGCGCTCGTCGCCAAGCTCGAGCAGGGCCGCAGCGAGCAGATCCGCCCGTGCATCAACTGCTATGTGTGCGTGCAGGAGAACTTCTGGGATGCCACGCCCATCTGTGCGGTCAATCCGGCGCTGGGCAACGAGACACTCGTGCCGTTCGTCCGCACTGCGGCGCCGAAGCACGTCGTCGTGGTGGGTGCCGGGCCGGGCGGCCTCGAGACTGCGCGGGTCGCCACCGAGCGCGGGCACCGCGTCACCGTCCTGGACAAGACCGACCGGCTGGGCGGGACCCTGTGGTTCTCGACCCTCACCACCCCCGACAACGAGCGGCTGCTGAAATGGCTGACGGCCGAGGTCACCCGCCTCGGCATCGACGTGCGGCTCGGCGCCGAGGCCACCTCCGCATCGATCCGCGCCCTGGAGCCGGACGTGGTGGTCGTCGCGACGGGCGCCGTGCGGGAACGTCCCACCGTGCCGGGCGGGGACTTGCCGCACGTGCACACCGGCGACAGCATGCGTGTGCTCATGACGGGTGCGGGCGACGTCTCCGATCAGTCCCCGGTGCTGCGGGTGATGGGCCGGGTGGGCAGGCTCGCCGGTATCACCACGAGCCCTCGGAGGATCCGTGATCTGAGCCGGTGGTTCCTGCGTTTCCTGCCGATGGCGAAGGACGTCGTCGTGATCGGCGGGTCGCTCGTCGGGCTCGAACTCGCGGAGTTCATGGCCGAGCGGGGAAGCCGGGTGACGCTGCTCGCCGAGGGGAAGCAGCTCGGGGTGCCGATGGCGATGCCGCGCCGGTGGACCGCCGTCAAGCACGCGCGCGAGGTCGGCCTCGAGGTGCATCGTGGTGCGACGGTTCAGCGCATCACCCCGAAGACGGTGGAGTTCACCGTGGGTGGCGAGACGAAATCGGTACGCGCCCGCATGGTCGTGGTCGCGTCCGGTGTGTCGGCGGCAGCACCGCTCGCCGACGAACTGGCCGGCTCGGACATCGATGTCCGCGTCGTCGGGGACGCGGGTCGGGTCGACTACATCGAGGGCGCCATCCACAGTGCCTGGAAGGTCGCGACCGAACTCTGAAAACAGGCAGGTGGCGACCGATCTGTGAAACAGCGGGTGGCGGCCGGCTCGCGCACTCACGAACCGGTCGCCACCCGTCGGATCAGGCTTCCCGGTCACCCGGCGCCGCGAACCTGTCGCGGTGCACGGCCTCCTCGAGCTGGCGCCCCTTGCGCCAGCCGAACCGTTCGAGGTCGGGTATCTCCTGGAGCCGCGTGACCGGCCCGACACACAGCCACGCGATGGGACGCACGGGTGCGCTCACTCCGACGAAGTCGGCGAGGAAGTCCTCCTCGTAGAACGACACCCATCCCACGCCGAGACCCTCGGCGGTCGCGGCGAGCCACAGGTTCTGGATCGCCAGCACGGCCGAGAACAGGCCGGATTCGTCGATGGTGTGACGGCCGAGGATGTGCTTGCCGCCGCGTTCGGGGTCGTAGGTGACGACGACGCCGGTCCCCGATTCGACGATGCCTTCGATCTTGATGGGGTCGAAGGTGCTCTTCCGGTCCTCGGGGAGCGAGTCGGCGAACGCCTGCCGGCAACCGGCGACGTGCTCGGCGAACTCCTTCAGCCGCTGTTCGTCCTGTACGACGACGAAGTCCCAGGGCTGGGTGTTGCCGACACTGGGTGCGTGATGGGCGGCCCGCAGGATGCGCATCAGCGTGTCCTCGTCGAGCCGTTCCCCGCTGAATTCTGCACGGACGTCGCGACGCATGCGGATGATGTCGTACAGCGCGTCCCGCGCTTCTGTGCCGAACATGTCAGGCCGGCAGGATCTCTTCGAGGGCGTCGAGGATCTCGGGCGCATCCGGTTCCGTGCGGGGACGGAAGCGCGCGGCGACCGTGCCGTCGGGAGCGATGAGGAACTTCTCGAAGTTCCACTGGATGTCGCCGGCCTCGCCGGAGGCATCCGGGTGCTTGGTGAGCTCGGCGTAGAGAGGATGCCGGTTCTCGCCGTTGACCTCGATTTTCTCGAGCAGCGGGAAGGTCACGCCGTAGGTGGCGGAGCAGAACTCCTGGATCTCCTCCGGCGTTCCGGGCTCCTGACCCATGAACTGATTGCACGGCACGCCCACGACGAACAGTCCGCGGTCGCGGTATTCCTGCGCGAGCTTCTCGAGTGCCGTGTACTGCGGGGTCAGGCCGCACTTGGACGCGACGTTCACGACGAGTACCGCGTGGCCCTCGTACGAGCCGAGATTCGTGGGTTCACCCGAGAGGGTGTTGATCGGGATGTCCTGGAGAGGCGTGGTCATGCATCCAAACTATCGTGTGCCCGATCACTCCCCCGAACATCGGCGTGCTACATCTTCTCCCCCGGCAGCGCGGCGGCCTGTCTCACCCACTTCCGGACCTTCTCCTCGTCGAGGTCCTCGAGCCGGCGGGTGTCGTGATAACGCCGCCGGCGCGTAGTCGCTACAGAAATAGCTGTCCGCTACGGAAAATTTCCGTAGCGGACAGCCATTGTCGTAGCGGATGCCGGATCAGACGGACACCTTCTCCAGGTTCGCCGGTTCGCGCTCGGGAGCGGGCTCGTGATCGTCGACCATCATGCTTTCGTCGAACGGCAGCCGTCCGCTGAGCACCTCGTCGACGCGGTCACGGTCCACCGACTTGGTCCACGTGCCGATGAGCAGGGTCGCGATGGCGTTGCCGGAGAAGTTGGTGACGGCACGCGCCTCGGACATGAACCGGTCGACACCGACGATCAGGCCGACACCGTCGAGCAGGTCGGGACGGTGGCTCTGCAGCCCACCGGCCAGAGTGGCCAGACCGGCACCGGTGACCCCGGCCGCACCCTTCGAGGCGACGATCATGAACAGCAGGAGCGAGATCTGCTCACCCATGTTCAGGGGACTGCCCATCGCGTCGGACACGAACAGGGCGGCCATCGTCAGGTAGATCGCGGTGCCGTCCAGGTTGAACGAGTAACCGGTGGGCACGACCACGCCGACGGTGGTGCGCTGGACACCGAGGTGCTCCATCTTGGCGATCAGACGCGGCAGCGCGGACTCCGACGACGACGTCGCGAAGATGAGGAGGTACTCGCGGGCGAGGTACTTCACGAGCTTGAACACCGAGACACCGGAGACCGCTCGCAGCAACGATCCGAGAACACCGAAGACGAACACGACGCACGTGAGGTAGAAGGCGATCATCAGAACACCGAGCTGCAGGACCGCGCTCAGACCGGTCTGGCCGACGACGTTGGCGATGGCACCGAAGGCACCGATCGGGGCGAGCCACAGGATCATCGTCAGGATGCGGAAGACCAGCTTCTGCAGGTGGCCGATGCCCCGCAGGATCGGTTCACCCGACTTGCCGATGCCCTGGATGGCGAAGCCGACGAGCAGCGCCACGAACAGGGTCTGCAGGACGCTGCCCTCGGTCAGTGCGGACAACAGGGAGGTGGGGATGATCGACGCGATGAAGTCGACGGTGCCACCGGCGGCATGCGCCTTCTCGGCGAGTTCGGCACCCGAGCCGGCGTTGGCCGGATCGAGGGTGAGCCCCGAGCCCGGGTCGAGCAGGTTGCCCACACCCAGGCCGATTGCGAGGGCCACGGTCGACATGCCCACGAAGTAGATCAGCGCGAGTCCACCGATCCGGCCGACGCTCGCCGCTGCCCGGACCGACCCGATGCCGAGCACGATGGTGCAGAAGATCACCGGGCTGATCATCATCTTGATCAGGTCGACGAACATGGTGCCGAGGACACCGAGCGACTTGCCCGTCTCGGGGGCCAGCCATCCGACGGCGATACCGGCGACGACGGCGATGATGACGCCGATGTACAGCCAGTGGGTACGGTCGCGGCGTTTCTCGCCCCGCACGGTTGTGGTGCTCATGGAGTGCCCTTCGATCATGCGCGGGCTCGTCGCGCGATGTTCACGGATAACGGGATGCGGTGACGCACCGGCGAGGACTCGGGAATCGACCGTGGTTCGGTCGGGTACTACGGGACCCTGGTAGGGGCCGCTCCGCGCCCGGGTGGTGACCGGCATCACGTCCACATAAGGACATGGTGGTGGCCGGGTCGCCGCGGGAGAAGTTTGTGTACATAGTGTTCACGGGAGGTGAACGGTGAACCGTCGCCAGGCGAGACCGCCGATGAGCGTGGCGGGCCAACTGCTCATCCTCCAGCTGGTGGTGTTCACGGTGATAGCGATCGTGGCGGGTGCGCTCATCGTCGTCGACGAACGCCGCGACGCCGACGAGGCCACGCGCCGCACCGTGACGGATATCGCAGTGACAGCCGCGCTCTTCCCGGAGGTCGCGGACGGGTTGCTCTCCCCCGATCCGACCGCAGCGCTCCAGCCCCGCGCCGAGCAGATCCGCGAGGCGACAGGGGTGGACTTCGTCGTCGTCGTGGACCCCGAGGGCATCCGCGTGACACATCCGGTGCCGGAGCAGATCGGGTTGCCGTACACGGGCCACACCGATGAGGCCCGTTCGGGCACGCCGTTCACCGAGACGTACACGGGCAGCCTCGGATCGTCGATCCGCACCATCGCGCCGGTCTACGACGACGGCACGCTCGTCGGATTCGTGTCGGTCGGGGTGACACGGGAGAGGATCGCCGAGAACTTCGTGCGGAGCCTTCCGGGCATCGTCGGCCTGGTGGCGGCCGGGCTCGTGGTCACCGCGGCGGGCGGATACCTGATCGCGCGGCGCCTGCGCCGTCAGACCCTCGGGCTCGATCCCGACCAGCTGCGGCGCATGTACGAACACCACGACGCCGTCCTGCACTCGATCGGTGAAGGGCTGCTGGTGTTCGGTGGAGCACCCGGCGCCTCACCGCAGGTCGACGTCGTCAACGACGAGGCACGCCGCCTGCTCGGCCTTCCCCCGACCGGGCCGGTCCCCTTCGACGCCCTGCCCGAGACACTGCGCGAACTCGCAACCACCGGCGAGGCACGCGACGAGGTGCACCTGACGCGCGACCGCACCCTCGTCGTCAACAGCGACGCGGTGAACTGGAACGAGCGCCGCATCGGCACCGTCGTCACCCTCCGCGACCACACCGAGTTGCGCGGTGTCCTCGGTGAACTCGACTCGGTCCGCGGATTCGCCGAGTCGCTGCGGGCGCAGGCCCACGAGTCGGCGAACCGTCTGCACACCATCGTCACGATGGTCGAACTCGGCCGGACGGAGGACGCGGTCGCGTTCGCGACGCAGGAACTGGCGGTCTCCCAGCACCTGATCGACAGGTTGACAAGTGCCATCCACGAGCCGGCGCTGTCGGCGTTGCTGCTCGGCAAGATCGACGAGGCGGCCGAGCGAGGTGTGGAACTGACCGTCACCGACGACACGGAACTGGGCCCGGTTCCGTCCATCCCGGCGCGCGATATCGTCACCCTCGTCGGGAATCTCATCGACAACGCCATCGACGCCTCCCATGCGTCGGACGACCCATGGGTGGAGGTGACTGTGCGTCGGGACGATTCGTCGATGATCGTCGAGGTCGCCGACAGCGGGCCGGGGATGTCGCCGGAGGTGCTGGCCCAGGCCATGCAGCGCGGCTACTCCACCAAGTCCGAGCAGCGCGGCCTCGGACTCGCACTCGTCGCCCAGGTCGTGGCGCGTCACGGGGGAACTCTGCGCACCGAACCGTCGCTGGGTTCGATGATCGTCGCCGTGATCCCCTTGGAGAGCCGGTCGTGATCCGGGTGCTCGTCGTCGAGGACGAACCGCTCATCGCCGAGGCCCACCGCGAATACGTCGGGAGGGTGGACGGATTCGAGGTGGTAGGTGTCGCGCACACGGGTAGCGACGCCGTGCGGGCGGTCGCGTCGGCTGCGCGGGTGGGCACACCGGTGGATCTGGTGCTGCTCGACATCGGGCTCCCCGACACGAGCGGCCTCGAAGTGGCTGCACGCCTGAGCGCCGGTCGTCCGAGTCCCGACATCATCGCCGTCACGTCGAACCGCGATCTGGAGGTCGTGCGGACGGCGGTCGCGCGGGGTGTGGTGCTGTATCTGCTCAAGCCGTTCACCTTCGCGGCACTGCAGGACAAGCTCGAACAGTACGTGGCCTACCGCTCGGCGTTGCGCGACGCCGAGACCGCGGCGGGCCAGCACGATATCGATCGCGCCATGTCGGCTCTGCGCACGAGCAGTTCCCGTCCGTCCACACCCAAGGGCATCTCCCCCGACACGCTGTCGAAGATCACCGATTTCCTTCATCACGCCGACGGGCCGCGAACCGCTGCGGAAGTCGGATCGGCCGTGGGGGTCTCACGCGTGACGGCGTGGCGTTACCTCGAACGGCTCGCCGACGACGGAGCCGCGACCCGCATCACCGAGTACGGCCGCGCCGGCCGGCCTCAGGTCCGGTACGAACTGCGCAGGTGAGCGGTCTGCTATCGGCTACACAGTTCGTCATTCGCGTCGGCAATTCGGAAGTTGTCAACCTGTCTGAGACAGATGGGTGATGTT
>NZ_JTIZ01000132.1:0-301 GCF_000801125.1 Rhodococcus sp. Chr-9
TATTGACCATATTCGCCGAGAAAAAGAAGTGAGTGCTGCGGATATGGCTCAAACCATACAAACTTTAGCACTCAATGTCAGACTAAGCTGTCAACTCCTTGATGTTCCTGAATCAAGTTATTATGAACGGATTAACCGACATCCATCTAAAACTCAATTAAGGAGACAATACCTGTCACTCAAAATTTCTCAACTCTTCAATGCTAACCGAGGAATCTATGGTGCTCCTAAAATTCATCATCTTCTACTTAAACAAGGGGAAAAAGTCGGGTTAAAACTGGTACAGAAGCTAATGAAGCAA
>NZ_JTIZ01000133.1:0-521 GCF_000801125.1 Rhodococcus sp. Chr-9
AGTATCTTTCATCAATTTAACATTGTGTTTTCCATTTGTATCTCCTTAATTTCTATAAGACTATAATATCAAAAAAAGTTCACACTGTCAAGCATAAACTTTATTTTCAATTATTCTTCGCCTTTCCATTGTTTGAAATCATCAGCTATATCTTGTGCAAAGCCCATAATGTCGTCAGCAGTGTATTCTGTAAGCTTATTCTCGTTACTTAAGTTAGCAAGTTCTCCTGCATAGTCTAAAGCCTTGTTACGGTCTTTGTCGTAGCTTTCACCCTCTTTCTTGCCAGCTCTCACTAGATACTTTAATACCTGCATTGTATACCAGCCTGCAAGCTCTTCATAGTTAAAATGATGTTTAAAGTATTCGTTAAGTTCCATACCGTATTCATTGGCATAGTGCTTATTTGTACCATAATTCATTAGATGTTACCCCCAATCCATGCAATAAGCAACGTCGCAAGCATACCTATCCAAGTGATAGCGATAAGTGTAAGGCCGACACCTGCAACCATCATTAAAGTT
>NZ_JTIZ01000024.1:0-78987 GCF_000801125.1 Rhodococcus sp. Chr-9
GAGACCGCTCAGGCCGGCACGCGGTCCGCGCGAAAGATTGAGGTTAAATAATGACAAGCAACGCTATTCAATCGGCCGCCGATAATTCTCTCGGCAGCCTCATTCACGATGCGCGACTAAATGCAGGCTTCACGTTCCGCGCACTCTCGGAGGCTTCCGGCGTCGCACAGGGTCAGATATCCAAGCTGGAGAAAGGTCAGGTACTGAAGGTCAATCCGGCGCACATTGCGGCACTCGCCGAACCGCTCGGGCTATCGCTGTACAGCATGTACGCCGCCGCCGGCTACAAAACGCCCGCATCGCTCTCGCAGCTCGGTGACGACCTCGAAGAGAAGATCCGCCGGCTGCCACCGGACGCGGTCGCCCGCCTGGAGCGCTACGTCGAACGCCTGCTGGACACGACCACGACCGAACTTGCACCGGCATCCCTGTACGACATCGATCCGGCGACCAGCAGCTAGCCCAGCTCGGGCAGAAAGGAGGAACAGGGACATGACAAACCACACCACGACCGGTCCGCAGATCGCCGTCTCGTACCTGCGCGTCTCGACCACGAGACAGATGGACACCGGCGCTGACGTCGACGCCGAAGGCAACTCGATTGCCACCCAGCGTGAGGCCAACAACGCCAAGGCCGCTCGGATGGGCGCCCTGATCGAGAAGGAGTTCGTCGAGCCGGGCGCATCGGCGCAGACCATCGACAAGCGGCCGGTCTTCAATCAATTACTCGCCTACCTCGGCGAACATCCGGATGTCTCGCTGGTGATCATCTACATGCGCTCGCGCGCCTTCCGCAACCTCGGCGACGCGGTCATCACCAAACGACGGCTCGAAGCGATGGGCGTCAAACTGGTCTCCGCCAAAGAAGACTTCGGCGAGGGCATCATGGCCGACGCCATGGAAGCAGTCACCGACATCATCAACGAGGTCCAGGTGCGGATGTCCGGAGAGGACATCAAGGTCAAGATGCGGCACAAGGCGCAGATGGGCGGCACCAACGGCCGCGCTCCGATTGGTTACCGCAACGTGCGCATCGAACACGACGGGCGGCAGGTCAACGGCATCGCCGTCGACGAGGAACGTGCACCGCTGATCAAGCAAGCCTTCGAAATGTATGCCACCGGCGACTACTCTATCGACCGCCTCCAAGAAACCATGGCCGACCTCGGGCTCCGGGCTCGCCCGCAGGGACGCGGCGGCGCAAAGGAACTGTCACGATCACACCTGCACCGGATGCTGAGCGACCCGTACTACATCGGCATCGTCCGCTACAAGGGCGAAATCTTCCCGGGTCGACACCAGCCGATCATCCCCGCCGACCTGTTCGAGCGCGTCCAGAAGGTCATCGAAGACCGCTCCGCCCGAGGACAACGTGACCGCGTGCTCTACCACTACCTCAAGGGCCTGCTGTACTGCGAGCGCTGCCGCGTCAACGGTCGCATCTCGAGACTGGTCTACACCGAGGCGAAAGGCAACGGCGGCAACTACGCCTACTACCTGTGTCTGGCCCGCCAACGCGGTGAATGCAATCTCCCGCATCTGCCGGTGCTCGACGTTGAGTGGTACGTCCTCGACCACTACGCCAAGCTCGGACTGCCACCGGAGTTCCTGGACTACATTCGCGAGGCCATCGACGTCGCGATGGCTGATGCGCAGGCTCGTGTCCGTGACCTGTACACCGCCTACTGCAAGAAGCTCGACAAGCTCGCCCAGCAGGAGGAGCGACTGATCGATCTCGCCTCGGACGGTGAGCTCGCGGCCGACAAGATCCGCGCACGGCTGCGCAAGATCCAGGTCGAACGCACCCGCGCGCAGCAGGGCCTCGACGACACCGGCGACCAACTCGAACTCGGTGCCCGCAAGCTCCAGCAATACCTCGACCTGCTCGACGACCCGCAGTCGCTCTACCTGCGCGCGCCCGAGGATGGACGACGCGACCTCAACACCGCCAGCTTCAGCAAGCTCTGGCTCGACGACGGCGGTGTCGTCACCGACGAACTCACACCAGCCATCCATGAGCTGCGCGACGCAGCACATGCGTTCACACGCTGGCAAGACGCCGACACGGAGGCCAGTGACGTCGAAGCACTGCACGTCTCTGACGTGCTGAAAAACCAAAAACTCCCCGGAGATTCCGGGGAGTCTGGATTGAACCATCGGTTCCGGCTCGCCGACATGTTCCGTGTCGGTTCGAGTAAGAACGTTTTGGTGCCCCCGGTGAGACTCGAACTCACACTGGACGGGTTTTGAATCCGTTTCCTCTGCCAATTGGGATACGGGGGCGTTGCGGACACCACTGTAGAGGATCGGGCGAAGCGGGCGCGCACCGGTACCCTTCTTACGTTCCACCCTGCACCGGGGACCGCCAGTACCGAGGGGAAGGCCCGACCATGACCTCCGCGCCGCACGACAGCACACCAACTCCTCGTCGGGTCGTCGTAGCGGAAGACGAGGCCCTGATCAGGCTCGATCTCGTCGAAATGCTGCGCGAGGAGGGCTACGAGGTGGTCGGTGAGGCCGGCGACGGACAGCGTGCCGTCGAACTCGCCGAGGAACTCCGGCCCGACCTGGTGATCATGGACGTCAAGATGCCGCGCCGCGACGGCATTGACGCCGCCTCGGAGATCGCACAGCGGCGCATCGCCCCTGTGGTCATTCTCACAGCCTTCAGTCAGCGCGAGCTCGTCGAACGCGCCCGCGACGCAGGCGCCATGGCGTATCTCGTCAAGCCGTTCTCGAAGAGCGATCTCGTGCCCGCCATCGAGGTGGCCGTCAGCCGCTTCTCCGAGCTGCGCGAGCTCGAGCGGGAGGTGCAAGGGCTCAACGAGCGATTCGAGACCCGCAAGCTCGTCGACCGGGCCAAGGGGCTGCTCATGGAGAAGCATGCGATGACCGAACCGGAGGCGTTCCGCTGGATCCAGCGCGCCGCGATGGACCGCCGCACCACCATGAAGCAGGTCGCGGTGGTCGTCCTCGAGACCCTCGGAAGCGACACCGCCGGCTAGCCGCGCGAACCGGTTTCGAGTGCTCACGGCGCCCGACGCGTTACCGCCACATCAAATCTCCGCCCCGCAGATAACGGTCGTATCACAAGGATTTCGGCCGGGTTCGCGGGGTGCTTCCGACCGCTATGTTTCGACCACATCCGGAATCCGCCGGATGCGGTGTCAGGCGTTCGAAGGAGAGTTGAATGGCAAGACGGACTCTGGTCCGCGCCGTAGCGGTACTCGGTGCTGCGACGCTCGCCCTCACCGGGTGTGGTTCGGACAGCGACGATTCGGCATCCGGTACGTCGGCCGGTGACGAGGGGGCGGCGGCCGCGACGACCGTCGAGACCGACTGCGAACCACAGCAGGCCACAGCAGGGGCGACTCCCGCCACGGGACCGCTGAAGATCGGCACGATTCTCCCCGAGACCGGCAGTCTCGCCTTCCTCGGACCGCCCGAGGTCGCTGCCGTCCGGCTCGCCGTCGACGACATCAACGCCGCGGGCGGTGTTCTCGACCAGGCGGTCGAACTGTTCCCGGGCGATTCCGGGGACACGACGACCGACACCGCGAACACCACCGTCGATCGGCATCTCGCCAACGGCACCCAGGTGATCGTCGGCGCCGCCTCGTCGTCGGTCTCGCTCAAGGTGATCGACAAGATCGTCAGTGCCGGCGTGGTGCAGTTCTCGCCGGCGAACACCTCCGACCAGTTCGTCTGCTACGCCGACCGCGGGTTGTACTTCCGCACCGCCCCGACCGACGTGCTCCAGGCGCAGGCGCTCGCGCAGCTGATCGCCGAGGACGGGGCGCAGCGCGTGTCGATCCTGGCGCTGAACGATCCGTACGGCACCGGCCTCGCCGAGAACACCGTGACCAACCTCGTCGACGCCGGTATCCCGGAGGACCAGATCCAGAAGATCATCTACGACCCCAACGCGCAGTCGTTCAACGCGGAGGTCGACCAGGTGGCCAACTTCGCACCGGATGCTGTGGCACTCATCGGCTTCGAGGAGTCGGCGAAGATCATCACCCGCATGCACGAGGTGGGCATCGGCCCGTCCGACGGCATGGCGGTCTTCGGTGTCGACGGCAACATGGGGAACGCGCTGGGCGAGAACGTCGCCGAAGGACTGCTCGACGGCATGGCCGGCACCACGCCGCTGACCGACACCGGCGAGGAGTTCCAGCAGCGACTGCTCGGCGTCGATCCGGGCCTGATCGACTTCAACTACGCCGGAGAGTCCTACGACGCCGTGATCGTCTCGGCGCTGGCCGCGGAACAGGCAGGGTCGACCGCCGGGGTGGACATCGCCGCGAACATCAACTCGGTGACCCGCGACGGGGAGAAGTGCACCAGCTACCAGCAGTGCCTCGACCTGCTCCGTGCGGATCAGGACATCGACTACGACGGTGCCACCGGCGAACTCACCTTCGTGGATGCGGGCGAACCCGGCGTGGGCTCGTACGGCCGACTCGTGTTCGGTCCCGACAACACCCTGACCACCGAGGACTACATCGTGGTGGGTGAGTGACCCGCCGGTCGTGAGCGAAGGGGTGATCGCCGGTAGGCGGTCACCCCTTCCGCTTCTCCCGGCTGCCGGCGAGAGTGCCGAGATACAGTTCGACGACCTTCGGGTCGTGCATGAGATTGCTGCCGGTGTCGGTGTACGCGTTGCGGCCCTGGTCGAGAACGTATCCGCGATCGCAGATCTGCAGGCAGCGACGCGCGTTCTGCTCGACCATGATGATCGACACCCCCGCCGCGTTGATCTTCTTGCAGCGGATGAAGACCTCGTCCTGGAACATCGGCGACAGTCCCGCCGACGGCTCGTCGAGGAGCAGCACCGACGGCTCCATCATCAGCGCGCGGCCCATCGCGACCATCTGCCGCTCACCACCGGAGAGCGCTCCCGCCTTGACCTTCCGGCGCTCGGACAGCAACGGGAACAACGACGCCACCCGCTCGAACTGCTTCTCGAAGTCCTTCGGACGCAGATAGATCCCCATCTCGAGGTTCTCCTCGATGGTCAGTGAGGGAAACACGTTCTGCGTCTGCGGCACGTAGCCGATCCCCTTGCGCACCAGGATGTGTGCGGGCGCCGAGGTGATCTCGTCCCCGCCGAGCGTGACGGTGCCGCTGCGGATGGGGATGAGGCCGAACAACGCCTTGAGCAGGGTCGACTTGCCGGCTCCGTTCGGGCCGATGATGCCCACGATCTCACCGTCGCGCAGGTAGAAGTTGCAACCGCGCAGAATATCGACCCCGGGGAAGTAACCGGCCACGAGATCGTCGGCGCGCAGGAGAGCTCCGGTCGCCAGGCGCGCATGTTCCTCCGGGGTCGCGGCACGTTCCGCCGGCGTCGTCCCGGTGAGTGCAGGAGTGATGTTGTCGCTCACGGCTTCTCCAGGGTCGTGGCCGTCGCGTCGGTCGACGCCGAATCGGGATCGGACAGGTCGCCTCCGGCCTCGAGGGTCTGCGCTTCCGCGTCCGCGAGGGCGTCGGCGAGTTCGGCGGTCGCGCCCACGGGATTGCCCTCGTCGTCGAATTCGAGTGCCTGGTCGTGGTGACTGCCGAGATAGGCGTCGACCACGGCCGGATCGGACGACAGGGCGTCCGGCGGTGCCTCCGCGATCACCGAACCCTGCGCCATCACCACGACCCAGTCGGAGATGTCGCGGATGACGTCCATGTCGTGCTCGACGAATACCACGGTCGTCCCGTCGTCGCGCAGGGTCTTGATGTGTCCCAGCAGATTCTGCGTGAGCGCCGGATTGACGCCGGCCATCGGCTCGTCGAGCATGACGACGGTCGGTTCGGTCATCAGCGCACGGGCCATCTCGAGCAGTTTGCGTTGACCGCCGGACAGTGAACCGGCGAAGTCGTCGGCCTTCGCGGCCAGACCGAAACGGTGGAGCAGTTCGTATGCGCGCGCGGTGATCTCGCGTTCCTGGCGGCGCCACGTCCACGGCAGCAGTGCACCGGCCATGCGCTCGCCGGTCTGGTGCCGGGCGCCGAGGCGGACGTTGTCGAGGACCGTCATCTTCGACAGCGCCTTGGTGAGCTGGAAGGTGCGCACGATCCCGCGCCGCGCCACCTGATGGGGATGGAGCCGGCCGAGCGGGACGCCGTCCATCGCCCAGGTGCCGGTGTCGGGCCGGTCGAAGCCCGTGAGGAGATTGAAGAGGGTGGTCTTGCCGGCGCCGTTCGGGCCGATCAGGCCGGTGATGCACGAGCGCTGGATCTCGAGGTGGGCCACGTCCACGGCCTTGAGCCCTCCGAATGTGCGGCACAGATCGTCGACGACGAGGATCGGGTCGGGTTTGGCGGCGCCGGGGGCGCGGTCGACGCCGGCGAACAGTGCGGCGCGTTCGTCCGCGCCGAGGACCGTGCGCGGTGGTGTCGGGTCGGGTCGGATCGTGTCAGGCATCGAGTTGCACCTTCCGCTTGCTTCCCAGGATGCCTTGTGGCCTGAAAACCATCATCACCGCGATGAGGATGCCGAGCAGCACGTACCGCATCGCGCCGACCTGTTGTTCGGTGAGCGGGAGCAGCGGGTCGGGTCCGGCGATCGCCTGACGCAGGAAGGCATCCGGGAGGGTGAGCAGGAACCAGAACACCATGGCGCCGAGCACCGGTCCGAAGACCGTTCCCGCACCCCCGAGGATCAGCGCGCCGAACGCGAAGAAGGTCTGCGCGGTCGAGTAGAAGTCGGGGTTGATCGACTTGGTCTGCAGAGCGTTGAAGACGCCGCCGAGACCGCCGATCATGCCGCCGAGTACCAGGGCCTGCATCTTGTAGGCGAAGACGTTCTTGCCGAGCGCGCGGGCAGCGTCCTCGTCCTCACGCACCGCCTCGAGGACCCGCCCCCACGGACTGTGGGAGAGGAGGTAGACCAGCCCGCACAGCAACAGCACGAGGGTCCAGCCGACGACCATCGCCCACAGGTCGTCGCCGTAGAACCGCATACCGAGCAGGTTGTACTGGCGACTCGAATCGAACGGGCTCAGGGACGTGAACGGGTCGGCGAAACCCCACAGGCCGCGGGTCGATCCGGTCACCGAGTCGGACGCGGTCGAGCGGAACATCAGCCGCAGGATCTCCGCCGCGGCGATCGTCGCGATGGCGAGATAGTCGGCCCGCAACCGCAGGGTGGGGATGCCGAGGACGAGCGCGAGCAGACCTGCCAGTGCGAGGCCGACGAGGATGCCCACCCACAACGGCTGGTCGTAGGTGACGGTCATGATGCCCACGCCGTAACCGCCCAGGAGGGCGAAACCGATCTGCCCGAAGTTCAGCAGCCCTGCATAGCCGTAGTGCAGGTTCAGGCCGATCGCGAGCAGTGCGTAGAAGATCGCCGACGGGCCGATGAGCTGGGCGAAGGAAACCTGGAGTACCGACACGATATCCATGGGTCAACCGATCCTTGTCCGACTGCCGAGGATGCCCTGGGGGCGGATGACCAGGATGACGATGAGTACGAGCAGACCGCCGATGTACTTCAGGTCCGGGTTGATCACGAGGGTGGACAACTGGACCAGCAGTCCCACCACGACGCAGCCGACCAGTGCACCGTAGGCGGTGCCGAGGCCGCCGAGGATGATGCCGGCGAACATCAGCAGGAGCAGCTTGAAGCCCATCTCCCACTGCACGCGCCCGCCGAGTTCCGACAGGCCGAACAGCACCCCGCCGAGCGCGGCGAGCCCGCCACCGAGACCCCACACGAAGCGGATGACGTGTTCGACGTCGATCCCCGACGATGCCGCGAGGTCGCGGTTGTCGGCCACCGCGCGCATCGCCTTGCCGATCCGGGTGCGCTGCAGCAGCAGGGCGACCCCGACGAGCACCACCAGGCTGATCACGATGCACGCGAGGTTGACCGGGGTGATCGCGATCGGCCCCCACACCAGTTGCTGCTGTGCCTGGTAGTCGTCGAACGGCTGGGTGCGGTCGGAGTAGAAGGCCAGGATGAGATAGCGCAACGAGATCGCGAGGCCGATCGACACCACCAGCTGGGCGATCAGGCCCGTGTGGCGGCGCCGGAGCGGAGCCCAGATGAGTGCGTTGTTGAGCAGGCCGATGATGACGCCGACGATCACCGCCAGGATCGTGGCCGGTATCAGCTGGACACCGAGGGTGACATTGAAGATCCACGCCGCGACCGCCCCGAGGGTGACCAGCTCGCCGTGGGCGAAGTTCGTCAGGCCGGTCGTGCCGAAGATCAGACTCAGGCCCACTCCGGCGATCGCGATGACCAAACCGAAACGCAGACCGTCGACGATCGTGCGCACCAGCGTCTCGCCCCACGCGACCGTCGAACCGCTACGCGCCTCCCCGAACGAGAAAATCACCGTGTTCGCCCGTCCCGGAGCGACATCGCGGGTCACCGAGGTCTGGACGGTGACGTCGTCGGGCAGGCTCTCGGTGTCGACCTCGAAGACGTACGTGCCCGGCGGAACGGTGAGTTCCCAGCGCCCACCGTCGGCGGACTCCGTCTCGGTGACCACCTCGCCGCTCTCGGTGGTCGCACGGACGACGACACCGTCGAGTCGTTCGCCGGCATTGTTGAGCGTTCCGCGGACGGTCACCCCCTCCGCGGATTCCTCGTCGGGTGCGGCCGGTGCCGTGTTCGCGGGCGGTGAGGGTGGGTCCGGCGGATCCTGGGCGGAGGAGAGGCCGGCGCCGACGAGGACGAACAGGACACTCGCGAGCGTGACGAGTGCGGCGCGGACCGATCGGTGGAGGGTCGAGGTCGGTCGTCGCCGACATCCCGAGGTAGGGGCCACGCAGGTCCTCCCGGTGGGTGCGCTGTCATCGAGCGCGGCACTGCGCCCGGGGCATCATCGTCAACCTCGATGACGCCGGACTACGGTGTCGTGACAGGGGACTCTAGCGGCTGGATCGCACGTCCACGGGAAAAATTGGATCACCCGGACGTTTCGGTCTCGTTTCTTCGGACAACGAGTGTTCGCACATACCGGAGAGGTGCTGGTCGGGCGGTGTGGCCGACGCTGTCGTCCTCGGTCCCTAGACTGGCACGCGTGACCCGTGCATCCACTTCCGCGACGTCCACCGCGGCCACCGACGACCGCCCGACCCTGCTGCTCCTCGACGGCCATTCCCTCGCGTTCCGCGCGTTCTACGCGCTGCCCGCCGAGAACTTCAAGACCCACAGCGGGCAGACCACGAACGCGGTCTACGGGTTCACCTCCATGCTCATCAACCTGCTGCGCGACGAGCAGCCCACGCACGTCGCGGCGGCATTCGACGTCAGCCGCAAGACCTTCCGTGCCGAACTGTTCGCCGCCTACAAGGCCCAGCGCAGCGCCGCACCCGACGACTTCAAGGGGCAGATCGACCTCACCAAGGACGTCCTCGGCGCGATGGGGATCCCGGTGATGGCGATCGAGGGCTACGAGGCCGACGACATCATCGCCACGCTCGCGACGCAGGCGCACGCCCAGGGCTTCCGGGTGCTCGTGGTGACCGGCGACCGCGACGCGCTCCAACTCGTCAACGGCGACATCACGGTGCTGTATCCGCGGCGCGGCGTCTCCGACCTGACGCGCTTCACCCCCGACGCGGTGGAGGAGAAGTACGGACTCACCCCCCAGCAGTATCCGGACTTCGCGGCGCTGCGCGGCGACCCGAGCGACAACCTGCCCGGCATCCCCGGCGTAGGCGAGAAGACCGCCGCGAAATGGATCC
Source organism: Rhodococcus sp. Chr-9 (assembly GCF_000801125.1). Classification (NCBI taxonomy): domain Bacteria; kingdom Bacillati; phylum Actinomycetota; class Actinomycetes; order Mycobacteriales; family Nocardiaceae; genus Rhodococcus; species Rhodococcus sp. Chr-9. Next base: position 9,697 of record NZ_JTIZ01000024.1, read on the forward strand.
GCGAGTACGGAAGCCTGAGCGGACTCGTCGACCGCGTCGACGAGGTGCGCGGCAAGACCGGCGACGCGCTGCGCGAGAACCTGTCCAACGTGTTGCTCAACCGCCAGCTCACCGAGATGGTGCGCGACGTGGCCGTGCCGTACACCCCCGAACAACTCGCCCTCGCCCCGTGGGACCGCGACCGCATCCACCGCCTGTTCGACGACCTCGAGTTCAAGGTGCTGCGCGACCGGCTGTTCGAGACGCTCTCGTCGGCCGAGCCCGAGGCCGAGGAGGGCTTCGAGGTGCGCGGCGGGATCGTCGAGCCGGGTGCCCTCGGCGACTGGCTCGCCGAGCACGCCCCGGCGGGTCGACGTCATGGCCTCGCCGTGGTGGGCACCGGCACTCCCTACGGAGGCGACGCGACCGCGATCGCCGTCGCCGGGGCCGACGGTGAAGGCGCCTATGTGAGCACGGTGGCGCTCACGCCCGAGGACGAGAACGCCCTCGCCGCATGGCTCGCGAACCCCGCAGTGGAGAAGGCCGTGCACGAGGCGAAGTTCGCCATCCACGCGCTGCGCGGACGCGGCTGGACGCTCGCCGGCATCACCAGCGACACCGCGCTCGCCGCCTATCTGGTGCGGCCCGGCCAGCGCTCGTTCAAGCTCGACGACCTGTCGCTGCGCTACCTCAAGCGTGAGCTGCGAGTGGAAGACACCGGCGCGCAACAACTCTCGTTGCTCGACGACGAGGACGCCGCCGACGCGCAAGCGGCCGAGGCGCAGATCCTCGCGGCGCGCGCCGTCGTCGACCTCGCCGCGGCCCTCGACACCGAACTCGGCGAGATCGAATCGGTGCGCCTGCTCACCGAGATGGAACTGCCCCTGCTCGAGGTCCTCGCAGAACTCGAGGCCACCGGCATCGCCGTCGACTCGGCGCACCTGCACGACCTGCAGTCCGAATTCGCGGCCCAGGTCGCCGCCGCCGCGAACGCCGCCTACGAGGTGATCGGCAAGCAGATCAACCTCGGCTCGCCGAAACAGTTGCAGGTGGTGCTGTTCGACGAGCTCGAGATGCCGAAGACGAAGAAGACCAAGACCGGCTACACCACCGACGCGGATGCCTTGCAGAACCTGTTCGACAAGACGGGCCATCCCTTCCTCGAACACCTGCTCGCGCACCGTGAGCACACCAAGATGAAGACCACCGTCGACGGACTCATCAAGTCCATCGCCGACGACGGTCGCATCCACACCACCTTCAACCAGACCGTCGCGGCGACGGGCCGGCTCTCGTCGACCGAGCCGAACCTGCAGAACATTCCGGTGCGGACCGAGGCCGGTCGCCGGATCCGCGACGGTTTCGTGGTGGGCGACGGATTCGACGTGCTGCTCACCGCCGACTACAGCCAGATCGAGATGCGCATCATGGCGCACCTGTCGGCCGACGAGGGGCTCATCGAGGCATTCCGTACGGGCGAGGACCTGCACACCTTCGTGGCGTCGCGGGCGTTCGGGCTGCCGCTCGAGGAGGTCACCCCGGAGCTGCGTCGCCGCGTCAAGGCGATGTCCTACGGTCTCGCCTACGGGTTGAGCGCCTACGGTCTCGCCCAGCAGCTGAAGATCTCCACCGACGAGGCCCGCGAGCAGATGGAGGCCTACTTCACCCGCTTCGGCGGCGTGCGCGACTACCTCTACAACGTGGTCGAGGAGGCCCGCAAGGTCGGCTACACGTCCACCCTCTACGGCCGCCGCCGGTACCTGCCCGACCTCAACAGCGACAACCGGCAGCGCCGGGAGATCGCCGAGCGCGCCGCGCTCAACGCCCCCATCCAGGGCACGGCCGCCGACATCATCAAGGTCGCGATGATCGACGTGCAGAAGGCGCTCAGCGAGGCCGGACTGCGGTCGCGGATGCTGCTGCAGGTGCATGACGAACTCGTGCTCGAAGTGGTCGAGGCCGAGCGCGAACAGGTCGAGGCGCTCGTGCGCGACAAGATGGACTCCGTCATCGAATTGTCGGTGCCGCTCGAGGTCTCGGTCGGTTACGGCCGCAGCTGGGACGCCGCGGCGCACTGAGTCGCGGGGACACCGAGGCGCGGGGACACCGAGTCGCAGGGACACCGGCCGCAGGTACACACACCGTACGTACGACGGCGCCCGCCCCCGGATCACCGGGGACGGGCGCCGTCGACGCGACGAGTGGGTCAGCTCTGCTCGGCGCGAGCCTCCGCGATCTGCTTGCGCACATCGTCCATGTCGAGGTTCTTGACCTGCGAGACGAGATCCTCGAGAGCGGCGGGCGGAAGAGCACCGGCCTGGTTGTAGACGAGGATGCCTTCGCGGAACGCCATGATCGTGGGGATCGAGCGGATGTTCGCCGCCGCCGCGATGGCCTGCTCGGCCTCGGTGTCGACCTTCGCGTGCACGACGTCGGGATGCTTGTCCGACGATGCCTCGAAGGTGGGCGCGAACTGCTTGCAGGGGCCGCACCAGTCGGCCCAGAAGTCCACGAGCACGATGTCATTGCTCGTGACGACCTCGTCGAAGTCCTGCTGGGTGAGAGCCTTGGTTGCCACGGAAATCCTTTCGGTCGGGCGTGTCGACGGGTCCAACATCCGGCCGCCGCTGTTTCTTCCCGTTCGTTCCCGCCGTCACGCGTCGTGACGGGGTTCCTTCCGCCACGCTACGTGACGTGTCCGATCCGGGGGTGTCGTCGGGAGGTGCCGATCGAGGGACGCGTCACACGCCGACCGGTTCGACGGACCGCCGGAAGGTCCGTCGGTAGGCCTGCGGAGTGGTCTGCCGCAGGCGCAGGAAATGCTGGCGCAGCACCGCAGCGGTGCCGAAACCGACGCGGTCGGCCACCACGTCGATCGGAAGGTCGGTCTCCTCGAGCAGGCGTTGCGCGGCCAGGACCCGCTGATCGCGGAGCCAGCGCGCGGGCGTGACCCCAACCTCGGCGACGAACCGCCGCGCGAAGGTCCGCGCCGACATGTGCGCCTTCTGCGCCAGTGCGGCCACCGGGAGTTCCCGGTCGAGGTGCTCGCTCATCCAGTCGAGCAACGGCGCGAGCGACTCGTCCTTGCATTCGGGCAGTGGCATCGCGACGTACTGGGCCTGCCCACCGTCGCGGTGCGGTGGCACCACCATGCGCCGGGCGATCGTGTTGGCGACCTGGGCTCCCTGGGCGGAGCGGACGATGTGCAGGCACAGGTCGATGCCGGCCGCGGTGCCTGCGGCGGTGAGGACCGGATGGTCGTCGACGTAGAGCACGTCCCGGTCGACCTGCGCCGTCGGATAGGTTCGGGCGAGACGGTCGGCGTGCATCCAGTGGGTCGTGCAGCGACGCCTGTCGAGCAACCCGGCCGCACCGAGGACGAACGCCCCGGTGCACATGCTCGCCACGCGCGCGCCGCGGTCGACGGCGGCCCGCAGTTTCGCGAACAACGGTTCGAGGCGCCCGTCGTCGAGCGCGATGCCGTCGCTGTTCACCGCTGGCAGGAGAATCAGGTCGGCGTCGTCGAGGAGATCGAGCCTGTGAGGCACCTCGATGGTGTAGCCGAAGCGGGTGCGCACCGGATCGGAGGTCGCGGCGACGAGGTGGAAGTCGTAGGTCGGCAGGCCGTCGTCGGAGCGGTCGAAGCCGAACACCTCGCACGCCACGCCGAGTTCGAAGGTCTCGACGTAGGGGAGGACGGGGACGACCACCTTCTCGAGCCGGCCGGTGGTTCCAGGTGTTCCGGACACGCAACCCAGTGTGACACCGTGGTGGCAGAAAAACGATGTTCTCCGACGGCTCTGCCACTGTCGGGTGGGACCCCGGCGCGGCAGGCTCGAAGCATGATCCTGCTGGTCCTCGTACTTCTGGCGGTCTTTCTCCTCCTCGACGTGCTGGCCCTCACCGGACGCACGCCCGACACCCATATGGAAGTGACGCAGTTCGGCGACTACCGTTTCTGAACGGCGCACCGTCCCGCTGCTCAGGTGAGCAGCCACTCCCGCTTGGCTTCGCCGTCCCAGCGCCGCACTCCTGCACTCGATCCGGTCAGCTGCCGCTCCGGCGTCTGCGCCGCCAGGACCGCGGTACCGATGCGCGCGGCCGGCACCCGCCGTGCGAGGGTGACGTGCGGCGTCCACTCGCCCGGCCGGATGTGTGCGGGGATGCCGGGGCATTCCGAGAGCACCTCGAACACCCGCGCCTGGAATTCGAGCAGTTCGATCGACGGCACGACCGTGCGGGCGAGCGTCGCGTACCGGCCACCGAAGATCACCACGCCACCGAGCCGGAGGGTGATCCGCCGGACCGTGATGGTGGCCCGCAGCGCGTCCTCGAGTTCGTCCGGCAGGGCATGGGCGACGAACAGCGTCACGTGCGGACGGTTGGATTCGGAACGGACGCGTCCCTGACTGTGCAGGCCGGCGTCGAGCAGCCGGGTCCACTCGTCGCGCACCGCCGTGTCGAGCGGGGCGTCGAGGAGGAGTTCCACCGACTGGACCACGGTAGGCAATGATGACCGGGTGACCGACGACACCGCAACGCTTCAGACCCATCGCATCGGACTTCTCGAGGGGGACGGCATCGGTCCCGAGATCGTGCCGGCGACCCGCAGGATCGTCGACACCGCCGTCGCGGCAGCCGGGGTCGCGGTCGACTGGGTGCCGATGCCCGTCGGTGCCTCCGCGATCGAGACGCACGGCAGCCCGCTGCCGCAGGTCACCCTCGACACCCTCGCCGAGGTCGACGCGTGGATCCTCGGCCCGCACGACAGCGCCTCGTACCCACCCGAGTTCCGGGGTCAGCTCACTCCGGGCGGTCGGATCCGCAAGCACTTCGACCTGTACGCGAACATCCGGCCGGCGTGCGCACTGCCGGGAGCGGCGTCGGTGTCACCGAAGATGGATCTCGTCGTCGTCCGGGAGAACACCGAGGGTTTCTACGCCGACCGGAACATGGCCGTCGGCAGCGGCGAGTTCATGCCCACACCCGACATCGCACTCGCGGTCGGAGTGATCACCCGCGCCGCCTGTGAACGCATCGCGCACACCGCCTTCGACCTCGCGTCGCGTCGCCGCAAGCGCGTGACCATCGTGCACAAGGCCAACGTGCTCGCCAGCACGACCGGCCTGTTCCGGGACGTGTGCCAGGAAGTGGGTCGTCTCTACCCGAGCGTCACTGTCGACGACCAGCACGTCGACGCGATGGCCGCGCTGCTCGTCCGCCGCGGCGCCGAGTTCGACGTGATCGTGACGGAGAACATGTTCGGCGACATCCTGTCCGACCTCGCCGCCGAACTGTCCGGCTCGCTCGGTACCGCGGCGTCGATCAACGCGTCGCGCACCAAGGCCATGGCCCAGGCCGCGCACGGCGCCGCACCCGACATCGCCGGGCAGGGCCGCGCCAACCCGATCGCGCTGATCCTCTCCGCCGCCATGCTTCTCGACCGTGTCGGTGCACGCGCGGACATCGAATTCTCCGCGGCCGCCCGCGCCATCGAGGACGCCGTGCGCGCGACCGTCGCGGCGGGTGTCGCGACCGCCGACCTCGGTGGCACCGCGTCGACGGACGAGTTCACCGCCGCCGTCATCGCCCGCCTCGAAGCCTGAGCTTCGGGTTTGCATTCGGACCCCTCCCTGGTTGGATACTGTGCGACTGTGAATCGAGCAGTGCACACCCGCCGCGTGACCTCGTGGGGGCGTCGTCATGTCCGGACCCTGAGCAGGCTGGCGGCGGGAGCGGCGGTGCTTGCCTTCGCGACCGGGTGCGTGGTGAACAGCGAATCGACCGTGCCGCCCGGCGACCGAGTCACCGTCGAGAAGGTCGACGCCATCGCGAGGCAGTTGCCGCCCGACATCGCCGACGGCGGCACCCTCGAGGTCGGGGTGAACGTCCCGTACGCCCCCAACGAGTTCAAGGACGACGACGGCACCATCGTCGGCTTCGGCGTCGAACTCGTCCACGCCCTCGGCGACGTCCTCGGACTCGAGGCGGTGCTCAACGAAGCCGACTTCGACCGGATCATCCCGGCCGTCCAGGCGGGCACCTTCGAGATGGGCTCGTCGTCGTTCACCGACACGAAGGAACGCGAGGAATCGGTCGACTTCGTCACCTACTACAGCGCCGGAGTGCAGTGGGCGCAGCGCACCGGCGAATCCGTCGACCCCGACAACGCGTGCGGACTGCGGGTGGCGGTACAGACCACCACCATCGAGGACCTCGAGGAGGTCCCCGCGAAGAGCGAGGAATGCGTCGCCCGCGGGCTGCCGCCCATCGACAAGGTCAAGTACGACAGCCAGGACGAGGCTGCCAATGCCCTCATCCTCGGCCGGGTGGACGCACTGTCCGCCGACTCGCCGGTCACGGCGTACGTCATCGCCCGCAGCGAGGAACGACTCGAACCGGCCGGTGAGGTCTTCGACGCCGCGCCCTACGGATTCGTCGTCGCGAAGGGGTCGCCGTTCGGTCCCGTACTGCAGCAGGCAGTGCAGTACCTCATCGATTCCGGTGCGTACGACGAGATCACCGCGCGCTGGGGCATGGAGGACGGCGCGATCACCGCCTCGCAGATCAACGGCGCGACGAGCTGAGAAAGGGAACCATGAGCGAGTCCACGTCCGCGAGATCCGCGGAACCGCGACCGGACGACCCGGAGCCGATACGCGCAGTACCCCTGCGACATCCCGGACGATGGATCTCCGGCGCGATCGTCCTGATCGCACTCGGGTTGTTCGCCTGGGGAGCGGCCACCAACGAGGCCTACCGCTGGGACATCTACGCCCGGTACCTGTTCGACGCCCGCATCACCGCAGCCGCGTGGAAGACCGTGCAGCTGACGGTGCTCGCCATGGCCATCGCCGTCGTCCTCGGCGTGGTGCTCGCGGTGATGCGTCTGTCCCCGAATCCCGTGCTGCGTTCCGTCGCGTGGCTGTACCTGTGGGTCTTCCGCGGTACCCCGGTGTACGTCCAACTCGTGCTGTGGGGACTGTTCCCGTCGATCTACAAGCAGATCGACCTCGGGATCCCGTTCGTCCACCAGTTCGTCCACATCGACGTGCAGGGTCTGAACGCGGCGTTCCTGTTCGCCGTCATCGGCCTGGCACTCAACGAGGCGGCCTACATGGCGGAGATCGTGCGCGCCGGCATCACCTCCGTGCCCGAGGGGCAGCTGGAGGCGTCCACGGCGCTCGGCATGTCGTGGTCGCAGACCATCCGCCGCACCGTCCTGCCGCAGGCGATGCGGGTCATCATCCCGCCGACCGGCAACGAGCTGATCAGCATGCTCAAGACCACCTCGCTGGTCGCCGCCGTGCCCTACAGCCTCGAGCTGTACGGCCGTGCCCGCGACATCTCGGGTGCGAACTTCCAGCCGATCCCGCTGCTGCTCGTCGCCGCGACCTGGTACCTGGCGATCACCAGCCTGCTCATGATCGGCCAGTACTACCTCGAGCGGCACTACTCGAAGGGCCTGAGCCGGCAGCTCACGGCCCGTCAGCTGCAGGCACTCGCCGACGCACAGAACGTACCGGTCGCCGAGGCCGGCAAGCCGACGCCGAAGCCCGGCGCACCGGGGGAGGAACACATATGACGTCCGTCGAGACGCCGATGGTGCGGGCCGACCGGGTCTGCAAGAGTTTCGGCGCCGTCAAGGTGCTCAAGGGCATCTCGCTCGAGGTGGGGCGCGGCCAGGTGACCTGCCTGATCGGTCCGTCCGGATCCGGCAAGTCGACCTTCCTGCGGTGCATCAACCACCTCGAACGCGTCGACGCCGGTCGCCTGTACGTCGACGGCGATCTCGTCGGTTACGCCGAACGGGGTTCGAAACTGTACGAACTGCACCCGCGGGCCGCCGCGAAGCAGCGCCGCGACATCGGCATGGTGTTCCAGCACTTCAACCTGTTCCCGCACCGCACCGTGCTCGAGAACATCATCGAGGCGCCGATCCTCGTGAAGAAGCTCAAGCGTGACGAGGCGGTGGAGAAGGCCCGGGACCTGCTCGCGCGGGTCGGGCTGGCCGACAAGGTCGACGCCTATCCCGCGCAGCTCTCGGGCGGCCAGCAGCAGCGCGTCGCGATCGCCCGCGCGCTCGCCATGGATCCCAAGCTCATGCTGTTCGACGAGCCCACCTCGGCCCTCGACCCCGAACTCGTCGGCGAGGTGCTCGCGGTGATGCGCGATCTCGCCGACGGCGGCATGACGATGGTCGTCGTCACGCACGAGATGGGCTTCGCGCGGGAGGTCGCCGATCAGCTCGTGTTCATGGACAGCGGCGTGGTCGTCGAGGCCGGTGATCCCCGCCAGGTGCTGGCCGACCCGAAGGAGAGCCGGACCCGGGAGTTCCTGTCCCGGCTGCTGTGAGTCGGGATCAGGTGGGTTTGCGGCTGCAGAAGATGGCGGTGCCCGGGAAGATCGAACCGCGCAGCGGGCTCCACTGTCCCCACTCGCGGTCGAGATGCTCGGGCCACTCGGGTTCGACGATGTCGTAGACCTCGAGGCCGGCGGCGACGAGTTCGCGCACCCGGTCGCCCACGGTGCGGTGGTGCTCGGCGTAGGTCGCCCGGCCCGTCGCGTCCACCTCGACGTAGGGGGTCCGGTCGAAATACGGGAACATCGCGACCAGGCCCTGTTCGCCCGGATCGTCGGGGAAGATCCACCGCATCGGGTGGTTCACGGAGAACACCCACCGTCCGCCGGGTCGCAGCACCCGCGCCACTTCGCGCATCACCCGGGCGGAATCGGCGACGAAGGGCACCGCGCCGAACGCCGAGCACACGATGTCGAAGCTTCCGTCGGCGAACGGCAGGTTCTCGGCGCCGGCCTGTACGAGCGGAACCGTCGGGCCGGAACCGGTCATCGCCGCGCGTCCGCGCTGCAGCATCCCCATGGAGATGTCCAGCCCGACCGCCCGCGCACCCTGCCCGGCGATCCAGCGGGCGCACGGCGCCGAACCGCACCCGAGTTCGAGGACGTCGCGTCCGGCAACCGGGCCGAGCAACTGCACATCGCCCTCGTGCAGGCCCTCCGGGCACCACACGAACTCCCCGGCGGCCGAGTCCACGCCCAGGAACTCGCCGTGCGTGCGGTGGTAGTCGTCGGTGTCGGCGTCCCACCAGACCCGGTTCGCGCGTTCGCTCTCGAGGGAGCCGAGGCGGGTCCGGGTGGGTCGGGTCTCGCCGAGGATCGTCTCGGCGTCCGCGTGCCGCGCGGCCTCGTCGTCGGTTCCCTCCGGGACGCCCGAAAGGTCTGGAAAAGGGGGGTTCGCGGAGCCCGGCATGGGTGTGAGCCTATCGGGTGCGGGGGAGCGGTCCCGATATCGGTTTGCCCGGGTCCCCTCGAAGCGCGTAGCCTGGTGATCGCGAGTGTCCGCAGTTCGGCCCCAGGCTCGAACGAGGAACTCGCCGTGACTCGCACATCGCCGTATCGCAGTGGGTGTTTCACGTGCCCGACCGAATTTGACCAACCGACTATCAACCCGTCCGGAGCAACTCAACACATGGCCTCCACCACCGTCACCTCGCCGCAGGTAGCCGTCAACGACATCGGCTCCGCCGAGGATTTCCTCGCCGCCATCGACGCCACGATCAAGTACTTCAACGATGGCGACATCGTCGAGGGCACCATCGTCAAGGTCGACCGCGACGAGGTGCTGCTCGACATCGGTTACAAGACCGAAGGCGTCATCCCGTCCCGCGAGCTCTCCATCAAGCACGATGTCGACCCCAACGAGGTCGTGTCGGTGGGCGATGAGGTCGAGGCTCTTGTTCTCACCAAGGAGGACAAGGAAGGCCGTCTGATCCTGTCCAAGAAGCGTGCCCAGTACGAGCGCGCCTGGGGCACGATCGAGGAGCTCAAGGAGAAGGACGAGGCCGTCAAGGGCACCGTCATCGAGGTCGTCAAGGGCGGCCTGATCCTCGACATCGGCCTGCGTGGCTTCCTGCCCGCGTCGCTCGTCGAGATGCGACGCGTCCGCGACCTCCAGCCTTACGTCGGCAAGGAGATCGAGGCCAAGATCATCGAGCTCGACAAGAACCGCAACAACGTGGTCCTGTCGCGCCGCGCATGGCTCGAGCAGACCCAGTCCGAGGTTCGCAGCGAGTTCCTGCACCAGCTCCAGAAGGGCCAGGTCCGCAAGGGCGTCGTGTCCTCCATCGTCAATTTCGGCGCCTTCGTCGATCTCGGCGGTGTCGACGGCCTCGTGCACGTCTCCGAGCTGTCCTGGAAGCACATCGATCACCCGTCCGAGGTCGTCGAGGTCGGCACCGAGGTCACCGTCGAGGTTCTCGACGTCGATCTCGACCGCGAGCGCGTCTCCCTGTCGCTCAAGGCGACGCAGGAAGATCCGTGGCGCCAGTTCGCCCGCACCCACGCGATCGGTCAGATCGTGCCGGGTAAGGTCACCAAGCTCGTTCCGTTCGGCGCGTTCGTCCGCGTCGAGGAGGGCATCGAGGGCCTCGTCCACATCTCCGAGCTGGCCGAGCGCCACGTCGAGGTCCCGGACCAGGTCGTTGCTGTCGGCGACGACGCGATGGTCAAGGTCATCGACATCGACCTCGAGCGTCGTCGTATCTCGCTGTCGCTGAAGCAGGCGAACGAGGACTACACGGCCGAGTTCGACCCGTCGAAGTACGGCATGGCCGACAGCTACGACGAGCAGGGCAACTACATCTTCCCCGAGGGCTTCGATCCCGAGACCAACGAATGGCTCGAGGGCTACGAGAAGCAGCGTGAGGAGTGGGAGTCCCGCTACGCGGAGGCCGAGCGTCGCCACAAGATGCACACCGCTCAGATCGAGAAGATGGCTGCCGACGAGGCCGCCGAGGCCGCGGCCGGCGTGTCCGGTAGCAACTACTCCTCCGAGTCGGGTGCCGAGGCGGCTCCGGAGACCACCGGTGGATCGCTCGCGAGCGACGCCCAGCTCGCCGCTCTGCGCGAGAAGCTGTCGGGTAACGCCTGATACAGCGCTTCGACGGACGACCCCGCACTGTTCGGTGCGGGGTCGTCCGCGTTCCGGGGGTCATTGTTGCTGTGGCACAAGGGCTCCCGGGCCACAACGGGACCGGCCCCCTCCGAATCGGAGGGGGCCGGTCTTCGTGTGTCGTCGATAGCAGGTGCTCAACTCACGGCGAGCTCATCCCACGGCGGGAGTGGCCCACTGCGCGGGTAGGGCCGTCGCTCGCTTGCGCATCGCGGCGTGGCTGTGGCGCGCGTTCGTCAGCAGCGCGGTGAACCAGTTCCGCCGGTGCTCGGCGAGGGCGGCAGCGACCTCGGGGATGAGGATGCAGTGAACACCGTTTTCCATGCCGAGGCGATGCCGACCTGTGGTTGAGGTGGAGGATCGCATGGCCTGCCTTCTCGAATGCTCCGGACGAGCCGGGACGGATGCTTCGCAACGACGATATCGGACAGTCGGTCGAATTCTCCGCATTTACCCCAGGTAGAAGGGTGTGTGTCCAGTTTCCGAGCGGCGTTGCGACCGCCTCGTGACCCCGCCGTGATCGATGTGTGATCCCCGGCGCCCCTCCGAGGGGAGACGTCGACGGTTCTCTCGGCCGTCCAAGAAGTACACCCGGTTCGTCCCAAGCGACGCGGCGCACCGTGTCCGAGGTCCACACACCTCGACACGGAAGGATTCTCGATGACCACACCGACCCCCGCGAGAAGTACCGCGACGAAACGGATCACGCTGCTGGTGGTGTGCGTGACGACGGCGATGCTCATGCTCGACATCGCCCTCGTCAACACCGCACTGCCGTCGATCGCCGTCGACCTCGACGCGGGCGTCAGTTCACTGCAGTGGGTGATCGACGCCTACACCCTCGCCCTGGCCACAGCCGTCCTCGGCGCCGGGTCGTGGGCCGATCGCCGCGGCCGCCGCCAAGTGTTCGTCGTCGGCCTCGTCTGGTTCACGGGCGCCTCGCTCCTGTGCGCCCTCGCACCGACGATCTGGGTCCTCGATCTCGCCCGGGCAGTGCAAGGCATCGGTGGGGCGGTCCTGTTCGCCTGCTCGCTCGCCCTCCTCGCCGACGTCTTTGACCGAGGGCGGGCGCGGGCGTCGGCCCTGGCCGCCTACGGCGCGACCATCGGCGGCGCCTTCGCGGTCGGTCCGCTCGTCGGAGGTCTGCTCACCGAACTGCTGGACTGGCGCGCGATCTTCTTCGTCAACGTGCCGATCGGTCTCGTGACCCTGCTCCTGACCCTGCGCTGGGTGCCCGAATCGCGAGATCCCCGTCCGCGCCGCCGACGTGCCGGGGCAGCTCCTGGCCGCGGTGGGGCTGGCGGCGTTCGTGTTCGCCGTGCTGCGTGGCCAGGAGATCGGGTGGTCCGATGCGCAGGCCGTCATCGCCTTCGTGCTCGCTGTCGGTGCCCTCGTCGCCTTCGTCGCGCACGAGATGCGCACCGCCGAACCGATGCTGCCCCCGTACCTGCCCGCGACCGTCGCCATGTTCGTCGTCGCCGGTGCGACGGCGAAACTCGATCGTGTCGTCCCTACGTGGGTCTCGTTGTCGTGCTCACTGGCGCTCGTCGCCGTCGGGTTGCTCATGATGACGGTCGCCGAGGCGGACAGTTCGAAGTACGTCCTGCTGCCGGGACTCGTCGTGGCCTGCGCGGCCGCCGGCGTGTTCAACCCGGCGATGAGCGGGATCGTCCTCGGGGAGAGCACCGCGGATCATTCCGGTCTCGCGGCCGGTATCAACGACGCGTTCCGTCAGACCGGCATCGCCGTCGGCGTCGCGGTGCTCGGGATGTTCCTGCCGGCCGAGTCGCTGTTGCCCGGCGGATCACCGCAGGACTTCGTGTCGGGCCTGCAGGGGGCGCTCGTGGCGGCGGCGTTCGTTGCGGCTCTCGGAACCGTGGTGTGTGCAGTCTGCCTGCGTCCCCGGCCGCAGACCGCACCGGTGTTCGGGGACGCCGAGAGCGACACGGTCGAACTCCCGGCCGTGACGGGATGAGAAGTCGCCGCGCACCCGGCGAAAACGTCCTTACACTGCAACGATCGCGTAGTTCGGCCGGGGTCGAGGGGGCTCACCACATGATGTACCGACTGCTCGGACCGCTGGAGGTGGTCCGGGTCGCGTCGACGGCCGATCCGGCGGTGCCCCCGTCGGAGTCGCAGGTCGATCTCGGGCCGCGCAAGCAGCGAGCGGTCTCCGCCGTCCTGCTGCTCAACCGGGGGCGGGTGATCTCCACCGACCGGCTGATCGACGCCCTGTGGCAGGACGAGGCGCCTGCCAGTGCGATGGCGAGCATCCAGGCGTACATCTCCAATCTGCGCAGGGTGCTGCGAGGGGAGAGCGGTGCGGCCTCCCCGATCGTGCGCCAGCCGCCCGGCCACGTCCTCGATATCCCGGCCGAGTCGGTCGACCTGGCCCGCTTCCTCGACGACGCCGAGACTGCCCGTCGGCATGCCGAGAACGGGGAATGGGAGTTCGCACTCGACACCGCCGACCGTGCCCTCGACTCCGTGTCGTCCTACCGGCGGACCGGCTACTACCCGACGGTGTACACCGTCGACTTCGACGAACAGGCGGGCGAGTATGTCGTCGCGCTGTCGGGGCTGACGATGCGCGAGGCCTCGTAGGGACCGCGAAGGTGCCTCGGTGACGTAGTGATGCGAGACTGGGCAACGTGCTGCGAATGGGGTTGACCGGAGGAATCGGCGCGGGCAAGTCGACCGTCGCCAAGGAGCTCGTCGAACTCGGGGCGGTGATCGTCGACTCCGATGTCGTCGCCCGGGAGATCGTCGCTCCCGGCTCCGAGGGCCTCGCCGAGCTCGTGGACGCCTTCGGTGAGGACATCCTGCAGCCCGACGGCACCCTCGACCGTCCTGCCCTCGCCGCGAAGGCGTTCGCCAGCGAGGACGCGCGCGCGGTTCTCAACGCCATCACCCATCCCCGGGTCGGGCGCCGCACCGCCGAGCTGGTCGCCGCTGCGCCCGACGACGCGGTGGTCGTGCAGGACATCCCGTTGCTCGTCGAGGGCGGGATGGCGCCGGCCTTCCACCTCGTCGCCGTCGTGCACGCCGACGAGGCGGAGCGGATCCGGCGTCTCGTCGAACTGCGCGGCATGCCCGAGGCGGACGCCCGCGCGCGGATCGCGGCGCAGGCGACGGAGGAACAGCGACGCGAGGTCGCCGACGTGTGGCTCGACAACACCGGTGATCAGCAGGTGCTGGTCGAGCAGGTCCGGACGCTGTGGAACGATCGCCTGGTGCCGTTCGAGAAAAATCTGCGCACCGGTGTGGTGGTCGAGGCGGATCCGGTTCTCGTGCCCGCGCGCGAGGAATGGCATCGGCAGGCGCAGCGGCTCGTCGCCCGGCTGGCCCTCGCAGCCGGGGGCGCGGCGAAGCGTATCGACCACGTGGGCTCCACCGCGGTGCCCGGTCTGGCCGCCGTCGACGTCATCGACCTGCAGATCACCGTCGGCGATCTCGCGGCAGCCGATGCGCTCGCACCCGCCTTGGCTGCTGCGGGCTTCCCGCGCATCGACCATGTGGTGACCGACGATCCGAAACCGTCCTACGGGGCCGGGGGAGAGACCGACCCGGCGGTGTGGGAGATGCGGTTGCACGGCAGCGCCGATCCCGGCCGTCCGGCGCGGGTGGCGGTCCGGGTGGACGGCTGGCCCGCCCAGCAGTTCGCGTTGCTACTGCGCGACTGGCTGTCCGCGGTCGACACCGCGAAGCGCGAGTACGCCGACCTCAAGGCCGATGCCGCAGTCGGGGCGTCGCAGAAGACGGATCGTGCCGAGGCGGCGGCCACCTACGCAGCGCTCAAGGCGCCGTGGTTCGACCGGGCGCATCACCGCGCGTGGGAGTGGGCCGAGAGCACCGGCTGGTCGGCCTAGGGGGTCCGGATCCCGGGCGGAGACCCGCCCGGGAATCTTCCGGGCGACCCGCCCGTTAGAATAGTTGACAGTTCAACTACGTGACGGAGGTTCGACCGTGCAGTTCGGCATCTTCACCATCGGCGACGTCACGCGCGACCCCACGACGGGCCGGGTCCCCACCGAACATGAGCGCATCGTCGCGATGACGAAGATCGCGCTGAAGGCCGAGGAGGTGGGCCTGGACGTCTTCGCGTCCGGCGAGCACCACAATCCCCCCTTCGTCCCGTCCTCGCCGACGACGATGCTCGGCTGGATCGCCGCGAGGACCGAGAAGCTCATCCTCTCGACCGCGACCACCCTCATCACCACCAACGACCCGGTGAAGATCGCCGAGGACTTCGCGATGCTCCAGCACCTGTCCGGCGGCCGCGTCGACCTCATGATGGGACGCGGGAACACCGGACCGGTCTACCCGTGGTTCGGCAAGGACATCCGGCAGGGCATCCCGCTCGCCATCGAGAACTACCACCTGCTGCGACGGCTCTGGCGCGAACGCGTCGTCGACTGGGAGGGCAAGTTCCGCACACCGCTGCACGGCTACACCTCCACCCCGTGGCCGCTCGACGACACCCCGCCCTTCGTCTGGCACGGTTCCATCCGTTCGTCCGAGATCGCGGAACAGGCCGCCTTCTACGGCGACGGCTTCTTCCACAACAACATCTTCTGGAACAAGGAACACATCCAGCAGATGATCGCTCTCTACCGGCAGCGGTTCGAGCAGTACGGTCACGGTGCCGCAGACCAGGCCGTCGTCGGGCTCGGTGGCCAGGTGTTCATGGCGGAGACCGAGGCCGAGGCGAAACGGATCTTCCGTCCCTATTTCGACAACGCCCCCGTCTACGGCCACGGCCCGTCGCTCGAGGATTTCTCGACGATGACACCGCTGACCGTCGGCACACCCGAGCAGGTCGTCGAACGCACGCTCGGTTTCGCCGACTACGCCGGCGACTATCAGCGTCAGCTGTTCCTCATGGACCACGCCGGCTTGCCGCTCGACGTCGTGCTCGAGCAGATCGAGATCCTCGGCCGGGAGGTCGTGCCGGTACTGCGAGCGGAATTCGAACGCCGCCGCCCCGCCCACGTGCCGTCCGACCCGCCCACACACAGCACGCTCGCCGCGCAGGGAGCCGACTCGGCGCACCGTCAGGTGATCCCGGCCCGCGTCGACCTCGTGCCGGAAGAGGTGGACGCCCGATGACCCGCCGTATCGTCGTCGTCAGCGGTGGCCTGGCCGAGCCGTCCACCACCCGTCTGCTCGCCGACCGCATCGCCGAGGCCACTCGTGTCGCGGTCGGCACGCGCGGAGACGACGCGGAAACCGAGGTCATCGAATTACGCAGCCTCGCGATGGATCTGGCCACCACCTTCACCGCCGGTGTCCCTACCGCAGCGGTCGCACGAGCCCGTGAACAACTCGCGACCGCCGACGGTCTGATCGCGGTGAGCCCGGTTTTCGCCGCCGGTTACTCGGGTCTGTTCAAGATGTTCTTCGACGCGCTCGATCCGGACACGCTCACCGGTGTGCCCACGTTGCTCGCCGCGACCGCGGGTAGCGCCCGACACTCACTGGTCCTCGACCATGCGATGCGCCCGCTGCTGAGCTATCTGCGTGCGCTCGTCGTGCCCACCGGCGTCTTCGCCACCACCGACGACTTCGGAACAGGCGAGGCGGCCACGGCACTGAAGGGGCGGATCGGCAGGGCGGCGGACGAACTCGCCGAGCAGATCACCCGCAGCACGGGATCACCCCGCGGGTTCTCGGACGCCGTGCCCGCCGGACGGCCGCGCGTGTCGGGAAACGCGGTCCGCACGGACGGGCCGTCCTTCCGGGAACTGCTCGGACGTCACCCGGGGTGAGCCCCGACGTCGCGGACCGGTTCGGTCGTCCGCCGGCGGATGCGCGCTGAGCAGGTTCGCGGCGAGAGCGAAGCTCGGCCGCCGGGCCGTTCGCCCGGTGCAGCCCGCCGAGAACGAATCGGCGACTTGTCGTTCCCTGAAGCCACACCTATAGTTCCTTAAGTTATGGGGTCTAACTTAAGGTGACCGGAGGAACGAGCGGGGTGGCCGGCGTCCGCAGACGTGTACGCAAGATCGACATGGAGGACATCATCCGTGTCGGTCGAGCGATCGGGCTGCGACAGTTGAGCCTCAACGCTGTCGCCGCGGAACTCGGCGTCTCCACAACGGCGCTGTACCGCCACGTGGACGGTCGCTGGGGACTCGAACTCGTCGTGGGGGAGAGTCTGCTCGGCGATCTCGTTCTGCATGACGATCCGGAGCACGACATCGAACGGCACCTGCTGTCGTTCGGTCTGCAGCTACGCGCGTTCGTCCTTGCCCATGCGGGCCTGGGAACCTACATGCAGACCCTCTTCCCGCGTGGGGAAGCGGGGCAGCGGCTGATGGTGAGCGAGGTCGAGGCTCTCGTGCGCCGCGGGTACACACCCGACGTCGCGGTCGCACTGGCGAGTGCGGTGGCGAGCGCCGCGATCAACTTCGCGGTCGCCGAGGAAGCGCAGCTCGAGCGTATCTCGGGGCTCCGGCAGCAACGCGACGACGTCGCCGAACGGCTGAGCGCCGACGAACGCTTGGGTGAGGCCCATCGCGACCTTCCGGAATTCGACCACGAAGGATTCTCGACGATGGTCCTCACGGCGACGATCCGAGGTCTACTGGCGGTCGGTCCGGTCGGGCGACCACTGCACGAGGTGGTCGCCGATCTCGGATCGACCGGGATGGGACTGCGATGATGCGGGCCGGATCTCTGCAGGGCCGGCTACCTCGAGTCGGGATCGGTTGCGTCGACGACGAATTCCGGCTTCGGCAGCTCGTCGTTGCCGTGATCATCGAGTTGTTCGATCGGCAGGTCGTCGATGGCGGGATGCTCGATATCGTTCTCATCGATTCCCTCGACGGGGGCAACGAAATCGGTTCGCTCTGCGTCATTGCTCATCCTTCCGGGTTGTCCTCGGCGGTTCTGTGCCCTTCGTGTCGGCGGACCCGACCGTCGGTCGGAGGGCAACCTCTTCGGCGCCGAGCAGTGCCGGACTCAGTAGATCGGCGAGTTGCATACGGGCACGCCTGATCCGGCTCTTCACCGTCTGCACACCCACGCCCTGGTGCGTTGCGATCTCGGCGTAACCGAGCTGCGCATACTCACGCAACACGATGACAACCCGAAACTGTTCGGGGAGAAGGAGAAAAGCTCGCCGGACCACATCACCGTCGACCACGCTCTCGGCGAGAGGCGTTTCCCCGGAGACGTATTCGTCCCCGAGCCGTTCGTCGAGGACCTCACCACGTCGCGTCCGCACGACAGCGAGCGCCGCATTGCTCGCGATGCGATACAACCACGTTCCGGATGCTGCTGTACCACGGAATCTGCCGAGATTCTGCCACGCCGCGATCAGCGCATCCTGCAGTGCATCCTCGGCGTCGTGCCGGTTTCCTGTGATCCGGACGCAGACCGCCCACACGCGTTCCCGTGACGGTGCGACGAGCTCGGCGAACGCTGCCCGATCGCCTGCCCGGCACCGCTCGATCAACTCGGCTTCGTCCATCGAGCCCCCTCGCCATCCCGAGCAGTCACATTGCCCCACATGCGCATTCGAGACTCGGTTCGACGGGCGGCGGAGTTACGAACGTTTCGCGGCCCGAAGTGGTCGACGCCGTCGGGGGCAGCGTCGACCACCCGTCGACAATACCGCGAGATCAGTTCTCGCCCAAGCCTATCTCCTCGGAGCGGACGAATTTCACGTACTGGGTGGCCAAGCGCTGTGACATCGTACGAAGCGAGTCGTTCTCGGGAGCCTCGTTCCCCACCGGCCGCAGCCCGAGAGTTCGGCCACGTACCGCTCGTGGACCATCGACCGTCTCCGCGAGCGCAGCCTCGAAGTCCCGGTGCTCGTGCTCACGACCTTCGGCGACGACGAACTCGTGCTCGCGGCCCTACGTGCCGGAGCCCGGGGATATCTCCTCGAGGACGTCACGCTCGAGCAACTCGCCCGTGCGGTACGGACCCTCGAGGAGGGTGGCACGCTCGTCGCCCCCTCGATCACCGACCGGTTGCTGCGCGCGATCCGCTCCGCTCCACAGCCCGACGACACCCCGGTCGTGCAGGAGTTGACCGAACGTGAACTCGAGGTGCTGCGGTTGATGGCCGAGGACTTCGGCAACCGCATGATCGCCGACGTGCTGTTCCTGGCCGAGGGCACCGTGAAGAACCACGTGTCGTCGATCCTGCTCGAGCTCGGCGCCCGGGACCGCACGAATGCGGTCCTCCGAGCCGTGCGGGAGGGAATCCTGCGGTGACTGTCAGATCAGATCCTCGCCGTCCCGTCGGGCCTGCAGCCACTCCTTGAAGAACCCGCGGCAGAGCGCCGCCAGCACACCGGCGACGAGTACGGGCCAGATCAGGACGTAGACGGTCAGTGCGAGCGTGCTCATCGGTTCTCCTTCTCCGGAGTGGTCGCCGCGGCGTCCGTCTCGGACGCAGGGGTTTTCGCCGAGGCAGGGACGTTCGGCGAGGCAGGGACGTTCGCCGAGGCAGGGGCGTTCGGGGAGTCAGGGTCGGTTTCGGGTGTCACGGCGTCCGCAGCCACGTCGAAGTCACCGACACGCTGCGCGATGACCTCGAAGTCGAAGTTCTCGTCGGAGTTCACGGACATCGCCCAGCACACGACCGTGCTGACCGCGTAGGCGACGAGCGAGGCGCTGAGCACGGCGTAGTCGTGGACCGAGCCGAGCGCGAAGGGCGCCACGACCCCCGCGGCGACGACACCGATGACGCGTGCGGCCCGGAGTCCGAAGAAGCCGAATGCCATCAGACCCGCGATCACGCCGACACCGACGACCGATGCGATGTCCACCGTCCAGGCGAGCACCCCGTCCATCGGGAACCACCCGAAACGCACCGGCAGGAACGCTGCCAGGGCGACGAGCACCGACGTCGTGAACGCCTTGTTGGTGACCTTGTGCCAGTAGAAGCTCGCGATGACGGGGAAGACCAGCGCACCCCAGAGCGCGCCGACGAACACGAGCAGGTCGAGGATGCTCAATCTCATGCTCGCGAACGCCACGGCGGCTGCGGTCGCGACGACCATCGTGGCGCGCCCGATGAAGAGCATCCGCTTGGGATCGGCATTGCGGGTGCCGCCGGCGATGTTCTGGCCGTAGATGTCGGCCATGACGATCGACGACAGCGCCGACAGGTCGGAATCGGCCGTGGACGACAGCGCACCGATGATCATGACGAAGAACACGACGACCAGAGCCGTGGGCAGGAAGGACGCCACCATCTGCGGCACGATGTTGTTGACGTCGCCGTCCATCGGGTCGATGCCCAGGTACAGCGCGAGCACACCGAACATGCCGACGCCGATGACGGTGGCGCCGTAGCCGATCGTCGCGGTGACGAAGGTGGGCTTGATGAGATCCTCCCGCACCGCGAACAGGCGCT
Organism: Rhodococcus sp. Chr-9; assembly: GCF_000801125.1. Lineage (NCBI taxonomy): Bacteria > Bacillati > Actinomycetota > Actinomycetes > Mycobacteriales > Nocardiaceae > Rhodococcus > Rhodococcus sp. Chr-9. The sequence goes on from NZ_JTIZ01000024.1 coordinate 30,017, forward strand.
GCGCGATCGTCTGGTTGCCGATGGCGTACGCGAGCACGGCGGCGATGTACGGCGCGCCCTGGTTCAGGAAGGCATCGCTGGAGAAGAAGTCGCTCTGCTGGTCGGTGAGGTTCCCGGAACCACCGTCGAACGCGTCGGGGAAGCCGGTGATGAAGAAGACCGCCGGGATGATGACAACGACCGCACCGAGCATCGCCACGACCTGCATGAAGTCGGTGAGCACGGACGCTCGGAAGCCGGACCACAGGGTGTAGAGCAGCACACCGGCGGCGATGAAGACGACACCCTGGACGAAGCCGAACGGCGAGATCAGCGAGATGAGCACACCGCCGGCGATGAAGTTGGACATCAGGCTGATGAGGCTGCCGACGAGATTCGAACCGGCCAGCATGAGCTGGCTCGACCGCCCGTGCCGGGCGAACATGACCTCGGCGAGGGTGTGTGCTTTCGGGGCGACCGCGCGGATGCGCTTCCCGAAGGGGTAGATGAACAGGATCATCAACGCGCCCCACAGCCCGTAGTGGATCGGGCCGGAGATGCCGTAGGTGTATCCGGAGGTCGCCGACGCGTACAGCGAGGACGCCCAGATCCAGGTGGCGGTCATGCTGGCCGCCGACACCCCGAAACCGACCTTGTTGCCGGCGGTCATGTAGCCGTCGGCGTTCTCGTCCTTCTTCCCGATTCGGGCGGAGACGAGAAGCGTTCCGCCGTAGAAGATTACGAGCAGGGCAACGATCGTCGCGGCGCTGAACTGAACGAGCTCGGTGCCGTTCACTGCGACCTCCTTCGTGTTCGCGTCACGTCCGCGGTCGTCGGAGCGCAGTGGAACGCAGGGCGCGCTGCACGCGTCCTGTCTGTCGGTTCCGCTGCGGCGTCGGTCCGATCCACCGCCGGACGGTGGGCATGCGTCGGGCGCCCGATCGGCCACGGGCCGGCGGGCGCGGCATACCGCTCCAGCAGGGCACGCCCGGATCCGGGCGTGTGCCGACGAAGTGATCGGCGGCGTTCTCGTCGGCGCTCGTGGGCTGCACGGGCGCGCGCCGCCGGCGCGAGGGGTGTCCTCGGTCGGGTGATGTGCACGCGGAGGGGCGATCCGGGCCGGCCCCGATGGTCGCCTTCTCGGTGCACTGCTTCGCCGGCCGGGGCAGATTACCATGTCCTTTGCGGCAGTAACTTTTTCGCTCCTGCGCCCCGCTGTCTGCGCAGGTGACGGCACCTGCGCAGCGGTGGTGCGCGTCAGCGCCAGGAGACGGGCGCGCCCCGCTCCCGCAGCCACGCGTCGAGGTCGTGGCCGTGCGCGGCGATGCCGTCCACCGCCCGCAGTGCCGTGTCGATCGCCGTCTCGGCCACGGCCGCGTCGATCATCCCGGCGGTGACCGCGACCACCAGTTCGTCGATGTCCTCGACCGTCGTGTCGCGGCCCGTGCGGACGATCAGGTCGAGATAGTGGTCGTGGGAGTACCAGACGTCGCCCTCGCGCCGAAACTCACCGACGTCGACGTAGCGGTCCTGGTCGCGTTCGTTGCCCGGCGTGAAATGGAAGATCGAGGCCCGCAGACGCAGGTCCGGCAGCAACCACGATTCGAGATAGTGGAACTGCGGGTGGTCGGACGATCGCGCCATGTACAGCCCCCACTCCTCGACGCGGTACTCGTCGACAGCCCGCGCGAAGCCCTTGGGGTCGATGTTGGTCTTCGTGGCGACGTCGAAGATCTCGGTCTTCACGGGATGCGGGGTCGCGGACACGGGATGCACGCTAGCGTGCGAACCGCGCCGCACGCAGGACCGCGATGCGTGTCGGTGGGAGCGCTTACTCTGGATTCCATGGCGTTCGCAAGTGAGCATCCCGTCGTCGCACACTCCGAGTTCCGGCCGGTGGGTGAGATCGAGCGCACCGAGGCCCGTTTCGAGGTCGTCAGCGAGTACGAACCGGCCGGCGATCAGCCGGCCGCCATCGATGAGCTCGAGCGCCGGCTGAGGGCGGGGGAGAAGGACGTCGTCCTGCTCGGTGCCACCGGTACCGGCAAGTCCGCCACCACCGCGTGGCTCATCGAACGCGTCCAGCGACCCACCCTCGTGATGGCGCCCAACAAGACCCTGGCCGCGCAGCTCGCCAACGAGCTGCGAGACATGTTGCCCAACAACGCAGTCGAGTACTTCGTCTCGTACTACGACTACTACCAGCCCGAGGCGTACATCGCGCAGACCGACACCTACATCGAGAAGGACTCGTCGATCAACGACGACGTCGAGCGGCTGCGGCACTCCGCCACCTCGTCGCTGCTGTCCCGCCGCGACGTCGTGGTGGTCGCGTCCGTCTCGTGCATCTACGGTCTCGGTACCCCGCAGTCCTATCTCGACCGGTCCATCCAGCTCGAGGTCGGTGTGGAGGTGCCGCGCGACGCGCTGCTGCGCCTGCTCGTCGACGTCCAGTACGCCCGCAACGACATGGCGTTCACCCGCGGATCGTTCCGCGTCAAGGGCGACACCGTCGACATCATCCCCGCCTACGAGGAACTCGCCGTGCGGATCGAGTTCTTCGGCGACGAGATCGACGCGCTGTACTACTTGCACCCGCTCACCGGCGACGTCGTGCGCAAGGTCGACTCCCTGCGCATCTTCCCGGCCACCCACTACGTCGCCGGTCCCGAGCGCATGGAACGCGCCGTCGCGAGTATCGAGGCCGAGCTCGAGGAGCGCCTGGCCGATCTGGAGAACCGCGGCAAGCTGCTCGAGGCGCAGCGTCTGCGCATGCGCACCCAGTACGACATCGAGATGATCCGGCAGGTCGGCTTCTGCTCCGGCATCGAGAACTACTCCCGCCACATCGACGGACGACCCGCCGGATCCGCGCCGGCGACGCTCATCGACTACTTCCCGGAGGACTTCCTCCTGGTCATCGACGAGTCGCACGTCACCGTGCCGCAGATCGGCGCGATGTACGAGGGCGACATGTCGCGCAAGCGCAACCTCGTCGACTTCGGTTTCCGTCTCCCGTCGGCGGTCGACAACCGGCCACTGACCTGGGAGGAGTTCGCCGCCCGCATCGGGCAGACGGTCTACCTGTCGGCCACCCCCGGCCCGTACGAGCTCGGACAGACAGGTGGCGAGTTCGTCGAGCAGGTCATCCGGCCCACCGGCCTCGTCGACCCGCAGGTCGTCGTCAAGCCCACCAAGGGGCAGATCGACGATCTCGTGCACGAGATCCGCGAACGTGCCGAGCGCGACGAACGCGTCCTCGTCACCACCCTCACCAAGAAGATGGCCGAGGACCTCACCGACTACCTGCTCGAACTCGGTATCCGGGTGCGCTATCTGCACTCCGACATCGACACCCTGCGCCGCGTCGAACTGCTGCGACAACTGCGCCTGGGCGAATACGACGTGCTCGTCGGCATCAACCTGCTCCGCGAGGGTCTCGACCTCCCCGAGGTGTCGTTGGTGGCGATCCTCGACGCCGACAAGGAAGGCTTCCTACGGTCGACGACCTCGCTGATCCAGACCATCGGCCGCGCGGCCCGCAACGTCTCGGGGGAAGTGCACATGTACGCCGACAAGATCACCGACTCGATGGCGCGGGCCATCGAGGAGACCGAACGGCGGCGCGAGAAGCAGATCGCCTACAACACCGAACACGGTCTCGATCCGAAGCCGCTGCGCAAGAAGATCGCCGACATCCTCGACCAGGTCTATCAGGAGGCCGAGGACACCGAGGCCGTCGAGGTGGGCGGCTCCGGCCGCAACGCTTCGCGTGGTCGCCGAGCCCAGGGCGAGTCCGGACGGGCCGTCAGCTCCGGTGTCGTGGAAGGTCGCGACACCTCGACGATGCCGCGCGCCGAGCTCGCCGATCTCGTGCAGCAGCTCACCGACCAGATGATGCAGGCCGCCCGCGACCTGCAGTTCGAGCTGGCCGCACGGCTTCGCGACGAGATCTCCGATCTGAAGAAGGAACTGCGCGGGATGGACGCCGCGGGTCTGAAGTAGTCGCCCGGCCCGATCGGCGCCGGCGACTCGGGTAGGGTCCACTCCCATGGATCCCTCTTCCGCCGGGCGTGCTGCCCGCGCACTCGAGCTGCTGCACTTGGTCGTCTACTTCGCGCCGGACATCGCGGGTGAACTCGCCGCGCTCGGTGTCGACGGACCGGCTGCGCAGTACTTCGGTGGACGCGCGGCACCCCTGGGTGCCGTCGGCCCCGGGGTCGTGACCGCGACGTTCTGCAGCTTCTCGCCCCGCCTGGTGGCATCGGCCGTCCCGGCAGTGTGGGAGACGGCCGAGCCGGCCACGATCATCGCGGCGCGGTTGCGGGCTTTGGACGCACTCCATCGACGGGTCCTCGGGCAGGACGTACTCGGCTCCGCGGAGATGAACGAGGCGGCGGACCTCGCGGCCACCGCGGCGCGGGCGATTCCCGGCCCGGACGGTCGCCCGCTCTACGCCGCCTACGCCGATCTGCCCTGGCCCGAGGAGGCGCACCTGCGCCTGTGGCACGCCCTGACCCTGCTGCGCGAGTATCGCGGCGACGGTCATATCGCGGCCCTGCAGACGGCAGGGCTTTCGGGGCTCGATGCGCTCGTCACCCACACGGCGACCGGTATCGGGTTCGCCACTGATCCGGCCCGGAAGCTGCGGGGCTGGTCGCGGGACGAGTGGGCGGACGCCGAGAAGGGATTGCGCGGGCGCGGCCTGCTCGACAAGCGCGGCGAGCTCACCGGTGAGGGCTTCGAGGTCCGCGAACTCGTCGAGGATCTCACCGACGACCTGGCGGTCGCGCCGTGGACTGCGCTCGGTGAGGAGGGGGTGGAACGTTTGCTCGACCTCGCGTTGCCGTGGCGCGACGCCTTCGTCGACGCCGAGGTATTCCCTGCCGGCCTGTTCGGCCCGCGTTACGGTGACGCGCGGTAACATCAAACCTGATTGTGGGATGAGACCCAAACCTCCCACCCGGGCCGCCCATCCCGCTACTGTCGACGCAGCGTATGGCGGGGGAGCGTGCGTGTCCTCCGTCGACGACGGCATCGGCGGCCCGCGTCGATGGACCACACACTCGATGGAGGATGAATGAGCGCCTACCGGACCATAGTCGTCGGAACCGATGGTTCCGAATCGTCGTATCGGGCCGTGGAGAAGGCAGCTGCTCTGGCCGGCGACGCGGGCGCCCAACTGGTGATCGCCTGCGCCTACTACCCGGCCGACCCCAAGGACACCGCACAGGCCGCCGACGCGCTGCGCGACGAGGCGTACCAGGTCACCGGCTCGGCACCGACCTACGAGATCCTGCGCACCGCACGGGAGAAGGCAACCGTCGCCGGCGCCCGCAAGATCACCGAGCGGCCCATCGTCGGTGCACCTGTCGAATCGCTCCTCACGCTCGTCGAGGAGGTCGAAGCCGATCTCATCGTCATCGGCAATCGCGGCCTCAACACGCTGACCGGGCGGCTGCTCGGCTCCGTCCCCTCGGACGTCGCCCGCAAGGCCCTGTGCGACGTGCTGGTAGTGCACACGGTCCGCTGACGGATCAGCAGTACTCCTCGCGGGCGGTTTCGAGATAGCGCGCGGCGGCGTCGTCCGCCGACATGCGCGAACCCGAGGCGCCCGCGGCGTAGGCGGCGATCGGCCGGAGCGTGACGAGGACGTCGTGCTCCGGCACGCCCGCGCGCAACTGGTCGCACACCCCTCGCACCACCGCAAGCACCGTGTCGTCCGTGACGTCGGCGACCAGACCGGACGCCTCCAGTGCCTCCTTCACCCGCAGGAAACGCGCGTCGGGCGGCGTCGACGAGGTAGGGGATACCGACGTCGTGGACGTCGTGGCCTGCGCCTCGTCCTGGGTCGGCGTGACCGATCCGCACGCGGCGGAGACGAAGAACCCGCTCAGCGCCGCGATCGCAGCGCACCCCGCTCGACGTATCCGGTGGTGCGCTGCCCGATAGGCCACGTGTTCGTTTCCCTCCGCGGATGATCCGTCCCATCTCCTTGCCCCGAAGGACGGTACCGTCCGGTGGCCGGTCCCGGGGTCCGCTCGGCGGTGTCGGCCGAACCGTGTCGGTTCAGCAGCGTGTCGGTCCGGCGATACCGGCCAGCACCTCCGGCAACGCCTCCGAGTGGACCACCCCGAGACGCTGGGTGGCGCGGGTCAATGCCACGTACAGGTCGTTCATCCCGCGTGAGGAATCGGTGAGAATCTCCGCAGGTTCGACGAGCAGCACCGCGTCGAACTCGAGTCCCTTGACCTCCTTGACGGTCGCGACCGTGACCGACTCGGACGCGAGGTGCTCCCACGCACCCACGAGTCGCGCCGGGGCGAGCACGGCAGTCGTACCCGGGCCGGTCTCCGCCTCGAGAGCTGCCTGCACGGTGGCGAGCACCGCGTCCGCCTCGACGTGCTGCGACCACGGCTCGAAACCGGACTCGCGCACCGACTGCGGCGGCACCTGGTCGGGATCGATCTCCGCGAGCACCGCGTGCGCGATCCGCATGATCTCCGCCGGCGTGCGGTAGTTGACCGTCAGTTCGGTCTTCTTCCACCGGTTCGCGACATACGGTTCGAGAATCTGCTGCCACGACTCGGTTCCCGCCGGATCCCCGGTCTGCGCGGTGTCGCCCACCAGGGTCATCCAGCGATTCGGGATGCGGCGCATGATCGTTCGCCACGCCATCGCCGACAACTCCTGCGCCTCGTCGACGATCACATGACCGTACGTCCAGGTGCGATCGCCGGCCGCCCGCTCCGCCGTGGTCTCGTGACGACGGTGGTTCTGCCGTTCGGCGAGCTGGGTGGCGTCGATCAGGTCGTACGCCATGAGCAGTTCGGGATCGAGGTCGCCCTCGAGATCCTGCGGTGCCGAACCGGTGAGGATGTCGAGTGCGCCCTGCGCGTCGGCGATCTGCTTGCGCCAGCGCCGCTTCGCGCGTTCGCGTTCGGCGGCGTCGTCCACCCCGAGCAGTTCGGCGAGCTCGTCGAGCAGTGGAGCGTCGGCGGCGCTGAAGTGTCCCGATGCATCGGGACGGTGCAGCGCATCGATCTGCTCGTCGGTCAGGGCCGGAGCCGCCGACGCGATCCGGTCGCGGGAGGCCAGCAGATCCGAGAGCACCTGCTGCGGGGACAGTTCCGGCCACAGCGCGTCGATCGCACCGACGATGTCGGGATCCGAACGCATCTCGGACCGGATGTCGTGGATGTCCTCCCGGCTCAACAGGTTCGCACCACCGAGCGGGTTCGATCCGATGATCCCGGCCAACTGGTCGGCGAGGGCATCGATCACACCGTTCACGAAGATCGGCCGGGCCAGGTTGTGCGGCCGACGGGACGACCGGGCGCGACCCCGCGCACGGGTCACGATCGTGCGGTCGAGGGTGAGCGCGTAGGTGTCGAAACTCAGCTGCACGGGGGATCGGGGCACCTCCTGCCGGTCGCGGACCGCCTTCTCGAGCACCTTCACCATGTCCAGGGAGCCCTTCAGTTCGCCGGCCATCGGATCGTCCTCGATCGTCGGCGTGACCCCCGGATACAGATCCCCGACCGTCGACAGCAGCACGCCGGTCTCACCGAGCGAGGGCAGCACCTGACCGATGTAGTCGAGGAAGCGGCTGTTCGGACCCACGATCAGCACGCCGCTCTTGGCCAGTTGCTTGCGGTAGGTGTAGAGCAGGTAGGCCGCGCGGTGCAGCGCGACCGCGGTCTTGCCGGTGCCCGGACCACCCTGGACGACGAGCACACTGCGATGCTCGGACCGGATGACTGCGTCCTGCTCGGCCTGGATCGTCGCCACGATGTCGTGCATCTGCCCGGTGCGCGCGGCGTTCAGCGCGGCGAGCAGCGCCGATTCTCCGGCCACGCCACCGGCCGGTGGGGTGTCGGCGTGCTCGAGCGCCGCGTCGAGGTCGAGGTACTCGTCGTGCAGTGCGGTGACGGTGCGGCCGCGGCTGCGGAGGTGGCGGCGCAGCACGACACCGTCGGGCGCGGCGGGGGTCGCGAGGTAGAACGGGCGGGCCTGGGGTGCGCGCCAGTCGAGCAGCAGCGACTCGTAGTCGTTGTCCTCGTCGAGGATGCCGAGGCGGCCGATGTAGCGGGCCTCGACGCCGTCCTCCGTCACGGGGCCGGAGGTGTCCGTCCCGTCGTCCCGCACATCGATGCGGCCGAAGCACAAGCCGTGCTCGGCGGCGTCGTACTTCGCGATGTCCTCGGTGTACATGTGGGTGTACGCCTCGCGTTCGCTGCGCGCCTGTGGGGTGCCTCCGGTCTCGCGCAGCACGCGGGCCAGCCGGGTCTTCGCGTAGGCGCGCAAACCGTCGAGATGCGTGTAGAGCATCGCCACGTAGGCCTGCTCGCGGTCGAGCTCCGGATGGGACGCGCCATCAACCGGCACAGGGACTCCTCGGGGATAGACAGGACGAGATCGCTCGCCGCCGCAGGGGTGGCGCGTCGACGAAAGTGCCCGAGAAGTCTAGTCGCCGCAGGAGGAAAACGGGCAGAAAGCCTGATCACAGCAGTGCGGGCGTGCGATTTCCACGCACGCCCGCACCCTTGTGCCGTAACCGGACTACTACTTCTTCTTCTCGAGCGCCTTCAGGTTCTTCGCGAGCTTCTTCTCCGCCTTCGTGCCCTGCTTGCGCGCGGCCTCGGCACGCAGACGGGCCTTCTCCGCGGCGACGTGAGCCCGAGCGTTCAGGATCGCGGACTGCTCCTCGGCGAGCTTCGCCCATTCCGAGCTGCGATCGACCGTGGTGTCCCACAGCTTCGAGCCACGCTTGCGGGCGACGTCGGCGAGCTCAGGGGTGCGCTCGCGCGCCAGCCCGAGCAGTTCGGTGCCGCGTTCACGGGCGCCCTCGGCGAGTTCGGGGGCGCGCTCACGCGCGACACCGAGGATCTCGGCGCTGCGATCGCGCGCCCGTTCGGTCAGCACCGGGCCGCGGTCGCGGGCGACCTCGAGCAGTCCGCTGCTCCGCTCGCGTGCGGCCTCTGCGAGTTCGGGTGCACGTTCCTTGGCGATCTCGAGGATGTGTCCACCCTGCTCGCCGGCTTCCTCCGTCAGCGTCTTGACCCGCTCGGCGACGGTGTGCAGCGTTTCGGCCGTGTGACCGTCCGAGGAGTGGCCCGGCAGTGCAGCGGCCACCGACTTCTGCGCGGCACGCGCGGCGCGACGGCTCCGCCAGCCCAGCGACGGCTTGCCCTCGGTGTCCACGGCAGCGATGAGCAGACCGCCGATCAGGCTCACGTTCTTGATGAGCTGGGTGCGCTGCTGGGCGCGGGCCTCGGGGTCCTCGACGTTCCAGAAGTCATGGCCCGCGACGGTCGTCGGCACGAGGCTGCCGATCAGCGCGAGAGCGGACAGACGAGGTGCTTTCCCGAGTGCGAACAGGGTCCCGGCGCCGATCTGCACTGCGGCGTTGATCTGGACGAGAGTCTCGGGATTGCTGGGAAGCCGGTCGGTGATCGACGCCGGCAAGGCGTTCACAGCCTGATCGAGCCCGGGCTGCGCGGCACCTGCTTTCGGCTCGGGCTTCCGCAGGGCGTCGATACCCCCGGCGATGAAGATGGACGCGAGCATGGGCCGCGCAATTCTCCGGACGAGCATGTGGTTCCTCCCGTGGTCGGCTGTGTTTCCAAACCCTGACACAGGTACCCCAAGCGTCACGGGAATATGCACGAAGCAGGGCCGAAGGGTGCGAAACGATATTTCGGACCATACGGAAACTCGAAAAAACCCGAATCTCGTCGTCGACGAGCGTCCCCGACATCACCTCGACGGCCGACTCGCCGCGCGGGACGTCGGAATCTCAGGCGGCCGATCCTCAGTAGTGAGCGGCAGATCCGTGACGGTCTCGAACAGGTGCGGACCCGAGGCGGTGTCGACGCTGCGCTCGATGGTCAGGTGCGCGACGCGTCCTCGCGTCCGCAGGGTGGCGATCTGGTTCCCGAAGCTCGGACCTGCCATCTTCGACCACGAGAACGACGTCTCGGGAACGGCCGTCACCGGACCGAGCAGCAACCGCACGACGCGCTCCGCCTTGCGTCCCCATGCGGCGCGGAAGGCGACCCGGACAGCTGCGGGGACGTGGTTGTGCAGGGGCGAACAAGTCAGTTGGTACACCGTGCCGGCGGTCGGCGTCGCGAATCGGACGCGGGCGGCGTAGGCATGGTGCACGTCGCCCGAAAGGACACAGATTGTCGCGGGCGCGCAGCCGGACGTTTCGGCGCGACGCCCGGCAGCGACATCCAGCAACAAACGGGCGAGTCGCTCGAACGAATCGCGGAAGGCCGCCCAGTGTTCGAGATCGGCGGCGCGCCGGAGCTTCTCGGCCCACCGCGCCCATCGGTCACCGCGCACACCGGACGCGAGCTTCTCGTCCCACGCCTCGAGGTCGTGCATCGTGCGGGGGAGGAGCCACGGCAGCGACGTGCCGATCAGGAGGTGGTCGTAGTCGCCGTCGGTCTGCTCCTCGATCCAGTCGAACTCCGGATCGGACACCATGTCGCGCCGGTCGGGCGCGAGCACCCGCCCGCACCGCGAATCGATCACCAGCAGACGCACCGGTCCGAAATCGCGGCGATACGACCATCGCACTCCCGGACTGCCGTCGGCTTCCTCGTCGGCGCCGGACGCGAACGCACGCAAGATCGGTTCGGCGTCCCCGGCACAGTTCCGCACCCGGTCGTAGAGCGGGTCCTCGTCCAGCTCCGAGGGAGCGAGGTTACCGAGATGCTGATAGATCCAGTACGACGCCAACGCCCCGACGATGCGTTCCTCCCACCACGCGGAGGCCTCCATCTCCCTGCGCCACGAATAGGAGGTGTTCCAGTCGTCGTGCACGTCGTGATCGTCGAAGATCATCGAGGTCGGCACGTTCGACAACAGCCATCGGACGTTGTCCTCGGACCACGACCGGCTGTACAGCCAGGTGTACTCCTCGAAGTCGCGTACCTGGGCTCCGGGCGGTTCCGACAGATCGTGACGCTCACCGACCCGTCGCTTCATCTCCTCCGACAGCTCGTCGGCGTAGACCTGATCTCCCAGCAGCAACAGCGCGTCGGGCCATTCGTCGACCGGTAGGGAACGCATGCGCTGCGCGTAGGCGACGAGAGCGTCCTTTCCGAGGACGGCTGTCGGTTCCGCGCTCTCCGAGGCCACCCGGCACGACCCGAAGGCGAGCACTAACTCCTCGGGGTCGTCTTCCGCGGTCCTGATCAGCGGCGATGCAACACCGACGGGCGGCCACACGACCCGGCCGTCGAGATCCACCTCGTAGGGCGTCACCGATCCGGGTTCGAGGTCTCGGACGGTGACGAGCGCGTAATGGTGCCCCGCGACGGTCCACGTGTGTTCGGAACTGCCGAGCACATGCACCGTGCACGGCTCGGACGTCTCCACCCAGATCGTGGCGTCCGTATCGCCGATGTGCCTGAGCACCGGCCCCAGTACGAGATCCGCCACAGTGTCAGGCCTCCGTGCTCGTGCGAGCTCGTCCGGTTTTCGAGCGTACTCGCGGCGGTGGAGCACAGGAGGATTCCGGCGAACTCCGATCCTCGTTCGGCCTCCGCGCCTCTGCGACGGGGCGCACGCTGGAACGGACGCAGCACAAGCGGCCCGCTCGGGTCGTTGCCGCGTGCTGGAAGGGGGCCCGGACATGACCGACGCGGAGAATCCGACCCGCTGGGATCGGCTCGACGACGAAGAGAAACGGCAGGCGAGGGAGAAGGCCGAGGAGATCGACCGCATGTACGAACCGGGAGCGCGGCCGACCACGGTCGTGCCGGGCACGAACGGGATGGTCTCGGGAACGGCCTTCGCAGATATGGCGGGCGAGCGCTCGAGGGACGAGCCCGCCGNGGGTCGGCCGACAGGGACGGTGCCCCCGACTAGACGTCGTGCGAGCACGCTCGGGTGTCACAGATCCGGCCGTCGCAGGCTAGGTGTATGAGGCCATGACGTTGGTGACACCGGTCCGGAGTTTGCTCGCGGGCGGCCGATTACCGACGGCAGTATGCGGACGATGATAGTTGTAGTGCACATTCCACACCTGTAGCGACTGGGCGCGTTGCCGTTCGCTGACCCAGACGCGGGCGTAGAGGAACTCCTCGGCCAGAATCCGGTTGTAGCGCTCGACCTTCCCGTTGTGACGAGGGGTGTACGGGGTGATCCGTTGATGCCGGCCACCGTGGAGCACTTTCGCGAAGTCCTTCGCCCGGTAGCAGGACCCGTTGTCGGTGACCACCCGGTGGATGTGCACGATGCCGTGGGCGGCGAAGAACACCCTCGCCCGGTGCATGAACCCGATTGCCGTGGCGGCTTTCTCGTCGGCCAGGGCCTCGGTGTAGGCGAGGCGGGAGAACCCGTCGACCGCCGAGTGCAGGTAGACGTAGCCGGCGCGGGCACCGGCGGTCTTGGCGCGCTCGACTTTCTTGGCCTGATCCGAGCCCTTGCCGTGGACCCGCCAGCCACCGCCGTCGGGGATTCGGCCGACTTTTTTGATGTCGACGTGCACCATGTGGCCGGGCCAGCGGGCGATGATCCGGCGTGGCTGGCGGTTGTTCTCGCCGTTCGGATCGAGGAACCTGCGCCGGTTCAAGCCGAGGTGAGCGAGGTGCCGGCTGACGGTGCGTACCGAGATGCTGATGCCGTCGGCGGCGAGCTCGTGTGCGATACGAGCCGCGGACCACTTGTGCTTCCGTCGCAGGGTCTCGATCCGCGCCACGGTCTCGGCCGGGGTCGCGGTGGGCTGGTGGTGCGGGACGCTGGGGCGGTCGAGCAGGCCGAGTTCACCGTGTTCGCGGTAGCGGGCCATCCATTTGCTGGCGCAGGCCCGGGAGATCCCCATCTCGGCGGCGACATGGGACAGCGGACGAGTCTGGCACCGCTCGACGAGACGGCGGCGACCTTCGACGGACAGCGGGGCGTTACGGTGGAGCACGGACGGGTTCTTTCGTTCGGCGGATGAGTTGGTGGTACTTCCCATCCTGCCGTCGGAAGGCCCGTCCGCCTTCGTCAGCCCCTGGTGGTGTCTACAACGTCATGACCCGCAACAACTAGCACGTCATTCGATAAACCGTCGGCCTCGATGGCGATTAGGTCTCGAGTGGGGCGGGCGTGTCGCTTGCTCGCCTGATCAGATCGAGTAAGAGGTCTCGCCGTTCCACGAGGTCCGACTTTCTAAGACGCAACCGGTACCGACCCCACTGCGAGTCGTAGTCCATGCGGTCTACCCCGGCCTCATCGAGCATCGCGGTCAGTTCCTCGGTGCGGGGGATCCGAGGTTCGGCGAGTACGAAGTCCTTCCGGATGCGCAGGGTAATGAAGTTGTCGACCACTCCATTTCGGGTAAGTCCGATGTAAAACTTGTTGTACTTGAAGGCCATTCCGGGTGTTATTTCGTTGATCAGCTCGAGCAGCTCGTCGGCGATCGCGATGGTCTCCGGCGTCCCCTTTCCGACCCAGTATGACCGGTCCGTTGCCTGGCCCGGTTCGTCTTCCTCCTCGGTGCCGAGGCTCGTCAGATCCAGCACCGTCGTTGCGTGCAGGGTGAGGACTTCGCTGACCTGGAGCGCTTGCATCTGGATAGCGATGAGCGGGATCGTCTTGTTGAGCAGGCTGATGACGTTGAGGAACCGACTGGTGATGTCTTCGGCGACGATCACGGCAACATGTTCGTACTGGGGATAGCGGGATTTTTCGATGTCCCAGTATTCGATCGTGCGGATGATGTGTGCTTCATCGGTGGCACCGAGTTGGATCTCCACCTCGTACCGACGGTTCGAATCGGGATCGCTCAGCAGCAAGTCCAAGCGACCAGCACGAGGCTGACGTCGCTCGACGTCCTCGACTGCGAGATCGCCGAGGCCGAGTAGCGTGGGATCCTCCACGATCCGCTCTTGCAGCCATTTTTCGTTCAAATGCGGGTGCGCCTTGAGGCTTACCCGTGTCGCCTTGACGAGACGCACATCGCTCACTTTCGTCGCTCACTCTTCGGGTCGATGATCTTGCTCGCGCTCCCCGGATCAGAAGCCGCTGGATGCACCGGGGGCACCGGGAACCAGGGTCTCAGGGATACGCCACTCCCAGCTGATGTCCTTGCCGAGCATGTCAAGGTAGATGCTTTGGGTCCCGACGGGGACGTCGAACGCGTAGGTACCGCGATACGTCGACGCGGGGGCGAGTGGCTCGTCGAATGCATCGTCGTTGAGTTCCTCGCAGTTGAGCGCTGCGGTGCTGATCAAACTCTCGAGGACGGCTCCGTCGGGTCCGATGCCTCTCCAGTTTCCCGCCTTCAGGCTGCGGTCGGCCATCTGTTTGACACTGCGGTTGCCGGCACCGGTGACCGCCTCCATGTAGTTCGGCGCTGTCACGGCTTCGACATCGACGAAGAGGTACTGCCCGTTGGGAGTGAATTGCCAGAAGCCTGTGCACCCCGGGTTCATGCGCGGGTTGCTCAGAGTGAAGGTGAAGGCGGGTTCGCCGCTGACATTGTCGATCAGACCGGCCGCTTCACCAAAGTCCTTCTCGATGCGACCCTGGGCGTTGCGGGGCGGTCCGGACGTAATCGACGCTGATGACGCAGAATCCGAGTTGCTCGTCGTGGCGGAGTCTGTGGTAACACCGGTCGCGCAACCTGATAGAAGGACGACTGATACTGCCGCCCACGCAGTCCGTGTCTTCATGGCGTGAACCTCCCTTACGCTTCGCCGCTCAAACGACTGTCCGCGCTGTTGCCGTTGCCGGGATTGTCGCAGTCCTCAAGGCCCGGAACGTGGAACGACACATCCCATTCGCGCTCCCTCCCTGGAGGGGATGTCTACCCCGCGCCGCCGGGTTTGCCGTGCGCACGGTGTCTCATATCAGTTCTGAATGAGACAACGGGCTGACGTCTGGGTCGAAGGCCGTCTGCCCAGCTCGTGCTGTCTCAAAACTTCGTCTCAAATGTAGTTGTCTCAATATTGCCATCGGGACCAATTATGAGACACAATCGGAGCATGACCGTCGCCCCCGCTGGAACCCGTATCGGCTACATCAGAGTCTCGACCGTTGCTCAGACTCTGGAACAACAGCAGGCCGCACTTGAGGCGAACGGAGTAGAGAAGACGTTCTCCGACACGATGTCCGGTGCCCGCGACGATCGGCCGGGTCTCGCTCAGTTGCTCGAGTACGTTCGCGAAGGCGACACCGTCGTCGTCTGGAAGCTGGACAGGCTCGGCCGCAACACCCTCCACATTCTCGAAGTCGTACGCACGCTCACCGATCGCGGTGTCACCCTGGTTTCGATCACGGACGGCATAGACTCCTCGACCGCCGCCGGACGAATGGTCATTGGGGTGCTGGCGTCGATGGCGGAATTCGAGAGGGAACTCGTCAAGGAGCGCACGGCTCTCAAGCGCGAAGCCGCGCGACGGAACGGCACACGTTTCGGCAGACGTCGTAAGGTCGAGGACGATCGGATGATTGCCACGGCCCGGCGAATGAAGGCGGATGGACACACGGGTCGGGATGTCGCTAAGTACCTCGGCGTCAGCAGGGCCACGCTGTACCGCTTGCTCGCCGAGGAGCCTGCGAGGTAGGTGACGGAGAGTTCGCCTCCGTGCGTGGGCACTTCGGTGACGGCCGTTCAGCTGCGGCGCTTGATGCGCTTCCTGAGTTCCGGGACCGTGTAGGGATGGGGCTTGCGCCGGTGCGCCATGACATGGCAGTTCGCACACAGCGGCACCAGATCCGTAATCGGATCGACCTGATAGTTCTCGCCGATCTGGGAGATCGGCACGACGTGGTGCACCTGGATGTAGCCAGTTCCGATGCGCCCGTACTGGCCTTGGAAGTCCAGCCCGCAGGCCTTACAGGTGGTGCCATGGTGGGCGATGCAGGCTTCGCGCGCTTCGCGGCTGCGCTCGAAGCGGTTTACCTGCACCGTCCGTGACGCGCCTTCCGGGTAGGTGCCTGGCACCTCTTGGTCTTCGTCTTCGTCTTCGGCTGTGTGCTGAGCGTGCTGGGCCCACACTGCTCTGAGTGCAGGCAGTTGCGCGGAGTCGATGGATGTACCGGACCGGTAGATCTTCCTCCACGGAACGCCAGGAACAGCGTTCTCCAGAGCAAGCACGTCGAGGAGGTCGGATTCGGGAAGTAACCAGTCGAACAGGATCTCGACGAAGTTCGATCTCTTGTTCGGATCCTTCGGGTCTTGCTCGTTGAGACGTATGTCGGTCACCGTCGCATGCCCCAGGATCCCCCGGCTGCTGGCATCGATGCCGCCCTGCTTGAGGAACCACGCTTCCGTGCCTGGGCCGATCCCGGTCCGATGATTCGCGATGGACCAGTCAGATGGGCGTGGCCCCCGCTTCCGCACCGAGCGAGCAAATGACTCGTAGTTCCACCCGTTCCACTTCTGGGGGTTCCAGCACAGGAGGATTGCGGTCACCCGACGAAGCTTGTCACACAAGGGCGTTGCTCGCGGACACATCGGTCGAAGCGCAACCACGAATGGGAATGACCGTCCACCGATCTCATGCGACGATCGGCGGATGACAAAGCCGTCAGGACTTGACGCCAGTGACAGATGCTGGGGGGCCGGTCCTAGTTTTACAACGACCCGTGTGGAGCTCGGTCCGGTCCGGTCCGGTCCGGTCCGGCCATCGGCCGAGGTTCGTGCTGAGCTCGTCGCGTTCCTAGAGCGCGACCCGAAGCTGCTCGGCGTGGTCTACCGTCTGCTGCAGGCTGACCGGAGCGCTGACGAAATCGCTTCGAAACTCGAGGTCTCGACCTCGACCTTCGTCTGGATGCACGAGCGCCAGATTCGTAGCCTGCTCGACGGTGACCTGCCGACCGCTCCCACCGTGGCGTTGCAGGTGGCGCGAAAGTTTCGGAGCGTCCTGAAGGCGGGTGAGTGGTCGAACGAATGCACCGCCTACCTCCAGCACAACCTTGCTGAGCTAGAGCGCCGCGCGACCGACGAGTCTGCCCGGTCGGTCGAGGTCCAGCAAGCGAAGTCGCAGACCGAGGAAGCCGAGGCGCGCAACGAGGTCGGCATCTACGTCTACGCCTTGCCGCACTACCTTCTACATCCGTACGAGGCGGACAGCGGGCGCACCCTGATGAAGGTGGGCCGCAGTGACAGTGACGTCATCGTGCGCTTTCGGAATCAGACCCGTACCACCGCGTTACCGGAGGAGCCGATCCTGCTTCGCATCTACCGGACTGCGCCGGGAGCAGCGACCCAGGCGGAAGCGACTTTCCACCGGCTCCTCGAGGCAGCAGACCACCATCGGAGCGTGGCGCGGACGGCGGGACGCGAGTGGTTCGTCACTAACCCCCGGTTCGTTGACGAGGTTGCCCAGGCCCTGGGGTTCGACGCGGTGGTGGTGAACGAAGCCGGTGTGTCGGACGACGATTGACGCCGAGAGCTTCGGGCAAGAGGTAAACCAACTGCACGGCGGGGTGCGAGGGAATTCGCCGCCTGTCCCGATGCGATGCAATAGGGTCTCGGCATGAGTCGGAAGATGACAAGTGTGGGAGTCACTGCCGGTTTGGGGATCACCGGGATGAACGTGAGCCTCTCGGCGACGTTCGGAGCGAGTGATGGTCAGAGCGTCCGCGCACTTTTCGCGCTGCTTGAGTCCAAGCGTGTGTTCCAAGCCGCCCTGGATAAGGAGGATCCGTCTTCATCCGTCGCCTCGGTCTTGGAGGTCAAGAAGGATGCCACGGCCGTCTACGCTGCAGCCCGGAATCTGCAACTGCGGAAAGAGGCCAAGCGCATAGTTGACGCTTGCAACGCATTCCTCAGTGCGGCAGGTAAGGACGGAGAGGACTTCGTTGGTCAGCTCCCACGGTTCGACCAACACCTATCCCTCTTGAGGAGGGGGGTCGCGAATGCATGCAAGATACTCGGGTTCGATTTTGACGTTCCAGTACCTGGGTGGGTATCGCAGTACTGACATGCATGACGAGCTGGGTCACGTCATGGTGGTTCGGCTGCGCTCCGCCGAAGGAATGCCGTTCACTTCACAACTTTGCTCGTGGGTCAATGACACCGTCAGTCCCAGTGCTGGAGCACTTGGATCATGAATATGATCCTGGTGTGCTGAATGAAGGTTGGCGGGACCAGTATGGACGGATGTCGCGGTCCTACAAACGGATGCTTGACGTGGCCACACCGTCGGCTGCACCGCTGAACACGGGTGATGCGCGTGATCTGGCCTACCACTTCTTTCAAGACGCTTTTCACTTGAAGGACTGGTTATCGAACGATCCCGAGACCGCCAAGCTCAACGGTGAACTGCACCGTTTATTCAAGAGCAACCTTGCCCTTGGCGCTGCTGCCGATATCGCAAATGGTGTGAAGCACCTCCACCTCACCAGGTCGTCGTACATAACGGGCGTCAAAGCTGGGCACGCGGAGTTGGCCAGCGAATAAGTCCATGTCAAGGTTCATTTCGGCAGCGACCAACCGGGACTGGTGCACATGCAGTGGACCGTCACCGTGAACGGGACAACGTATGACGCGATCACCCTCGCCAAGCAAGCGGTGGATGAGTGGGACGACTGGTTGGCATCCCAGGCCCTGGATGTGTCGCTCGAATGACT
This sequence comes from Rhodococcus sp. Chr-9, assembly GCF_000801125.1. Lineage (NCBI taxonomy): Bacteria > Bacillati > Actinomycetota > Actinomycetes > Mycobacteriales > Nocardiaceae > Rhodococcus > Rhodococcus sp. Chr-9. Next base: position 48,578 of record NZ_JTIZ01000024.1, read on the forward strand.
AGACGGTATGGGCAGCCCCGGCGGAAGCTGTGTACCTGGCATGTACCAAAGTTGTTCCTGTCTTGAACGTGACAGGAGTGACAGTTGTCTATTGAGAAGGCTAACACAGCGTGGCTGGCGCAATCTAAGCAAGCGGACTATCGGCGCATTGTCGGCAGTGCCAAGTACGACGACAACGCAGCCTCCCACTACAGCTGGGATAGCTCGGTGGTGCACCACGATGAGGTGCAGCCCGGGGACATTATTGCCATCTGGGACGAGTTCCTGATCGGGGTCTCCGTAATTGAGCATATCGAGGTCGGCGACGGCGTCAAGACTACGACGGCGTGCCGCGCATGCAAGCGTGCGAACGTCGTGCGGCGCAAACGCAAGCTGCCCCCATATCGCTGCGACGACTGCCACGAAGAGTTCGACGAACCGGTGTACGGGGAGAAAGAGGTCAGGACCTACCGCAGCAGCCACGCTCAGGCATGGATCGACCTTGAGGGTCTCCTCGACGGAAAAGCCTTACGGTCGCTATGCGTGCACCCTAAAGAGCAGAACAGTTTCCGGCGGCTCCGCCTCGACGACTTCCGTACGGCGCTAGAGGGCGCAACGGACGGCAACCTCCTGCACATTCTCGACGAAACGTCGAAGCAGATGGTCGGTGGATCGGAGGGGCATGTTGTTCGACCTGTTCGGGTCCGAGTTGGGCAGTCAGGCTTCAGAGCCAAACTGCTTTCCGAGTACGGCGCGCTGTGCGCAGTAACTGGGTTTGCTCCGAGATCGGTTCTCGAAGCGTGCCACCTCTACAGTTACGCCAAAGTCGGCAAACATGAGGATCAGGGCGGTCTGCTACTGCGGCGAGACATTCATCGTCTGTTCGACCAGGGGCTTATTGCAGTGGACGAGTCGGGTGCCGTCGACGTGGCTGAGGAGATCCGAGCCTACCCAGCGTACGGCGACCTCCACGGTAAGGTGCTTCAGGTAGTTCTCACCTCGAAGCAGCGGAAGTGGGTCCGTAGCCACTGGCTCGAATGGCGCGGCCGGTAAGCGAGCGACCCTACAATCCGAAAATTGTCGTTGCGATCAACTCTCGTACGATGTCGACTCTCACTGTTGCGCTGGCGAAGGTGGTGCCTAGGTACCCACGGTGGGGACTGTCCCGGGCCTCACCTTGAGAGGAATGAGGGGCGGACTTCAGTGTTCGGGAGGTCCAACAGGTCCGAATAGGACATGGTTCTCATCTCGGCGACCTTCTCAGCGGCCACGCGCTCGAATTCCTTGACCACCCACTGGTGTGCTCCTTCGATGAGGAGACCGAGATTAGTGAGCATCGGACCATCGAGGTGCTGCGCCCTCATTCCGATATAGAGAATCTCCTGCACTTTCCGGTCGCCGTCATCGGGGCCGATCACCGCGCCGATCGAGTAGGCAGAGTAGGCGCGATCATCGTGAGCGATGTCTTTGTCCCGGAGTCTCTTAAAGTAGGCGAATACTTCCCTGGGCACCCCTTCGTCGTAGATGCATTCGGCTCTCAAAGCCCGACGTTTCGAGGCGCGGTCGAAGCATTTCCGGTAGGTCACGATCGCCGAACGCCAGAGAGCTTCACGGACGATGTCCGGATCATTGGGCGCGTCTCGCAGGCGGACTGCGGCGGCGTGGGCAAACTCGAGATCGCGACGGTGGTCCGCCAGATCGGCGAGCTGTTTGGCATGGGGACCTATGACTGCCGCGAGCTTCACGGCGTCGGGGTAGCCGTCGAGGTATAGTCGGCCCGCTTCGAATCTAACCTTGCCTTGTTCCACTGCGCTCCTTGGGGCATCAACGGTCGTGCGCGCGACGCGACTGTAGCCGAGTGGTTCTGCGCTGTCGTATCGCAGGGTGCTTCGATGCGGTAATGCTCGAGGGCGTTCCCCGACCGGATCCGGTGGTCGCAGCTGGTGCCTCGGCACCACGGGTGACAGCTGCGGTCGATCGCGCACCCGAGGCCTGTCACAAACGCCGGGGGTAGGGAGCCCACGTTACCTCCGGCCCTTTACGGGAACGTCCCAGGAATCGGCAGCGCCAAACCCAGCATGGACGACGAGGACAATCGATCCTGGGTCGAAGTTGGCTACGACACCGAGGATCCTGCGGTGATCGCGCGTTGCCGCTTGTGAGAAGAGTGCTGTCGCCGCCGAAGGACCCGTTAAGCGGGGCCATGCGCGTGCGATCCCGGTTGACATCGACGTCCAGATTCCGGGTCGCCGCGCAGCGCGTATCCGTAGGCTCCCCAGCATGCAGATCGTCCCCGAGCCAGCTTCCGTGGTGGTCAAGCTGATGGAGGCGCATGCTCGGTACCCGAGCCCCGAACGCGGCTCGTCCTACGACGAAGTTCTCGCGGAAGTTCAGGCTCGCGCGGCACAAACGGGGTCGATCGGTAAGGCGGACATCGGGGCGCTGATGCTTTGGAAACGGCTCAACCTGAGCACCATGTGGAGCCGCAAGCTGAACGAAATGCCGGACAGTAAGGTGCGAGCGATCACTCGCAGTGCCATCGAACTCGCCCGGGACTTGTCGGTCCCTACCCCCGAGGCTGCGGGATCGGCACGCAGCGTGCTCCTGACGCTTCCAGGGTGCCGACAGGGCGCAGCCGTCGCTTCGACGATATTGACCGCTGGGGCACCGGACCGGATGGCGGTGTACGACCGCCGGGCGGTCGACGCACTCGTTGTTCTGGGCTATCCGCACCCAAACGGGTACTACAGGCGATTCTTGGCTACGGTCTGCGACTTGGTCGAGTTGCTGAACCAGGAGGCGGGGGTCAACTGGTGCCCCCGAGATATGGACAAGGCGCTGTTCATTCTGGGGGAATGACCACATGTGGAGAACGAGAACTCCTGTCTCGGTGCGGAGGCTCGCCAAACCGATCGGAGCGAGCGAACGCCTCTGCTAGGACCCTGGTACGTACATCTCGCGCGCAGGGCGCGGCGGCTCACTCCCGGACTTCAGCGCTACCGCGAGAGCAAGGCCGAGGACGACCACTTCACATGCCACGAGCGCGAGGATCCCTGCCATCGCAGCCTTTGCCCCGAAGCCGTTCGAGAACAATCCGCATACTGTCGCGCCGAACGCAGAAAGCATCAATACCGCCATCGCTCCAAGGAGGGTGGCGTTGAGGCTCTTTCCGTGTTCGGCTCGGATTCGATCGATGGAAGGCCCGGAAGCGCCTGCCACGAAGAAGACTGCCGCCCCTAGGAATCCGCCTACGACACCCATGACCGTGGCGATTGCAAAGAACATGGGTGCAACTTGATCTTGCTGTTGAATGACCACGATCCGCGCTAGGCCGAAATAGCAGGCCACGCCGATTGCGGCTGCGGTGAGGCGAAGCGCCAGATAGGTGACGATTTTGCGGACGGTCGCCTGCTTCGGACCTGCTGTCATGCATCACCCCGGCATTCTTCGAACACGTGTTCTATTATAGGCCGATCGCGTCCTGCAATGCCTCTTGCATCGATACGAAAGCGTTCTGAATCTCGGCAAAGATCCTGACCTCCGGTAGCGATCTTGTCGCGCCATCTCCGCCCACCTCGATCTCGAAGCTTTTTGTGAGCTTGTGCTCGAGGAGGTTGATCACTTCTACGCGACCCCCCTCAAGAGGGCGAGCATTGACTACGGCGCGATCGAACGGCACGCCCCGGCTGTGAAGATCTGCCGCGTCTCGTGCCATATCCAGCATGCGGGCTCGGTTTTCCTGCGCTGGACGGCCACGACCAGCAGATACGTGAACCTCAACCCGGAGTCCGTCTTCGTAGTCAAAGTACCGGTCGAACATGCCGCCGAGCATTCCTCGACGGTCTCGGATAGTGGCTGGTTTTACTGCGAATGTCGCACTAGTAACTTCGCCCATCTCTTGGAGAGCGAGGTAACGCTCTTCGTCGACAATTGGCTGCGCGAACCACCTTGCGGCTTGACCGTACCCCGCTGGTCTGCAGTGCTGGTTCAACCACTGCGCCAGGGCTGCATGGGTCGGGGCAGAGTTCGTCGACCGGACTAGCCCTACGATGTTGTTGCTGAAGAACCGTACGAAGGTTTCCTCCACCGGCTCCCACTCATTACCGAGGGTTTGCATTTCGGCACGCTCGGGTCTGGTGGTGTTGCGTTGCCGGGGGGTTGTAGGGCGATCGACCGCAAGCGACAGGGTCATCTCGTGCTTCGTGCCGCTGACCAACCCCTCCAGTGCGGAACCGTTGTACTCGCACTCGTGTGTGCTCCCGAGTCCGAGGGCTCGAAGTGCATCCTGCCAGTTGAATCCGTCGACCCGAACGCGGTCCGGAGCGATCACCAGTTCGAAGAAGTGGACGACACAAACCTTCGTGCGAGATGTAGCCATTGATTGGTCTCCAGCCATAGAGTGACGCGCTCAAAGTGGCGGACCTCGAGCTCAGGCTCGAGGTCCGTGGATCGATCTGTATGCCGGTAGGAAGCGTCTACCAGCCCCGCTCGCGCCACTCGCCGAGATGCGGACGTTCGGCTCCGAGGGTCGAGTCCTTGCCGTGTCCGGGGTAGAAGATCGTCTCGTCGTCGAAGCGGTCGAAGATCTTGGACTCGACGTCGCCGAGGAGCGATCGGAAGGCGTCGTCGTTCGGGGTCTTGCCGACGCCGCCGGGGAACAGTGAATCGCCGGTGAAGATGTGCGTACGACCCGTGCCCCGTTCCGTGAGGACCAACGCAACCGACCCCGGAGTGTGTCCTGAGAGGTGGATCACCTCGAGATTCAGCTCACCGATCTGCACGGTGTCGCCCTCGGCCAGGATCCGGTCGGGCGTCACCGGCAGGGGATCGGCGTCGAGTTCGTGTGCGGCGGTAGGCACACCGGTCTCCGCGGCGACCCGCTCGAGACCCTGCCAGTGATCCCAGTGCTGATGGGTGGTGACGATGAGCTCGAGCTCCGGCGCGTTGTCGCGGAGGAATCGCACGAGACGGTCGGGTTCGTTTGCGGCGTCGATGAAGACGGATTTGCCGGTGGCGTCGTCGGTGACGAGATAGGTGTTGTTGTTCATCTCGCCGACGGCAAGTTTGACGATGCTCGCTCCGGGAATGCTTCGGCGTTGCGCGGGTCCGCCGGGAGTGACGTCGCCGGTGTAGGTGTCTTCGATGATCACGGGCTGCTGCGTCATGCAGCCAAACCTACCTTCGGGTGCGCGCGCGTGAGCCTGAGGCGCGCGGTTGTTCGTCACGGAAACGTGTCGGTACCCGCGCCTACCATGGCTGAGGGCCGAATTCCGGCCTTGTCTACAGGAAGGATGTGGCGTGGCAGACCGCCTGATCGTGCGTGGAGCCCGGGAACACAACCTGCGTGGTGTCGACCTGGACCTGCCGCGCGACAGTCTGATCGTGTTCACCGGGCTGTCGGGTTCGGGCAAGTCGAGCCTCGCGTTCGACACCATCTTCGCCGAGGGGCAGCGGCGCTACGTCGAGTCGTTGTCGGCCTACGCCCGCCAGTTCCTCGGTCAGATGGACAAGCCGGACGTCGACTTCATCGAGGGCCTGTCGCCTGCGGTGTCGATCGACCAGAAGTCCACCAACCGCAACCCGCGGTCCACCGTGGGCACCATCACCGAGGTCTACGACTACCTGCGTCTGCTGTACGCCCGGGCCGGCACTCCGCACTGCCCGGTCTGTGGCGAGCAGATCTCCCGGCAGACGCCGCAGCAGATCGTCGACCAGGTGCTGGAGATGGAGGCCGGGGCCCGTTTCCAGGTCCTCGCGCCCGTCGTGCGCACCCGCAAGGGCGAGTTCGTCGACCTCTTCGAGCAGCTGACCGTCCAGGGCTACTCCCGCGTGCGTGTCGACGGGGTCGTCCACCCGCTGTCCGATCCGCCGAAGCTGAAGAAACAGGAGAAGCACGACATCGAGGTCGTCGTCGACCGCCTCGCCGTCAAGCCCAGCGCGCAGCAGCGACTCACCGACTCCATCGAGACCGCGCTGCGGCTCGCCGAGGGTGTCGTCGTGCTCGACTTCGTCGATCGTGAGGAGGATGCCCCCGATCGCGAGCGTCGGTTCTCCGAGAACCTGGCGTGCCCGAACGCGCACCCGCTGTCGATCGACGAACTCGAGCCGCGGTCGTTCTCCTTCAACTCGCCCTACGGTGCGTGCCCCGAGTGTGCGGGTCTCGGTGTGCGCAAGGAGGTCGATCCCGATCTCGTCGTGCCCGACCCGGATCTGAGCCTGGCCGACGGCGCGATCGCGCCCTGGTCGATGGGCCAGGGCGCCGAATACTTCGGCCGACTGCTGTCCGGCCTGGCCGACGCCCTCGAATTCGACATCGACACCCCGTGGCGGAAACTGCCCCTCAAGGTGCGCAAGGCCGTGCTGGAGGGCAGCACCGAGCAGGTGCACGTGCGCTACAAGAACCGCTACGGCCGCGTCCGTTCGTACTACGCCGAGTTCGAGGGCGTCATGCCGTTCCTGCACCGCCGTCTCGAGCAGTCCGAGTCCGAGCAGGCGAAGGAACGTTACGAGGGCTACATGCGGGAGATCCCGTGCCCGGCCTGCGCCGGTGCCCGCCTTCGTCCCGAGATTCTGGCCGTGACGGTCAGCGCGGGCGACTTCGGTGCGATGTCCATTGCCGAGGTGAGCGACCTGTCGATCGCCGAGTGCGCACGCTTCCTCGACGGTCTCGTCCTCGGCGCCCGCGAGGCCGCCATCGCTGGGCAGGTCCTCAAGGAGATCCAGGCCCGGCTCGGCTTCCTGCTCGACGTCGGACTCGACTACCTCACCCTCTCGCGCGCCGCGGGCACCCTCTCCGGTGGTGAGGCACAGCGCATCCGTCTCGCCACGCAGATCGGATCCGGTCTCGTCGGCGTTCTGTACGTGCTCGACGAGCCGTCGATCGGTCTGCATCAGCGCGACAACCGTCGTCTCATCGACACCCTCACGCGACTGCGCGATCTGGGCAACACGCTCATCGTCGTCGAGCACGACGAGGACACCGTCCGTGCCTCCGACTGGGTCGTCGACATCGGACCGCGCGCGGGCGAGCACGGCGGGACGGTCGTCCACAGCGGCACTTACAAGGAGCTGCTCGACAACCCGGAATCGCTCACCGGCGCCTATCTGTCCGGACGCGAGGAGATCGAGATCCCCGCGCTCCGGCGGCCGATCGACAAGGGCCGGCAGGTCACGGTCGTCGGCGCCCGCGAGAACAATCTGCGCGAGATCGACGTGGCGTTCCCACTCGGCGTCCTCACCTGCGTCACCGGTGTCTCCGGCTCCGGGAAGTCGACACTCGTCAACGACATTCTCGCGACGGTGATGGCCAACAAGCTCAACGGCGCGCGGCAGGTTCCCGGACGGCACACCCGCATCAACGGACTCGACCAGCTCGACAAGCTCGTGCAGGTCGACCAGTCGCCGATCGGCCGCACCCCGCGCTCGAACCCCGCGACCTACACGGGTGTATTCGACAAGATCCGCAGCCTGTTCGCCTCCACCACCGAGGCGAAGGTGCGCGGCTACCAGCCGGGTCGGTTCTCGTTCAACGTCAAGGGCGGGCGGTGCGAGGCGTGCTCGGGCGACGGCACGTTGAAGATCGAGATGAACTTCCTGCCCGACGTGTACGTGCCGTGCGAGGTGTGCCACGGCGCCCGCTACAACCGCGAAACGCTCGAGGTGCATTACAAGGGCAAGACCATCGCCGAGGTGCTCGACATGTCGATCGAGGAGGCGGCGGAGTTCTTCCGGCCGGTCACCTCCATCCACCGCTACCTCAACACGCTGGCGGAGGTCGGTCTCGGTTACGTGCGCCTGGGCCAGCCGGCGACGACCCTGTCCGGCGGTGAGGCGCAGCGCGTCAAGCTCGCCGCCGAACTGCAGAAGCGTTCCAACGGGCGCACCGCGTACATCCTCGACGAGCCCACCACGGGCCTGCACTTCGAGGACATCCGCAAGCTGCTCGGGGTCATCAACGGTCTGGTCGACAAGGGCAACACCGTGATCGTCATCGAGCACAACCTCGATGTCATCAAGACCGCCGACTGGATCATCGACATGGGTCCCGAGGGCGGTTCCGGTGGCGGCACGGTGGTCGCGGAGGGTACTCCGGAAGAGGTGGTCACGGTGGAGGAGAGCTACACCGGACGCTTCCTTGCGGAGATCCTCGACGGGCGGATCACTGCACCTGCTTCCGCGCCGGTACGCAAGCGCGCGACGAAGGCGACCAAGGCGACCGCGACCAAGACTGCCGCTACGAAGTCGGCCACGAAGGCGAAGACCGCCAAGAAGAAGGTGGCGGCCGCGAGCTGACGAATCGAGCCGCCCGCCTCGGAAGAGGCGGGCGGCTCGATCTCGTGGCTCGTGAAGCAGCCGGGGAGCGTGAAGTCGGCGGGACTCCGGTTCGGCTCAGTAGACCGGGCCGGTGTACTTCTCGCCCGGGCCCTTGCCGGGCTCGTCGGGCACCGCCGACGCCTCGCGGAAGGCGCGCTGCAGTGCCTGCAGTCCTTCGCGCAGCGGGCCGGCGTGCGGACCGAGATATTCCACCGACGAGGTGATCAGGCCGGCGAGTGCGGTAATCACGCGGCGGGCCTCGTCGAGGTCACGTCGCGCGCTGCTGTCGGGATCCTCGTCGGCGAGACCGAGCTTCTCGGCAGCCGAACTCATGAGCATCACGGCTGCGCGGCTGATCACCTCGACGGCCGGGATGTCGGCGAGTTCGCGCACATCCTCCGCCGCAGCGTCCTGATCGGGGGTCTCGGGAGCATCCGTCATAGCGTCGAGCATAGGGTCGCGCCGCTCGGCGCCGACCGTGCGGGTGCGGCGCCGACGCGCCGATTCGTCGTCGACGTGGCTTTTTGTTAGACTTGATCCCACGACCGCCCGCGGTGATCCTCCGTGGGCAGCAAAGTGGAGTCCGACTCCCACCTCTGGCGGCACATCGATGCAGCTGAGAGGTCCGGTCCTCCGGGCGTAGAAGCCCGGATGTCCGCCCTGCATCGGGCGGTGCGGATCACGCAGCGTGAGCTGGGTGCCGTCGACCGGTCGGTATCGGACCCCGCGTGGAGCCTCGGCACCACAGCGGGGTCTTCTTGTCGAGGAGTAGGGCCACGTGCTGCGGTGCGGTCAAACCGACCACACCGCTCTACCTAGGAGGCCCCATCAGCGCTGAGACCCGCATCAACGAACGCATCCGAGTTCCCGAAGTCCGGCTCGTCGGACCCGGCGGTGAACAGGTCGGAATCGTGCGTGTTGAAGATGCCCTCCGCCTGGCAATCGAAGCCGACCTCGACCTTGTCGAGGTGGCGCCCGACGCCCGGCCGCCGGTCTGCAAAATCATGGACTACGGCAAGTTCAAGTACGAAGCCGCGCAGAAGGCGCGCGAATCGCGCAAGAACCAGCAGCAGACCGTGATCAAGGAGCAGAAGCTCCGTCCGAAGATCGACGACCACGACTACGAGACCAAGAAGCGCAACGTCGTGCGCTTCCTCGAGGCCGGTTCGAAGGTCAAGGTCACGATCATGTTCCGCGGCCGCGAGCAGTCGCGCCCCGAACTCGGATACCGGTTGCTGCAGCGCCTCGGCGCCGATGTCGCCGACCTCGGCTTCATCGAGACCAGTCCGAAGCAGGACGGCCGGAACATGACCATGGTGCTGGCCCCGCACAAGGGTGCGAAGACCCGCGCGAAGGCTCAGGAAGCCGCGCAGGCCGCACCGGCGCAGGCCGCACCGCGCCCGGCAGCCTCCGCTGCCCCGACCACGGAGTCCGCGCCATCCGCGCCGGCTCCCGGGACGGGCGACGCCCCGAGCAACTAGCCCGCTCAGGCAGCACATCCGGTGCTGTCCGTGAGCACCGATGTACGCACACGACAAGAACTGAGGACTCCATGCCCAAGTCGAAGACCCACAGCGGCACCGCGAAGCGATTCAAGGTGTCCGGTAGCGGAAAGGTCCTGCGTCAGAAGGCGGGTCGCCGCCACCTGCTCGAGCACAAGTCCTCGCGGGTGACGCGTCGCCTCGACGGCAAGGCCGTCGTCGCCGATGCCGACGCTCCGCGCGTCAAGCGCATGCTCGGGCTCTGAGCCTCTCCGACCGATCCATCCGGGGACACCTCGTTCGTCCCCCGAACTCTGACAGGACACATAACCAGTGGCACGCGTGAAGAGGGCCGTCAACGCCCAGAAGAAGCGTCGTTCGATTCTCGAGGCCTCGAAGGGCTACCGCGGACAGCGCTCGCGTCTGTACCGCAAGGCCAAGGAGCAGCAGCTTCACTCGCTGACCTACGCCTACCGCGACCGTCGCGCCCGCAAGGGTGATTTCCGCAAGCTGTGGATCAGCCGCATCAACGCTGCTGCCCGCGCCAACGACATCACCTACAACCGCTTCATCCAGGGCCTTAAGGCCGCCGGTGTCGAGGTGGACCGCAAGATCCTCGCCGAGCTCGCCGTCTCCGACGCCGAAGCCTTCGCCGGCCTCGTGGCCGTCGCCAAGGCTGCCCTTCCGGCCGACGTCAACGCTCCGGCTGCCTGAGTGCTGCCCTGAGCTACGACAACATCCAGGAACGACCCGTGGACACGCTCACCGAGCGCACACCACGGGTCGTTTCTGCTGTGAAACTGCTCCGGACCGCCGAGCGTCGCAAGACCGGGCGGTTCCTCGCCGAGGGTGAGAACTCCGTCACCGAGGCGCTCGCCGCTGCACGCGTGCACGAACTATTCGTCACCGAGGCGGCCGCCGGCCGGTACGCGACGGTCGTCGACGAAGCACGCCACAAGGGTGTGCGCGTGGGGATCGTCACCGAGCGGGCCGCCGCCCGGCTGTCCGACACCGTCACCCCGCCCGGCCTCGTCGCCGTGTGCGACACCCTCGACGTGCCGCTCGCCGAATCGGTGACCCCGCGGTCGCGGCTGCTCGCCGTGCCCGTCGCGGTCGCCGAACCCGGCAACGCCGGCACCCTCATCCGCGTCTCCGACGCCGTCGGCGCCGACGCCGTGGTCCTCGCCGGCGACAGCGTCGACCCGCACAACGGCAAGTGCGTGCGCTCCTCGGCCGGCAGCATCTTCCACCTGCCGGTCGCGCGCGAACGCGACACCGACCGGGTACTGGCCACGCTCGCCGAGGCCGGCGTGCAGATCCTCGCGACGGCCGCCGACGGGGAGATCGACCTCGACGACGCCGACGAGTTGCTCGCCGCGCCCACCGCGTGGCTGTTCGGCAACGAGGCCCACGGACTCGATCCGCAGGTCGCCGCCCGCGCCGACCACCGCGTCCGCATCCCCATCCGCGGACGCGCCGAATCGCTCAACCTCGCCACCGCCGCCTCGATCTGCCTGTATGCGAGCGCGCGGGTGCAACATCGGGCCGCTCGGCCCATCACATAGGATTTCCCGGGTGCGCCGCGGCCTCCGGCCCGGACCGCACCCACCGAGATCACCCGTTCGTCCGAAGAAGGAGATGCACCGGTCGTGGCCAAGAAAGAGGGCGGGACCCCGCCGGCAGTCGATCCGAGCGCCCTGACCGAGGACGCGCTCACCGCCGCCGAGAAGTCCGCGATCGACGCGTTCGCCGCTGCGACCGACCTCGACGAACTCGCCCAGGCGAAGATCGACCACCTCGGCGACAAGGCGCCCATCTCCCTCGCCAAGCGCGCCCTCGGCTCGCTGCCCGGCAACGAGCGCGCCGACGCCGGCAAGCGGGTCAACGCCCACCGCACCACCGTGCAGGCCGCCTTCGACGACCGCAAGGCCGTGCTGCAGGCCGAACGCGACGCCGCGGTCCTCGTCGCCGAAGCCGTCGACGTCACCCTTCCCGCGACCCGCCGCGCGCTCGGCGCCCGCCACCCGATCTCGATCATCTCCGACGAGGTCGCCGACGTCTTCGTCGCGATGGGCTGGGAGGTCGCCGAAGGCCCCGAGGTCGAGACCGAGCATTTCAACTTCGACGCCCTGAACTTTCTGCCCGACCATCCGGCGCGCACGATGCAGGACACCTTCCACATCGCCCCGGAGGGTTCGCGGCAGGTGCTGCGCACCCACACCTCGCCCGTGCAGGTCCGCACCATGCTGCACCGCGACATCCCGATCTACGTCGTGTGCCCCGGCCGCACCTTCCGCACCGACGAACTCGACGCCACCCACACCCCGGTCTTCTCGCAGGTCGAGGGTCTCGCCGTCGACAAGGGCCTGACCATGGCGCACCTGCGCGGCACCCTCGACGCGTTCGCGCGGGCGCTGTTCGGGCCGGAGACCCGCACCCGGATGCGCCCGAACTACTTCCCGTTCACCGAACCGTCCGCCGAGGTGGACGTGTGGTTCCCGAACAAGAAGGGCGGCGCCGGCTGGGTCGAGTGGGGCGGCTGCGGCATGGTCAACCCCAATGTGCTCCGGGCCTCGGGCATCGACCCCGACGTGTACACCGGGTTCGCGTTCGGAATGGGCCTCGAACGCACCCTGCAGTTCCGCAACGGCATCCCCGACATGCGCGACATCGTCGAGGGCGACGTGCGCTTCACCCTGCCGTTCGGCGTGCAGGGCTGACAGCCCGCTCCCGACACCGACTCCACCGACCGACGACCGAACGAAAGAGCTGAGCACAAGTGCGAGTAGCGCAGTCCTGGCTGACCGAGATCCTGCAGCGCGCCACCCCGGAGTGGAACGTCACCGCCGAGGAACTCGACGCGGGATTCGTCCGGGTCGGACTCGAGGTCGAGGACATCGAGACCCTCGGCCGCATCGACAACCTCGTCGTCGGACGGGTCGTGGAGATCACCGAGCTCACCGAATTCAAGAAGCCCATCCGTTTCTGCAAGGTTGACGTCGGTGAGGAGGAACCGCGCGGCATCGTGTGCGGTGCCCGCAACTTCGCCGAGGGCGACCTCATCATCGCCGCCCTGCCCGGCGCCGTGCTTCCCGGCGACTTCGCCATCGCATCGCGCAAGACCTACGGGCACATCTCCGACGGCATGATCTGCTCGCTGTCCGAGCTGGGCATCGGCAAGGACCACTCCGGCATCCTCGTGCTCGAGCCCGGCACGGCCGAACCCGGCACCGACGCCAACGATCTGCTCGGTCTCGACGACACCGTCGTCGAACTGAACATCACCCCCGACCGCGGATACTGCTTCTCCGTCCGCGGCCTCACCCGCGAACTCGCGTGCGGCTTCGACCTCGAATTCGCCGATCCCGCGGCCGTGCCGGCACTGCCGTCCGACGGCGGGGAGGCCTACCCGCTCCGGCTCGAGTCCGAGACGAAGGCCACCCGGTTTGCCGCACGCCGCGTCACCGGCATCGACCCGAAGGCCGTCACCCCGTGGTGGATGCAGCGCCGCCTGCACACCGCCGGTGTCCGCCCGATCTCCCCGGCCGTCGACGTGACCAACTACGTCATGCTCGAACTCGGCCAGCCGCTGCACGCCTTCGACGCCGCCAGCCTGCAGGGTGAGCTGGTCGTGCGACGCGCCCGGGCAGGGGAGAAGCTCACCACCCTCGACGGTGTCGAGCGCGATCTCGATCCGGAGGACGTCGTCATCACCGACGACTCCGGGGTGATCTCCCTCGCCGGCATCATGGGCGGCGCGACCACCGAGGTCGGCGACAGCACCACCGACGTGCTGCTCGAGGCCGCCGCCTGGGATCCTCTCGCCGTCTTCCGCGGCAACCGTCGGCACAAGGTCAGCAGCGAGGCCGGCAAGCGTTTCGAGCGCACCGTCGATCCGGCCCTGGCCCGCGCCGCGCTCGACCGGGCCGCGAGCCTGCTCGTCGAGATCGCCGGCGGCCGCGTGGAGTCGACCCTCACCGACATCGTCGTGCCCACCGAGAGTCCGACGATCCGCATGGACATCGACCTGCCCGACCGCATGGCCGGGGTGAGCTACCCGAACGGCACCGCTGCCCGCCGTCTCACGCAGATCGGATGCGCGGTCGAGGTCGGTGTCGGCGAGGACGGCCACGGCCAGCTCGTCGTCACCCCGCCGACCTGGCGCCCCGACCTGCGTCAGCCTGCCGACCTGGTCGAGGAGGTGCTGCGCCTCGAAGGCCTCGAGCAGATCCCGTCGGTGCTGCCCACCGCTCCCGCCGGCCGCGGTCTCACGGCCACGCAGAAGCGCCGCCGCGCCGTCTCCCGCGCGCTCGCCCACGACGGCTATGTCGAGGTCCTGGCTCCGGTGTTCCTGCCGGCCGGCGTGTTCGATACCTGGAAGCTCGACGCCGACGACCCGCGCCGGGTGACCACCAAGGTGCTCAACCCCCTCGAAGCCGATCGTCCGGAGCTGGCCACCACGCTGCTGCCGGGCCTGCTCGAGATCCTCGGCCGCAACGTCTCGCGCGGCCAGCGCGACCTGTCGCTCTACGCAATCGCGCAGGTCGTGCATCCCACTTCCGAGACCAAGCCGGTCGACGCGCTCCCGGTCGACCGTCGTCCCACCGACGACGAGATCGCCCTGCTCGAAGGGTCGCTGCCGAAGCAGCCGGTCCACGTCGGTGGTGTGCTCGCCGGTTTGCGCGAACCGGCCGGGCCGTGGGGCACGGGACGCGCCGCCGATGCCTTCGATGCCTTCGCCGCCGCGGAGACCGTGGCACGTGCCGCCGGGGTGCGCCTCGAGCGCCGCGCCGCGCAGTACCTGCCCTGGCATCCCGGCCGCTGCGCCGAACTGCTCGTCGACGGGGTCGTCGTCGGCCACGCCGGTGAACTGCATCCCGCGGTGATCGAACGGGCCGGGCTGCCCGCACGCACGTGCGCCTTCGAACTCGACCTCGACGCGTTACCGATCGTGGAATCGCTTCCGGCGCCGGTGGTCTCGCCGTTCCCGGCGGTCCTGCAGGACGTCGCGGTCGTGGTCGACGCGAATGTGCCGGCCGCCGACGTCGAGAGCGCCCTGCGCTCGGGTGGCGGCGAGCTGCTCGAGGACATCCGTCTGTTCGACGTCTATCAGGGCGCCCAGCTGGGGGAGAACCGCAAGTCCCTCGCGTTCGCGCTGCGCTTCCGCGCCCTCGATCGCACCCTCACCGAGGACGAGGCCAGCGCCGCCCGCGAGGCAGCGGTGGCCGCCGCGGCCACCGCGGTCGGTGCCGAACTACGCGCCTGAGCCGCCCGCGTCCCCGCCCGGCAGCCACACCTCGGGCGGGACCGTGGTGACCTTGCGGACCGCCCGGTCGAGGATGTGCCCGGCGATCTCCGCGAGGGTGCGCATCGGGGTGCGGCCGTCGACCGCGAGCGCCGACAGGATCGCGCGATCGGTGGCGGAGATCGCCGTGCGTCCGCGCCGCTCACCCACCCGCCGGGAGCCCGACATCAGTTCCCCTCGCTCTCCCGGACCGAGCGCGTTCAGCCGCCACGCCCCGCCCTCGGTGAACCACTCCGAGACCACGTGGGTGCGGATCGACGCAACGCCGGGCAGCTTCCCCAGGTCGGCGCCCGCCCACGGCACCTCGACGGTCACCGTGCCCGAGATCGCCGCGATGACGAACCGCGAGACTCTCACGGTGCCCGCCGCGGTCCTGAAGTTCGCCCTGAGGATCGGGCGCGCGTGGGGATCGACCGAGCACGGCCCGGAGCGGGTCGCCTTCCTGCAGTACCGTCCGGTGCTCGACAACCGGCGGTTGCGTGAGGAACTCGGTGTGCCCCTGCGGTACACGAGCCGGGAGGCCCTCGAGGCGTATCTGCAGGTTCGCGCCGAAGAGGACTCAGTGGCAGCCGAGCGACGTAGCCTGGAGGCATGAGCAAGGACGAAGCCGGCCGGGTGCCGTCTCCCGAGGAGCCCGACAAGCCGGAGCAGCCCGTCCCCGACGTGACCCCGGCCGGGCCGGAGACGCCGACGGTGCCGGATATTCCCCCGGCCCCGGACATCCCGGACGTGCCGCCGATCGACCCGGAGCCGAGCCCCGATCCCGACGTGACCCCACGCGAGGAAGACGTCCACGACGCTCAGGTCCACGACGCCGAGATCGTCGAACCGGGTGTCGTCGACACCGGATCCGTCGACGGCCCGGTCCGCGCACCGACGATCGAGGAGATCACCGGATACACCGCGGACGGGGTGCCGACCTTCGAATCGGTGCGTGAGAAGATCGAACAGCGTTCGGCGACCGCGCTCGGCGCGGAGGAACTCGCGCACGCGACGGGTGCGGGTCGCACGCTCGAGGAGCAGTACGAGGAGCGCAAGGCGGCCGCTGCCGACCGGCTCGCGGAGATCCGGCGGTCGTTGCGCTCGGAGTGAATCCTCCGAAAGGGACACCCCCTATGAAATGATTTGCATGAGGGTGCATAATCATTCGTATGGGTACTTCACCGGACTTCACCGCCACCTCCGAGTCGCCGCTACGGGTCGCCGTGGCCGGCGCCAGCGGCTACGCGGGCGGCGAGATCCTGCGCCTGCTCCTCGGCCACCCCGCCTACCAGGACGGCTCGCTCGTCATCGGCGCGCTCACCGCCGGGGGTAACGCGGGCGCCACCCTGCGCGAGTTCCATCCCCATCTGCTGCCGCTCGCCGACCGCGTGCTCGGCGCCACCGACATCGACACCCTGCTCGGGCACGACGTCGTCTTCCTCGGCCTGCCGCACGGCCACTCCGCCGTGATCGCCGAGCAGCTGCCCGAGACGACCGTCGTCATCGACTGTGGCGCCGACTTCCGGCTCGAGAACGCCGCCGACTGGCAGCGCTGGTACGGCAGCGACCACGCCGGCACCTGGCCCTACGGCATGCCCGAGCTGCCCGGCAAGCGCGACGCCCTCGTCGGGGCCACCCGCATCGCGGTCCCCGGTTGCTACCCGACCTCCGCCTTGCTCGCACTCGCACCGGCCGTCGCCGCCGGCATCGTCGAACCCGTCGTGAACGTCGTGGCCGTCTCCGGCACCTCCGGCGCCGGGAAGTCCCCGAAGGTCGAGCTGCTCGGCTCCGAGGTCATGGGCTCGGTCCGCGCCTACAGCGTCGGCGGCGCCCACCGGCACACCCCGGAGATCAAGCAGAACCTCTCCGCTCTTGCCGACACCGACGTGAAGGTCTCGTTCACCCCGATCCTCGCGCCCATGCCGCGCGGCATCCTCGCGACCTGCACCGCACCGACCACGGTGACCGCCGCCGAGGCCCGCGCCGTCTACGAGAAGGCCTACGCCGACGAACCGTTCGTGCAGCTGCTGCCGGAAGGCGCACTACCGGCCACCGGCGCGGTGGTCGGCTCGAACGCCGTCCAGATCGCCGTCACCGTCGACACCGACGCCGGACTGCTCATCGTCGTCGCCGCGCTCGACAACCTCACCAAGGGCACCGCCGGTGCCGCCGTGCAATCGATGAACCTGGCACTCGGCCTGCCCGAGACCGCCGGCCTGTCCACCGTGGGAGTGGCTCCGTGACCGAGAACAAGTACGCAGACGACGTCTACACCGGCGCCACCGAGATCGCCGGGGGACGCCTGATCCGCACCCAGGGTGTCACCAGTCCCGCCGGCTTCCGGGCCGCCGGCATCCCCGCCGGCATCAAGGTCTCGGGCAGACAGGACCTCGCGCTCGTGGTCAACGAGGGCCCCGAACTCACCGCCGCCGGTGTGTTCACCACCAACAAGGTCAAGGCCGCCCCCGTCCTGTGGTCCCAGCAGGTGCTGAAGTCCGGCAGCCTGCGCGCGGTGATCCTCAACTCCGGCGGCGCCAACGCGTGCACCGGTGCCGGTGGTTTCCAGGACACCCACGCCACCGCCGAGGCCGTCGCCGACGCCCTGAGCAACTGGGGCACCGAGACCGGTGCCGGTGAGGTCGCCGTGTGCTCGACCGGCCTGATCGGCGACCGTCTGCCGATGGACAAGGTGCTCTCCGGGGTGCAGGAGATCGTCCACGAACTCGCCGGAGGCATCTCCGGTGGCACCGACGCCGCCTACGCGATCATGACCACCGACACCGTGCCCAAGCAGGCCGCCCTGCACCACGCCGACAAGTGGAACGTCGGCGGCATGGCCAAGGGCGCCGGCATGCTCGCCCCCGCCCTGGCGACGATGCTGTGCGTGGTCACCACCGACGCCGTCGCGACCGCCGATCAGCTCGACACCGCGCTGCGCCACGCGTCCCGGCTCACCTTCGACCGCCTCGACGTCGACGGCGCGACCTCCACCAACGACACCGTGCTGCTGCTGGCCTCCGGCGCGAGCGGGATCACCCCGAGCCAGGACGAGCTCAACGCCGCCGTCCTCGCCGTGTGCGACGACCTCGCCGAGCAGATGATGGCCGACGCCGAGGGCGTCACCAAGCGGGTCACCGTCACCGTCCGCGGCGCCGCCAGCGAGGCCGACGCCCTGATCGGTGCCCGCACCGTCGCCCGCGACAGCCTCGTCAAGACCGCACTGTTCGGCTCCGACCCCAACTGGGGCCGCGTGCTCGCCGCCATCGGCATCGCCCCGATCGAACTCGACCCCGACAAGATCTCCGTGTCGTTCAACGGCAACCCGGTGTGCATCGACGGTGTCGGTGCGCCCGGCGCCCGCGAGGTCGACCTGTCCGCGGCCGACATCGCACTCGACATCGACCTCGGCCTCGGCAACGCGCAGGTGTCCATCCGCACCACCGACCTCTCGCACGCCTACGTCGAAGAGAACTCGGCGTACTCGTCGTGACCGGAACGAACACAGGAGACGACGTGACCGACGCACTGATCGCCGACCTCACCTCGCACCAGAAGGCGTTCGTCCTCGCCGAGGCCCTGCCGTGGCTGCAGAAGTTCCGCGACAAGATCGTCGTCGTCAAGTACGGCGGCAACGCCATGATCGACGACACCCTCAAGACCGCCTTCGCCGCCGACATGGCGTTCCTGCGCACCGTCGGCATCCACCCCGTCGTCGTGCACGGCGGCGGCCCGCAGATCAACGCCATGCTCGAGCGACTCGGCCTCGCAGGTGAATTCCGCGGCGGCTTCCGTGTCACCACCCCCGAGGTCATGGACGTCGTGCGGATGGTGCTCTTCGGGCAGGTCGGACGCGAACTCGTCGGCCTGATCAACAGCCACGGCCCCTACGCCGTCGGCACCTCCGGCGAGGACGCCGGACTGTTCACCGCGACCCGCCGCACGGTCGTCGTCGACGGCGAGGCCACCGACATCGGGCTCGTCGGCGACGTCACCAGCGTCGACCCCGGCGCGGTGCTCGACCTCATCGCCGCCGGGCGCATCCCCGTCGTCTCCACGATCGCGCCCGACGCCGACGGCGTGGTGCACAACATCAACGCCGACACCGCCGCGGCCGCCCTTGCCGAAGCGCTCGGCGCGGAGAAGCTGGTCGTGCTCACCGACGTCGAAGGCCTCTACACGAACTGGCCCGACCGCAGCTCGCTCACCTCGCGGATCGACGCCGACGCGCTTACCGCGCTGCTGCCGTCGCTCGACTCCGGCATGGTCCCGAAGATGGAGGCGTGCCTGCGCGCCGTTCAGGGGGGAGTGCCCACCGCGCACGTCATCGACGGGCGCCAGCCGCACTCCGTGCTCCTCGAACTGTTCACCGAAGAAGGCATCGGCACCATGGTGGTGCCGTCCTCCGAGAAGGAAGGCCCCGCATGACCGGCACGTCCGACCTCCAGCAGCGCTGGGCGGGTTCGCTGATGAACAACTACGGCGTGCCCAAGGTCGCGCTGGTCGCGGGCGACGGTGCCGTGCTCACCGACGCCGACGGCAAGCAGTACCTCGACCTGCTCGGCGGCATCGCCGTCAACAGCCTCGGCCACCGCCACCCGGCGATCATCGAGGCCGTCACCGCCCAGCTGAACCAGCTCGGCCACGTGTCGAACCTGTACGCCTCGCCGCCGGTGCTCGAACTCGCCGAGAAGCTCCTCGATCGCTTCGGTCACGAGGGCCGCGCCTTCTTCTGCAATTCCGGCACCGAGGCCAACGAGGCGGCCTTCAAGATCGCCCGGCTCACCGGACGGCCGAGGATCGTCGCGTGCGAGAAGGCCTTCCACGGCCGCACCATGGGCGCCCTCGCCCTGACCGGCCAGCCCGACAAGCGCGCCCCCTTCGAACCGATGCCCGCCGGCGTCGAGTTCGTGCCCTACGGCGACCTCGACGCCCTCGAGGCCGCGGTGGACGAGAACACCGCCGCCGTCTTCCTCGAACCGATCATGGGCGAATCCGGCGTCGTCGTCCCGCCCGAGGGTTATCTCGCCGGCGCGCGTCGCATCACCACCGAACGCGGCGCCCTGCTCGTGCTCGACGAAGTCCAGACCGGTATCGCCCGCACCGGTACCTTCTTCGCCCACCAGGCAGCGGGCATCACCCCCGATGTGATGACCCTCGCCAAGGGCCTCGGCGGCGGACTGCCCATCGGTGCGGTCCTCGCCACCGGTCCGGCCGCCGAGCTGTTCCGGCCCGGCAAGCACGGCACCACCTTCGGTGGCAACCCGGTGTGCGCCGCGGCCGCCCTCGCGGTGCTGCGCACGATCGACGAGCAGAACCTGCTCGACCACGTGAACACCGTCGGGAAGACCCTCGCCGCCGGCATCGAGGAACTCGGGCACCCGCTCGTCTCGCACGTGCGCGGCTCCGGGCTGCTCCTCGGTGTCGTCCTCACCGCCGCGAAGGCGCCGGCCGTCGAGACCGCCGCCCGCGAGGCCGGTTTCCTCGTCAACGCCGCCGCACCGGACGTGATCCGCCTCGCGCCCCCGCTGATCCTCACCGAACAGCAGGCCGAGAGCTTCGTGACGGCGCTGCCCGCCGTCCTCGACACCGCCGACCGGGAAGGGAACTGACGACCCGTGCTCCGCCATTTCCTGCGCGACGACGACCTCACCCCGGCCGAACAGACCGAGGTGCTCGAACTCGCCGCCGAACTGAAGAAGGCGCCGCTGTCCCGCCGCCCCCTCGAAGGGCCCCTCAGCGTCGCCGTGCTGTTCGACAAGACCTCCACCCGCACCCGCTTCTCCTTCGACGCCGGCATCGCCCAACTCGGCGGGCACGCCGTCGTCGTCGACACCGGCTCCACCCAGATCGGGAAGGGTGAGACCCTCGAGGACACCGCCCGGATGTTCTCCCGGTTCACCGAAGCGGTCGTGTGGCGCACCTACGGCCAGGACCGCATCGAGACGCTCGCCGAGCACTCGACCGTGCCCGTCGTCAACGCGCTCACCGACACTTTCCACCCCTGCCAGGTCCTCGCCGACCTGCAGACCATCCGCGAGAACAAGGGCGCCACCGCGGGCCTGCGGATGACCTACTTCGGCGACGGCGCCAACAACATGGCGCACTCGCTGATGCTCGGCGGCGTCACCGCCGGCATGCACGTGACCATCGCGTCCCCGGCCGGGTTCACCCCCGACTCGCAGGTCGTCGACGCGAGCCGCGCACGGGCAGAGGAGACCGGCGGCAGCGTCACCGTCACCGACGACCCGCGTACCGGAGCCAGCGGCGCCGATGTGCTCGTCACCGACACCTGGGTGTCGATGGGGCAGGAGGACGACGGCAAGGATCGCGAGGCACCCTTCCGGCCGTTCCAGCTGAACGACGACCTCGTCTCCCTTGCCGACACCGACGCGATCGTGCTGCACTGCCTGCCGGCCTACCGCGGCAAGGAGATCACCGCCGAGGTCATCGACGGACCGCGGTCTGTGGTGTGGGACGAAGCCGAGAACCGCCTCCACGCACAGAAGGCCCTGCTGGTGTGGCTGCTCGAGCAGAGCCGGAGCTGACCGTGAGCACCGCGGCGAACCATGCGGACAGTGCGGCGACGGCGCCGACGCGCGCGGCGCGGCAGGCCCGCATAGTCGCACTGCTCGCCGCGCACCCGGTGCGCAGCCACACCGAACTCGCCGCACTCCTCGCCGAGGACAGCATCGAGGTGTCCACCGCCACCCTGTCCCGCGACCTCGAGGAACTCGGCGCCGTCAAGCTCCGCGCGGCCGATGGGGGCGCCGGGGTGTACGTCGTCCCGGAGGACGGCAGCCCTGTGCGCGGCGTGACCGGAGGCACCGACCGCCTGTCCCGGTTGCTCGGCGAACTGCTGGTGTCCACCGACTCCAGCGGCAACATCGCCGTGCTGCGCACCCCACCGGGGGCGGCGCACTATCTGGCCAGTGCACTCGATCGGGCATCATTACCCGAGGTGGTCGGAACGATCGCCGGCGACGACACCATCGCGGTCATCGCCCGCGAACCGACGACGGGAGCCGAACTGGCCGCGAAAATCGAATCACTCGCCTGACCTACCACTCATAGACGCACGTCGAAATACGAAGGAGCACAAAGACAATGGCCGAACGCGTCGTACTCGCCTATTCGGGCGGGCTGGACACCTCCGTCGCCATCAGCTGGATCGGCAAGGAGACCGGCAAGGAGGTCGTCGCCGTGGCCATCGACCTCGGCCAGGGTGGCGAGGACATGGAGGTCGTGCGTCAGCGCGCCCTCGACTGCGGTGCCGTCGAATCGATCGTCGTCGACGCCAAGGACGAGTTCGCCAACGAGTACTGCCTGCCCACCGTCCAGGCCAACGCGCTCTACATGGATCGCTACCCGCTCGTCTCGGCCATCAGCCGCCCGCTGATCGTCAAGCACATCGTGCAGGCCGCCCGCGAGCACGGTGGCACCGTCGTCTCCCACGGCTGCACCGGCAAGGGCAACGATCAGGTCCGCTTCGAGGTCGGCTTCGGCGCCCTCGCACCCGACCTCCAGGTCATCGCACCGGTCCGCGACTACGCCTGGACCCGTGAGAAGGCCATCGCCTTCGCCGAGGAGAACGGCCTGCCCATCAACGTCACCAAGCGTTCGCCGTTCTCCATCGACCAGAACGTCTGGGGCCGCGCCGTCGAGACCGGCTTCCTCGAGGACCTGTGGAACGCCCCCACCAAGGACGTCTACGACTACACCGAGGACCCCACCGCCCACTGGCAGGCCCCCGACGAGCTGATCATCAGCTTCGAGGCCGGTCGCCCCGTCGCGATCGACGGCAAGCACGTCACCGTCCTCGAGGCCATCCAGGAACTCAACCGTCGCGCCGGCGCTCAGGGTGTGGGCCGCCTCGACATGGTCGAGGACCGCCTCGTCGGCATCAAGAGCCGCGAGATCTACGAGGCCCCCGGCGCCATCGCCCTCATCACCGCGCACCAGGAACTCGAGCACGTCACCCTCGAGCGCGAACTCGGCCGCTACAAGCGTCGCGTCGAGGAGCGCTGGAGCGAGCTGGTGTACGACGGCCTGTGGTACTCGCCGCTGAAGACCGCCCTCGACGCCTTCATCAAGAACACTCAGGAGCGCGTCACCGGCGACATCCGCATGGTGCTCCACGGCGGACACATCACCGTGAACGGCCGTCGCAGCCCCGAGTCGCTGTACGACTTCAACCTCGCCACCTACGACGAGGGTGACAGCTTCGACCAGTCCAACGCCAAGGGCTTCGTGCAGATCCACGGCCTGTCGTCGAAGGTCGCCGCGAAGCGCGATCTGGGCCTGTAGTCATGACGGCTCACGGCACCAACGAAGGTGCCCTGTGGGGCGGCCGGTTCGCATCCGGACCGGCCGCCGCCATGGCGGCGCTGAGCAAGTCCACGCACTTCGACTGGGCGCTCGCCCCGTACGACGTGCGCGCCTCCCAGGCCCACGCCAAGGTTCTGCACCGTGCCGGACTCCTCACCGACGACGACCTCGCCACGATGCTCGACGGCCTCGACCGGCTCGCCGCCGATGTGGCCTCCGGTGCGTTCGGCCCCGCCGAGTCCGACGAGGACGTGCACGGCGCGCTCGAACGGGGACTCATCGAACGGGTCGGCCCCGAGGTCGGCGGCCGGCTCCGCGCGGGCCGCTCCCGCAACGACCAGGTCGCGACGCTGTTCCGCATGTGGCTGCGCGACAGCGCGCGGCGCATCGCCGACGGTGTCCTCGATGTGGTCGATGCGATCGCCGACCAGGCCGCGGCGCACCCCGATGCCGTCATGCCGGGCAAGACGCACCTGCAGGCGGCGCAGCCCGTGCTGGTCGCGCACCACCTGCTCGCCCATGCGCATCCGTTGCTGCGCGACGTCGACCGGTTACGCGACTTCGACAAGCGCGCGGCGGTCTCGCCGTATGGGTCGGGAGCGCTCGCCGGATCGTCGCTCGGTCTCGACCCCGACGCGATTGCGGCCGACCTGGGCTTCGACTCGGCGGCGGACAACTCGATCGACGCCACCAGCTCCCGCGACTTCGCTGCAGAAGCGGCGTTCGTGTTCGCGCAGATCGCCGTCGACCTCTCCCGCATGGCGGAGGAGATCATCCTGTGGAGCACCCCCGAGTTCGGGTACGTCACCCTCGCGGACGAATGGTCGACCGGGTCGTCGATCATGCCGCAGAAGAAGAACCCGGACGTCTCCGAGCTCACCCGCGGTAAGGCCGGTCGCCTCATCGGCAACCTCACCGGTCTGCTGGCCACGCTCAAAGCGCAGCCGTTGGCCTACAACCGCGACCTGCAGGAGGACAAGGAGCCGGTCTTCGACTCCGTCGCACAGCTCGAGCTGCTGCTCCCGGCGATCGCAGGGCTCGTCTCGACGCTGACCTTCCACACCGAGCGCATGGCCGAGCTCGCACCCGCCGGATTCACCCTCGCGACCGACATCGCCGAGTGGATGGTCCGCCAGGGTGTGCCGTTCCGCGTCGCCCACGAGGCGGCCGGGGCGTGCGTGCGGGTCGCCGAAGGCCGCGGAGCCGGCCTCGAGGACCTCACAGACGAGGAGTTGGCCGGTGTAGATCCGGCACTGACCCCGCAGGTGCGGGAAGTGCTCACCGTCGAAGGCTCCATCGCCTCGCGCGACGCTCGCGGCGGCACCGCGGGCGTGCGGGTGGCCGAGCAACTCGGCCGCGTGCGCGACGCCGCGGCACAACTGCGCGACCGGGTTCGCGACTGACACGCCTGCCGTCCCGGGCACACCCCGAGTTGCCCGGGACGGTGAGGGCCGTGTGGCAGGCTGGCACATACTCTCGGCATGCAGCGGGTACCGGTGTAGAACCGCAGGTGCCGGGGACCGGTGCGGATACATCGTCGAGAAGGGGAACGGACCGTGGGACTGGACGCCGATGTAGTGACCGAGTCGGTGCGACGGCTCGTCGCCACTGCCCAGAACGGTCTCGAAGTCCTGCGCTTCGGTGGCCTCGAACCCGGCCGGTCGTCGTCGCCCTATCAGGTCGTCGAGCGCACCTCCATGTACCGGCTCCGCCGGTACTTCCCCGAATCCGACACCGCCTCCACGGGCATCCCCGTCGTTCTCGTACCACCGATGATGGTGTCCGCCGAGGTGTACGACGTCACCCGTGACGCCGGCGCCGTCGGCAGCCTCCACGAAGCGGGTCTCGATCCGTGGGTCGTGGACTTCGGATCGCCCGACCAGGAGGAGGGCGGCTGGAAGCGCACCCTCACCGATCACATCCTCGCCCTCGACGAGGTCGTCGACTGCGTCCGTGCCTACACCGGTCGCGACGTGCATCTCGGCGGATACTCGCAGGGTGGCATGTTCTGCTATCAGGTCGCGGCCTATCGGCGCAGCCGCGGCATCGCGAGCCTGATCACCTTCGGCAGCCCGGTCGACACCCTCGCCGCCCTGCCGTTCGGGATCCCGGAGATCGTCGCGACCCACTCCGCCGACTTCCTTGCCGACCACGTCTTCAACCGCCTCGCGATCACCGGATGGATGGCGCGCACCGGCTTCCAGCTGCTCGATCCGGTCAAGACGCTGCGATCGCGCATCGACTTCCTGCTCCAGCTCCACGACCGGGAGGCGCTGTTGCCGCGCGAGCCGCAGCGCCGATTCCTCGACACCGAGGGATGGGTGGCGTGGTCCGGTCCCGCCGTCGCGGAGGTACTGCGCCAGTTCATCGCCCACAACCGCATGGTCAGCGGTGGGTTCGTCATCAATGACCGGGCCGTGAGCCTCGCCGAGATCACCTGTCCCGTCCTCGCAGTCGTCGGCGAGGTCGACGACATCGGGCAACCGCTCGCCGTGCGCGGCATCCGCAAGGCCGCACCCCGCGCGGAGGTCTACGAATACACCTTGCGCGCAGGTCATTTCGGACTCGTCGTGGGCAGTGTCGCCGGCCAGCAGACGTGGCCGTCGGTCGGGGAATGGGTGCAGTGGCGCGAGGGCGTCGGGGACCGGCCCGTCGGCATCGCGCCGATGGCGGTGCCGAACCCCACCGACGAGGGCACGGGCGTCTCGGTCGCATCCCGCATCACGCACACGGCCGCAACGCTCGCCGACGTCGGGACCGATCTCGGCAAGGGGCTCGCGGGGATCGCGGTCGGTGCCGTCCGCGGCGCACGCGATCTCACCGGGGAGGCCGCCCGCGCCCTTCCCCGCCTCGCGCGGCTCGGGCAGATCCAGCCGCGCACCCGCATCTCCGTCGGCGGTCTGCTCGCCGAGATCGGCCGCAAGTCGCCGAAGCGGGAGTGCTTCATCTTCGAGGACCGGGTCTACACCTTCGAGGCCGTCAACCGGCGGATCGACAACGTCGTCCTCGGGCTCGCCGACAACGGCATCCGTCCCGCGATGCACGTCGGCATCCTCATGGACGTGCGCCCCAGCGCAATGGCGGCGGTCGCGGCGATCTCCCGCCTCGGCGCCGTCTCCGCCCTCATCCCGCCGGGACCGGACATCGCCGAGGCCGTGCGACTGGGCGGTGTCGAAAAGATCGTCGCCGATCCCGAGAACCTCGACGCGGCCGTCGCGACCGGTCTTCCCGTGCTGGTCCTCGGCGGCGGCGACGTCCGCGACCTCGACGTCGAGCCCGGCGCCGACGTCGTCGATCTCGAACGACTCGACATCTCCTCCGTGCAACTGCCGGGCTGGTACGTCCCCGATCCCGGACTCGCGCGCGAACTCGCATTCATCCTGTTCTCCGGTGGTGGCGACACGCTCGCGGTGCGGCGGGTCACCAACTACCGGTGGGCGCTGTCGGCCTTCGGTACCGCCACCGCCGCCTCGCTCGGCCGCGGTGACACCATGTACTGCCTTGCGCCCCTGCATCATTCGTCCGGTCTGCTGGTCAGTTTCGGCGGGGCGCTCGCGGGCGGGGCGCGTATCGCACTGTCGCGCGGGTTGAATCCGTCGCTCTTCAGCGACGAAGTGCACCGCTACGGCGTCACCGTCGTCACCTATACCTGGTCGATGATGCGTGAGGTGCTCGACAGCCCGTCGCTGCACATCGACGCCATCCATCCCATCCGGTTGTTCATCGGTTCCGGCATGCCACCGGGCCTGTGGCGCCGCACGCTCGACCGGTTTGAGCCCGCCCGGGTTCTCGAGTTCTACGCGTCGACCGAGGGCGACGTCGTGCTCGCGAACGTCTCCGGTTCGAAGATCGGCTCGAAGGGCCGGCCGTTGCCCGGTAGCGCCGATGTGCGCCTCGCTGCCTACGACGCCGGCGTCGGCCGACTCGTGGAGGACGAACGCGGCTTCGTGCGGGAGGCTCAGGTCGGCGAGGTCGGACTGCTGCTCGGCAGACCCGGTCCCGCAGCCTCGGCAATCACCGGTGTGATGCGCGGCGTGTTCGAACCGGGCGACGTGTGGGTGCCCACCGACAACCTGTTCCGACGCGACGACGACGGCGACTACTGGTTGCTCGACAGTCGGGGGACGGTGATTCCCACCTTCCACGGCCCGGTTTTCACCCAGAGCGTGGCGGACGTGCTCGAAGCGATCCCGCGTGTCGATCTCGCCGTCGCCTACGGCATCTCGGTGGGAGGTCGCGACATCGCAGTGGCCGGCTGCTCGCTGCGGGGCAACCGTGCACCGACGGCCGCGGAGATCACTGCGGCGTTCGACTCGGTCTCGGCCGACGAGCGACCCGATCTCGTGCACGTCGTGCCCGACATCCCGTTGGGCCCGTCCTATCGCCCGTCCGCCGATCGTCTGCGCGAACAGGGATTGCCCGTGCCCACCGTCCGTACCTGGTACCTGAACCCCGACACCGGGACGTACAAGCGGTTCACCAAAGCCGTGGCCACGGCGTGGAAGGCGGGCACGGCCGGTTCGCCCGCCGGGGCGCGGTAGCCTGGGTCCGGTTCGGTTCCGCCCTTCGAAAGGACATCCGTGGCTGTCGATCCCACGTTGCTGAGCATTCTGGCCTGTCCGGAGGACAAGGGGCCGTTGCTTCTCGTCGACGACGCCGTCCTGTACAACCCGCGACTGCGGCGGGCGTATCCGATCGAGAGCGGTATTCCCGTCCTCCTCGTCGACGAGGCGCGGGAGGTCAGCGACGCCGAGCACGAGGACTTCACCGCGCGCGGTGTCGCCGGATGGAGCACCGACTGAGCCGCAATCATCGATCCGTCCGCGGCGAACTCGAAAGACTCGATCCGGTCGAGGCCGCCGAAGCGCTGCTCGGAGCAACCATCCGAGTGGGGGAGACCGCCGTCCTGCTGACGGAGGTCGAGGCCTACGGCGGCCCCGAGGACGGACCGTGGCCGGACCCCGCCGCGCACTCGTACCGCGGACCGACCCCGCGCAATTCGGTCATGTTCGGACCAGCGGGACATCTGTACGTCTACCGCAGTTACGGACTGCACTTCTGCGCGAACGTCTCCCTCGGTCCCGACGGCACCGCTGCGGCGGTGCTGTTGCGCGGTGGTGAGGTGATCGCGGGGGAGCAGGCCGTCCGTTCCCGGCGCACGTCCGGCACGCCGTTCGCGAACCTTGCGCGCGGTCCGGGCAATCTCGCTGCTTCGCTCGGTCTCGATCTGGCCGACAACGGCATCGACGTGGATGGTTCCGACGCTCGGGTGCGGGTGGAACTCCCGGCCGAACCGCTGGTCGGGGAGGCCGCGCGGGGACCGCGGGTGGGGATCAGCGTGGCGGCCGACAGACCGTGGCGGTTGTGGGTTCCCGGGGCGATCGGGGTCTCCGCGTACCGGCGCAGCCCACGCGCGCCCGCTGCGCCTCGAGCGTGATGGGATGATCGAACGGTGACTGAGCACATTCTCGACGAACTGACCTGGCGCGGGCTCATCGCGCAATCGACCGATCTCGACGCACTTCGAGGCGAACTCGACAAGGGTCCGATCACCCTCTATGCCGGTTTCGATCCGACCGGCCCGAGCCTGCACGCCGGTCACCTCGTTCCGCTCCTCGCACTCAAGCGTTTCCAGCGCGCCGGCCATCGGCCCATCGTTCTCGCAGGTGGCGCGACCGGCATGATCGGTGACCCGCGGGACGTGGGGGAGCGCACCATGAACTCCGCCGACACCGTCGCCGAGTGGGCAGGGCGGATCCGTGGGCAGCTCGAGCGGTTCGTCGACTTCGACGACTCCCCGACGGGAGCCGTGGTCGTGAACAACCTCGACTGGACCGGAAAGCTGTCCGCGATCGACTTCCTGCGCGACATCGGGAAGCACTTCTCGATCAACGTGATGCTCGCCCGCGACACCGTCAAGCGCCGCCTCGAAGGTGACGGCATCTCGTACACCGAGTTCAGCTACATGCTCCTGCAGGCCAACGACTACGTGCAGCTCCGCCGCGAGTACGGATGTGCGCTGCAGGTCGGTGGTTCCGATCAGTGGGGCAATATCATCGCCGGCGTCGAGCTCAACCGCCGTACCGACGGCGAGAGTGTGCACGCCTTGACCGTCCCGCTCGTGACCTCGTCCGACGGCAAGAAGTTCGGCAAGTCCACCGGTGGTGGCAGCTTGTGGCTCGACCCGGAGATGACGAGCCCGTACGCCTGGTACCAGTACTTCGTCAACGCTGCCGACGCCGACGTCATGAAGTACCTGCGCTGGTTCACCTTTCTCGACAAGGACGAACTCGCCGAACTCGAGACCGCCACCACGGAGCGTCCGCACGCACGGGAGGCCCAGAAGCGACTCGCTGCCGAGATGACCACGCTCGTGCACGGAGCGCACAACACCGCAGCGGTCGAGTTGGCCAGCCGCGCCCTCTTCGGGCGAGGCGAGCTGGGCGAGCTGGACGAGCCCACGCTCGCGGCCGCCCTGACCGAGGCATCCGTGACGGAGCTCCGCGCCGGCGAGCCGGACACGATCATCGACCTGCTCGTCGCGTCGGGGCTGTGCGAGAGCAAGGGAGCTGCGCGTCGCACCATCAAGGAAGGCGGCGCGTCGGTCAACAACGTCCGTATCGCCTCGGAGGGGTGGACCCCGCGCGACGGAGAGCTGCTGCACGGACGCTGGCTCGTCCTGCGTCGGGGCAAGCGGAACTTCGCCGGTGTGCGAGTCGTCCGCGACTGAGGCCTTTGCCGACGCTGGCGAGCCCCTGACCAGCGGGTTTGACGGCGCGTTAGCGTCGGCGTAACTTAGTCGTCGTTCGAGCGACACCGAACAGCCCGCCGGACCGAGAGGTTCGGAAACAGGCATGTTCGATGTCGCATCGATCGGCTCTCACAGAAGAGAACGGGAAAGCAACGATTTGCGGCCCTGAAATCGGACGTGATAGCTTGGAACGGTTGCCTCGGAGCGAGCCGGACAGGTGTCCGGTAACGTGATGATGTGTGCGTGTTCTTTGAGAACTCAACAGTGTGCCGAT